>NZ_NPKS01000006.1:0-231307 GCF_008329595.1 Methylobacterium sp. P1-11
ATTCGTGATGAAGTACGGGGAGAGGTAGCCGCGGTCGAACTGCATGCCCTCGACGACGTCGAGCTCGGTCTCGGCCGTCTTGGCCTCCTCGACCGTGATCACGCCCTCGTTGCCCACCTTCTGCATGGCGTGGGCGATCATCTCGCCGATCTCCTTGTCGCCGTTGGCGGAGATCGTGCCGACCTGGGCGACCTCGTCGGAGGTCGAGACCTTCTTGGCGCGGCCGGTGATGTCCTTCACGGCGGCAGCCGTGGCGAGGTCGATGCCGCGCTTCAGGTCCATCGGATTGATGCCGGCGGCGACGTACTTGGCGCCCTCGCGGACGATGGCCTGGGCCAGCACGGTCGCGGTGGTGGTGCCGTCGCCGGCGATGTCGTTGGTCTTCGAGGCCACTTCGCGCACCATCTGGGCGCCCATGTTCTCGAAGCGGTCGGCGAGCTCGATCTCCTTGGCGACCGTCACACCGTCCTTGGTGATGCGCGGGGCGCCGAAGCTCTTCTCGATCACGACGTTGCGGCCCTTCGGGCCCAGCGTCACCTTCACCGCATCGGCGAGGATGTCGACACCGCGCAGCATCTTATCGCGGGCGTCGGCGGAGAAACGAACGTCTTTCGCTGCCATGGTTTGCCTCTTGTCTAGTTGGATTGAGCCCCAAGGCCGGTGAAGGCCTCAAAGGGCGATGACGGATGACCCAATCAGGCGGCGACGACGCCCATGATGTCGGATTCCTTCATGATCAGAAGGTCCTGACCGTCGATCTTGACCTCGGTGCCGGACCACTTGCCGAACAGGACGCGGTCGCCGGCCTTGACGTCGAGCGCGTTAACGCGACCGGACTCGTCGCGGGCGCCGGGGCCGACGGCGACGACCTCGCCCTCCTGCGGCTTCTCCTTGGCGGTGTCCGGGATGATGATGCCGCCCTTGGTCTTCTCTTCGCCTTCGATGCGACGGACGACCACGCGGTCGTGCAGCGGACGGAACTTCATGAGCTGCCCTCTTGCTTCAGGTCTGGAGTTGGCGTTGATGCGGCCGGCGGGACCGCTCGCGAACTCGACTGTTAGCACTCTGTCTCGGCGAGTGCCAAAGACGGCCGCGAGATAGGCTCGCTGCGGTTCCGAGTCAAGGCTGTCGCATCCCCGCGCGACGGCGCGATGACGCGCCGACGGCTCCTTTACGCCCCATGGATAACGCGCGTTCATGTTAAGCCTGCACGGACCCGAAGGCCCGGTGGCGCAGCAGCCCGGCAGCGCGATCGGACGCAACACCGTCTGGCTGGACCTGAACGACCCGACTCCAGAGGAAGCCAAGGCAGTCGAGGCCGCGACCGGCTTGCGCGTGCCGTCACGGGCGGCACTCTCGGAAGTCGAAACCTCAAGCCGCCTGCGCCGGGTCAAAGGCGGCCTCTCACTCTCGACGCCGATGATCACCTTCGAGCAGAGCGCTTCGCAGCTGAAGCCGCTCGGCTTCCTGCTGACCAAGGACCACCTCGTCACGATCCGCTTCCACGACCTGCGCGCCTTCGAATCCTCGGCGAAGCGCATTGCGGACGGGGATGGCAGCACGACACCCAGCGAGATCTTCCTCGTGGTCCTGGAGGAACTGGTCGACAGCCTCGCGGACGCTCTGGAGGATATGGGATCGGAGCTCGACACACTCTCGACCCGGATCTTCGATTTCGACGTCCGCGGCGCCGAACGGCGGCGCCTGGAGAGCCCGCCGCCCCGTCGCCGCGATCTCGCCCTGCGGCGGATCCTGCGCGGCATCAGCAACCGCGGGAAGGCTCTGGGGAAGATCCGGTCGAGCTTGCTCGGACTCGAACGGATTGTTCCGTTCGTCTCCGCAGCTTGCGACGGTATCGGCCTGCCGGAGGATCCCCGCTTCGAGACGATCAAGCGGGACATCGAATCGCTCGACGAATTCGAGACGCGCCTGGCGGAGAACGTGCAGTTTCTGCTCGACGCCGCCCTCGGCCTCATCACCATAGAGCAGAACAACGTCTTCCGGGTGCTCACCGTCGTCTCGGTCGTCGGCGTACCGCCGACTCTGATCGCGTCGATCTACGGCATGAATTTCAAGCACATGCCGGAACTGGATTGGACCCTCGGCTACCCCTACGCATTAGGCCTCATCCTTCTCAGCGCGGTCGCGCCGATAATATACTTTCGCATGCGCGGATGGTTCTGATATTCGCACGAATTTGTATGTATTTCAGTCAATATCTCAATCAAGATATGCAGCGACAAAGGACCGTTCTAGCGATTTGAAGCGAGGTTATTGCCATCGGAAGATTTCGGCCGGGCTGTGCTCGAGTGGAGACTGCCAAACTGGCCGATGAAAGGCTTCATTAATGCTGCGACGCTATACCCGCCAACGGGGAATGCGAGCACCGACATGTTCAACCGTAACAATTTCAGCGAAGCCCAGGCCAAGATTGATGCCTTGGATCGCTCGCTCGCAATCATCGAATTCTCGATGGACGGAACCGTCGTCCATGCGAACCAGAATTTTTTGAAGGTGATGAAGTACAATCTGACCGACGTTCAGAATCGGCATCATCGCATCTTCGTTGACAAGAGCTATGCCGACTCGGCGGAATATACGGCCTTCTGGGACAAGTTGAAGGACGGCCAATACGTCACGGGCGAGTTTCTGCGCATCGACAAGGCGGGGGACTCGGTCTGGCTGGAGGCGACATACAATCCCGTGCTCGACGCCCGCGGCCGACCGATCAAGGTGGTCAAGTTCGCCTCGGACATCTCCGCGAAGAAGAAGGAGATCAACCGGCTCCTGACGATGATCGACAACGTCCCGGTGGCGGTGATGACGGCCGATCTGAAGAACGACTTCAAGATCGACTATATGAACGCCACATCGCGCCGAACTCTCGGAACGATCGACCAGCATCTGCCAGTCAAGGTCGACGACATGCTCGGCCGGTCGTTCGACATCTTCCACAAGAACCCGAGCCACCAGCGCACCATGCTGGCAGATGCGAGCCGCCTGCCGCACACCACCAAGATCAAGGTCGGTCCCGAGACCCTCAACCTGCGGGTCACGGCCGTAAACGACGAAAAGGGTCAGTATATCGGCCCGATGCTGACGTGGGCCGTCGTCACCGCCCAGGTCAACATGGAGATCGACGTCAAGCGGGTCGTCGACGCGGTCGGCACCGCGATCCAAGAGATGCAGAGTTCGGCCGAGGGGCTGATGCAGTCCGCCGAGTCCGCACGCCACAAGGCCTCGTCGGTTGCTGCGAATTCTGAGCAGATGAACGGCGCGATCCAGGAGATCTCTGGCCAAGTCGGGCGGGTTTCGGAGCGCGCGCAGCAGATCGCCGCTCAGGCCGGAACAACCGACGCAACCATGCGGCAGCTTGCCGAGAATGCCCGCAAGGTTGACGCGGTGGTGGGCATGATCAAGTCGATCGCCGACCAGACCAACCTTCTGGCGCTGAACGCCACCATTGAGGCGGCTCGCGCCGGCGCCGCCGGCCGCGGCTTCGCCGTGGTGGCCAGCGAGGTGAAGGCGCTGGCCGAGCAGACCGCCAAGGCCACCGGCGAGATCACCCAGCAGGTCTCAGCGATCCAAAGCGCAACGGGCGAGGCGGTCGGCGCCATCGAGATGATCACGACGGCGGTGGACGAACTGTCCAAGCTCACCCTGGCGATGGCGAGCGCCGTCGAGGAGCAGGCGGTCTCGACTCACGAGATGGCGGGCAATATCGGCGGCGTCTCTGAGGCCGCCAGCGCCACCGGTCAGCTCGCCCAGACGGTCCAGGGCATCGCCGAGAGCCTCGCGGGCCATTCGGCGAGCCTGTCGGACAGCGTGATCCGGTTCATGAAGACGGCCTGATCCCGGTCACGCCGCATCGCGCGCGGACGTGCACCCTCAATCCCGGGCGAGCTGCGCCCGTCCGATGGCGAAGACCCGCCCGTCTCCCAGGAGATGGGCGGTGAACCCGTTTTGGAACAGGCTCTCGATGGCCTTGTCGCGGACGTTCAGGCCGCCGGCATAGGCCCCGAAGGCTGGCATCACGAGGCGGCGGCCGTCCGTGACGAAGCAGCGGCGTCGGATGGCTCGCCCGCGCATCGCGACCTTCCCGCAAGGGTGGAGATGGCCGGCGATCTCGCCCGGCACGGTCTCCGGGCTCGGCACATGGCGCAGGACGAGGCCACCAATGGCCAGCGCCTCGGCATAGCGGCCGCCGACCCCTTCGTTGACGGCGGCATCGTGGTTGCCGGCAATCCAGACCCAATCCCGGCCCGCCTGCAGCGCCGCCACCATTGCGCGATCGCCTGGCTCCATGCGCTCGGGCCCGCGGGCATCGTGAAAGGAATCGCCCAGCGCGACCACCCGGGCGGGGTCGTGACGCACCACCGCTTCGTGCAGGCAGGCGAGCGTCTCGCGGGTGTCGTAGGGCGGCAGGAACTGGCCGGAGCGCACCGCGTAGGACGAGCCCTTCTCCAAGTGGAGG
Organism: Methylobacterium sp. P1-11; assembly: GCF_008329595.1. Lineage (NCBI taxonomy): Bacteria > Pseudomonadati > Pseudomonadota > Alphaproteobacteria > Hyphomicrobiales > Methylobacteriaceae > Methylobacterium > Methylobacterium sp. P1-11. The sequence continues at coordinate 4,475 of NZ_NPKS01000006.1, forward strand.
TCGGACACGATCAGCGTCCGGTGCTCCGGCAGCCAGAGGCCGCCGCAGAGGTCGAGCATCAGTGTCTCGCCCGCCAGAAGCAGGGTGGGGTGCTTGTGCGTCTTCTCGAGTCTCAGGCCGGCCGCCAAGATCGCATCCTCGGTGTCGTCGGGAGAGGGCGGATCGGCGGTCAGGACAGAGCCTCTTGGAGAAGCTCCGCCTCAGCCTCGGCCAGGATCTCGTCGGCGCCCTCGCCGTAGACCCGCTCGCGCCCGATCTCGAGCATCACGGATACGGAGAGCGGCGAGACCCGGTCGAGAGACCTGTGGATGATTCGCCCCTGAATGCGCTCTAGCATCATGCCGAGGCGCCTCACGTCGAGGAGTCCGGTTGCCGCATCCTGCCGCGCCACCCGCAGCAGAAGGTGGTCGGGCTGGTGCTTGCGCAGCACGTCGTAGATCAGGTCGGTCGAGATCGTGACCTGCCGCCCGGATTTTTTCTGCCCCGGATGGTGGCGCTCGATCAGGCCGGCGATCACCGCGCACTGGCGAAACGTGCGCTTCATCATGGCCGATTCGTCCAGCCACGCCTCCAAGTCATCGCCCAGCATGTCGACCGCAAACAGGTCGCCGATGAAGTCGGGATCGCGGGCGGCGCGCTCGGAGACGTCGCGGGTCGTCCAGATGGCGATGCCGTAATCGTTGGCCGCGAAACCGAGCGGGCGCAGGCCGGCGCGCTCCAGGCGCCGGGTCAGCAGCATGCCGAGCGTCTGGTGGGCGAGGCGGCCCTCGAACGGGAAAGCCGTGAGGTAGTAGCGCTTGCCGCGCGGAAAGGTCTCCACGAGCAGGTCCCGCTCGCCCGGCAGGACCGAACGGCGGCGCTGCTGGAGCAGGTACGCGCCGATCTGCTCGGGCAGGCGATCCCACTCGAACGGGTTGGCGATCAGCGCCCGGACCCGAGCGGCCAGGAAGGTCGAGAGCGGGAACTTCGCGCCCGCGTAGGACGGGATCGCCGGGTCGGTGCCGGCCGGCGCGCGGGTGACGAGGCACTCGTCCTCGGCGAGCCCTTCGAAGCGGAGGGTCTCACCCGCGAACAGGAACGTGTCGCCGACGGTGAGCGTCTCGGCGAACTCGTCCTCGATCTCGCCGAGCACCCGGCCGGATTTCGGCAGGACGGTGCCGGGCTTGCCGCGCAGGGTCCGGCCGAGCCGGACCTTCACCCGGGCCGCCTCCACGATGGTGCCGACATTCATCCGGTAGGCCTGGGCGGTGCGGGCGTCGCGCACACGCCAGAGCCCGTCCGGCCCGCGCAGGATCTTGGCGAAGCGCTCGTAGGCGCGCAGCGCGTAGCCGCCGGTGGCGACGTAATCGACCACCTGCTCGAAGGTCTCCCAGGTGAGGCCGGCATAGGGCGCGGCCGAGACGATCTCGTCGTAGAGGTCGAGGGGGTCGAAGGCGTCGGCGCAAGCCATGCCGAGCACGTGCTGCGCGAGCACGTCGAGGGTGCCCTGGCGAGCGTCGGGCGTGTCCTGCGCGGCCTCCTCGACGGCATCCAGCGCCGCTTGGCATTCCAGCATCTCGAAGCGGTTACCCGGGACGAGATAGGCCTTCGAGGGCTCGTCCATGCGGTGGTTGGCCCGGCCGATCCGCTGCATGATTCGGCTCGCCCCCTTCGGCGCGCCGACATTGACCACGAGGTCGACGTCGCCCCAGTCGATGCCGAGGTCGAGGGTGGCGGTGCAGACGATCGCCCGGAGCTGACCCGCCGCCATGGCGGCCTCGACCCGGCGGCGCTGCTGGGCGTCGAGCGAGCCGTGGTGGATCGCGATCGGCAGCGCGTCCTCGTTGAGCCGCCACAGCTCCTGGAAGGTGTACTCGGCCTGGAGACGGGTGTTCACGAAGACCAGCGTCGTCCGGTGCTCCCGGATGAGGTCATAGATTGCCGGCATCGAGTGCCAGGCGGTGTGGCCGGAGATCGGCAGCGCCCGACCGAGGTCGAGCATGCGCAGATCCGCCTTGGCGCCGCCGGCCACCGTGACGAGGTCGGCCATGGGCGGTCCGACCTGCCACCCCTCCCGTGTGGGAGAGGGCTGGCGTGAGGGCCGAGACGGTTCAGGATCAGGCACGTCGTCGCCGCGCGGCGCGGTCGAGCCACGTTCTGAAAGCTCTCGTCCCTCACCCTGTCCCACTCCCGCACGGGAGAGGGGACCCGCGCCCGGTCCCGTAGCCGTGTTGGCCGTGTCTTCGTGCAATCTGAAAGGCGTGCCCGCGGTGGGGGGAGGGGGAAGCGGCCCCTGCGGCACCAGATACTTTCGCAATTCATCCGGCTCGCGCACCGTCGCGGAGAGCCCGATCGCCGCCAGCCCAGGGCTCAGCCGGTGCAGGCGGGCCAGCGCCAGGGACAGCAGGTCGCCGCGCTTCGACGTGACCAGCGCGTGCAGCTCGTCGAGCACCACGCAGCGCAAGCCGGAGAAGAACGCCGCCGCCTCGCGATGGGCGATCAGCAGCGCCAGCTGCTCGGGCGTGGTCAGCAGGATGTCGGGCGGCCGGCTGATCTGGCGGGTGCGCTTATGGGCCGGCGTGTCGCCGGTGCGGGTCTCGACGCGCACCGGCAGCGCCATCTCGGCGATCGGCGCGTCGAGGTTGCGGGCGATGTCCACGGCCAGCGCCTTCAGGGGCGAGACGTAGAGGGTGTGGAGACCCACCGCCTTCTTCTGCGGCCCGCGCTCGGCGAGGGCGACGAGGCTCGGCAGGAAGCCGGCCAGCGTCTTGCCGGCGCCGGTCGGCGCCACCAGCAGGGCCGAGCGGCCGGCGCCGGCGATCCGCAGGAGATCGAGCTGGTGCGGTCGCGGCGCCCAGCCGCGCCCTGCGAACCAGGCGCGGAACCGCTCCGGCAGGATCTCGGACGGGTCGCTCAGGCGAGAGCCATAAGGAAACGGTCGATGAGCTCCAGCGCCCGCTCGCTCATCGGGCTCGGGTAGCGGGCGAAGACGTGGCAGCCGCCGGGATAGACCGCCGTGTGGCCGCCGTTCCCCGCCGCTGCCCAGCGCGCCGACATGTACAGCGTGTCGTCGAGGAGGGGGTCGGCAGTGCCGATGGTGAACAGGGCCGGCGGCAAGCCCTTCAACTCGGCATAGATCGGTGACACGTCCGGACGGCGCCGGTCGATGCCCTCGCGAACGTAGCCGTCGGCGAACTTGGTCAGGTCACGGGTGTTCACGACCAGCCGCTCCTCGCCCCAATTCCGCACCGACGGAGTCAGGCCGAGATCGAAGAAGCCGGCATTGAGGTTGGCGCCCCGGAAGGCCCGCGGCAGGTTGTGCTTGTCGCGCAGCCGCAGCAGCACCATCACGGCGAGGTGCGCGCCCACCGACTCGCCGCCGATGGTCAGCGCATGGATGCCGAACTCGGTCTTCCCGGGACCGGCCAGCCACAGGGCGGCGGCCTCGCAGTCGAGCAGAGCCGCCGGATAGGGATGCTCGGGGGCGAGGCGGTACTCGACCGACAGGGCGACGAAGCCGCAGGTATCGGCGATCCGCTCGAGCCAGGGATCCTGCTCGTCGGCGGATCCCCAGACCCAGCCGCCGCGGTGGATGTGCAGGTAGGCGCCGCGCAGCTTCGTGCCGGGCTTGGGCCGGACCACGCGGAGCTTGAGCGGGCCGCCGGGCCCTTCGATGGTGAGCCACTCCGCCCGGGCGCTGTGCGGCATGGCGGGCGCCGCCTTGGTGCCCTGGCGGCGCCGCTCGCGCACCTCGGCGATCGGCAGGGACCAGGGATCGGGCAGGGCAGCATGCGCTGCCACGATCTCGGCATTGATCCGGATCGTCTCAGGATCGATCGTCGCCGGGTCGAACAGGGCGTGGTCGATCATCGTGCGTATGGTCCCGTCAGCACTCAGAGCCTCTCACACCAACCCCGATTCTCGGGAGTTCTCCCTTTGGTCGAGGCCGCGCCGCGAAAGTCCCGCGTCGCGATCACCCCGTCCGGCATCTTGGCGCGCGCGACGCCGCTTGCCATCTGCATGTCGCGCGGGAAACCCGCCAACGCCTGATCCGCGCTCGGGTTTCGACGCGGTGTGGTGCGCCGGCCACGGTTCCGCCCGCTTCGTCGCCGATCCGAGGGTCCTGAGGCTTCACGAGGACGCAATGCTCGTCGATCACGACCGGCGCCGGCAAGACTATCAGCAGGGCGCCCCGCCGAACGCCGCCTACGGGGCGGACAGCTACCGGTCGCACCGCTCCGCGCTGCGGCGGTTCCTTGGCGGCTCGCCCGCCGGCGTGTTCCTGCGGCTCCTGTTCCTGTCGGTGCTGGTCGGCGCCTTCATGTCGATGCTCGGCCTGACGCCGGGGCGGCTGTTCTGGCACGTCTATGATTCGGCCCGAGCGCTGGTGGAGGTCGGTCTCGCCTCGCTCCACGATTTCGGCGGCTGGATCGTCGCCGGGGCGGTCGTGGTCGTACCCCTCTGGCTGGTTGCGCGCCTCTTCGCCGTCTCCCGCTGACGGATCCGAGGCCGATCCGGAACGGTCGCGCCCATCGTTCCGGGGCGCCACGGGTTCGGACCTATCGGGCGCGATCCGTGCGCCGATCACGAGGCCGCCCGTCACCGCAACCCGCCGATGCGATCAGCCCGCTTTGCGCGGGCGGAGCGTCTCTTAGCGTGAGACATGATGCACGCCGTCGCCAGCACGGGCCGACCGACGAACCGCCGCGTCCTGGCCCTGGCGCTGCCCATGACGATCGCCAACGCTACGACGCCGATGCTCGGCTTCGTCGGCGCGGCGGTGATCGGGCGGCTCGGCGACGCGGCGCTGCTCGGCGCCATCGCCCTCGGCGCGGTGATCTTCGACGCGATCTTCTGGTCGTTCGGGGCGCTCCGCATGGCAACCGCCGGCCTGACCGCGCAGGCGGTCGGCGGGCGGGACGGCGCCGAGGTCGACCGCATCCTGGCGCGGGCGCTGGCGGCGGGCGCCGTGATCGGCCTTGTCCTGGTGGTCCTGCAGGGGCCGCTCGCGCGGCTCGCCTTCGCGACCAGCGGGGCGAGCGCGGCGGTGATCGCCGGTCTCGCGACCTACTTCCACATCCGCATCCTGTCCGCGCCGTTCGTCCTCGCGAGCTACGGCGTGCTCGGCTCGGTCCTGGGGCGCGGGCGCACCGATCTCGGCCTGCTGCTGCAGATTGCCATCAACCTGACCAACGTCGCGCTGACGCTCACCCTGGTCCTGGGCTTCGGCCTTGGCCTCGCCGGCGCGGCGCTTGCGACCCTCGGTGCCGAGGCGGTTGGGCTCGGCCTCGGGCTGATCCTCCTGGCGCGCCTCGGCTCGCGGCCCTTCCGGGTGCCGCTCCGCGACCTGCGGGACGCCGCGGCGCTCCGCCGGACGCTCAGCGTCAACGGCGACGTCATCCTACGGACTCTCGCGCTGATCGCCGGCATCGTGCTGTTCTCCGCGCTGGGCGCCCGCCAGGGCGACGTGGTGCTGGCGGCGAACTCGGTCCTGTGGAATCTCTTCCTGATCGGCGGGTTCTTCCTCGACGGCTTCGCCACCGCGGCCGAGACCCTGTGCGGCCAGGCGGTGGGCGCCCGGGATCCGGAGGCGTTCGACGCGGCCGCCGCGTTGAGCCTGCGCTGGTGCCTCGGCTTCGGGCTCGCGGTCAGCCTGCTGTCGCTGGCGGGCGGCGCGGCCTTCATCGATGCGGTGACGACGAACGGGCCGGTGCGCGAAGCCGCGCGGTCCTACCTCGTCCTCGCGGCCCTGGCGCCGCTCGCCGCCGCGGCGCCCTTCGCGTATGACGGGATCTATATCGGCGCGACCTGGACGCGGGCGATGCGCAACCTGATGGTCTGCGCCCTCGCGGCCTACTGCGCGGTCCTCGCGCTGGTCGAGAGCCTGGGTCTCGGCAATACCGGGCTGTGGCTCGCCTTCGTGAGCTTCCTGGGCGCCCGGGGCCTCGGACAGGCGATCGCCTTCCCGCGCCTCGCCCGGGGCACGTTCCGGACACCCGCTCCCGCCGCGCTCGAACCGGCGACCTAGGCGGGTTCCGCTCGCGGAGACAGACGAGGATTGATCAGCGCGGATCCTTCCAGGTGGTGGGCTGGGCCGCCGGCGCGGGGCGGGCGACAGAGCCCGTGGTGCGCGGCACGACGGCCTCCGCCCGGCGCGGGTACGAGCGGCGCGGTGCCGCGTAGCCGTAGCGGCGGCCCCGGCGGACGTGCCGGCGCCCGCGCTCAGACGAGTTCCCCACGAAGCCGCCGACCACCGCCCCGGCGACAGCGCCGATCGGCCCGCCCACCAGCGCGCCCGCGACTGCGCCGGACCCGACGCCGAGGGTGGTCCGGCTCTGGGCGCGGGCCGCCTCGGGGGCGGCCAATGTCCCGAGCAAGGCGAGGGTGACCAGGACTTTGCGCATCGTAGAGGTTCCGGATCCCGAGAATTGGTTTCGTCCGGCCTTTAAGCGGCGGAACATGACCAAACCGCGGCTTGAATCTGCCGAGAGACGGCGCGGTATCAAACGGCGCGGGGACTCACCCGCCCCGACCTTTGGGGTGTGGCGCGGCCGGCTTCGTGCTTTAGGGTGCAGCGCAACGACGGGAGGCCGCGCGACGGCCCAGGAGGGAGAACCCGATGGCCACGACGACCGATCTGCGCCTGCGCCGGAGCGTGCTGTACATGCCCGGCTCGAACCAGCGGGCGCTCGACAAGGCCAAGACCCTGCCGGTCGACAGCATCATCCTCGACCTCGAGGACGCCGTCGGCCCGGAGGAGAAGGAGATCGCCCGCGAGCAGGTCTGCGCCGCCGTGAAGAGCGGCGCGTACGGCAGCCGCGAGCTGATCATCCGAGTCAACGCGCCTCAGACACCGTGGGGCGAGGCAGATCTCCACGCCGCCATCGAGGCCAAGCCCGACGCGATCCTGATGCCGAAGGTGTCGTCCCCGGCCGTGCTGGAGAGCATCGCCGACCGTCTCGAATCCCTCGACGCGCCGGACGGCCTCGCGATCTGGGCGATGATCGAGACCCCGGCCTCGATCCTGAACATCCAGGAGATCGCCCGGGCGAAGCGCGACCCGCGCAACCGCCTGACCTGTCTCGTGCTCGGCACCAACGACCTCGCCAAGGACACCTGGGCAAAGATCGTCCCCGGGCGCGTGCCGATGCTGCCCTGGATGATGATGGCCTTGGCCGCCGCGCGGGCGGAAGGGCTCGCCATCCTCGACGGCGTCTACAACGACATCGCCGACACCGAGGGCTGCCGCGACGAGTGCCGTCAGGCCCGGGACCTCGGCTTCGACGGCAAGACGCTCATCCACCCGACGCAGTTGGAACCGGCCAACACGTCCTTCGCGCCCACCGAGGAGGAGGTGCGCCGGGCCAAGCTGGTGATCGAGGCGTTCGAGCGCCCGGAATACGCCAAGCGCGGCGCGATCAAGCTGGAGGGCCGGCTCTACGAGCGGCAGCATCTCGGCGTGAACCGCCGGGCCGTGACCTGGGCCGAGGCGATCAGGGCGAAGGGGTTCTGAACCACCGTCCAGCCCGCGGCGCCCCTCGGGTGCCGCGGGTCTCGGCACTCACGCCGCGGATCCGGGGGGGCCGTAACGCGTCCGCTGGGTGCGGCCGTCGCGCGCTGTGACGGCGACGAGCCCCGCCTCCTCAAGGCCGGCGAGGGCGCGCAGCACGAGGGCGTGCGCCACCCCGAAGGTGCGGGCGAAGGCGCGGCTGTCGCCCGGCAGGCCGAGATCCAGCGCCGCCAGGAGGCCCGCCGCCAGCGGGTCGAGATCGGACCGGGCGGCCGACACCCGGTCGAGGGCGGCGACGAACGCCGCCTCGTCGGGCTCCGTGCTCACGCGGCCGCGCGCGCCTGCAGGGTGACCAGCACCGACTTCGAGGTCGGCGTGTCGCTCTTCTCACCGTAGGTGGAGAGCGGCACCAGCACGTTCAGCTCCGGGTAGTAGCCGGCCAGGGCGCCCCGCGGCATGTCGAACGGCACGAGGCGGAAATCCTCCGCTCGGCGGGTGATGCCGTCGTCGTGCGTGCCGACAACGTCGACCCGCTCGCCAAGCCGGTCGCGGATCTCCGCGAGATCGTCCGGATGGGCGAAGATCACGCGGCGCTCGCCGTAGACGCCGCGGTAGCGGTCATCCAGGCCGTAGATCGTCGTGTTGTACTGGTCGTGGCTGCGGAAGGTCTGCAGCACGAAGGTGTCGTGTGTCTTCCGGGCGGCCTGGTGCTCGGTCTCAGCCGGGAGGGTGTCGGCCGAGAAATTGGCCCGGCCGGTGGCCGTCTCGAACACCCGCTCGGCGGCGAGGTTGCGCAGCATGAAGCCGCGCGGCTTGCGCACCCGGGTGTTGTAACCGGTGAAGCCCGGGATCGTGGCGGCGATCGCCTCGCGGATCCGGTCGTAATCGGCGGCGAACCCGGCCCAGTCGATGGCCGCGGAGCCGACCGTCGCCTGCGCCATGCCGGCGATGATGGCGATCTCGGAGCGCAGCTCCTTCGAGGCCGGCTTGTTGATGCCGCCCGACCCGTGGACCATGCTCATCGAATCCTCGACGGTCACGATCTGGATCTTGCCCTCGGCGCCCCGATCGATCTCGGTGCGGCCGAGGCAGGGCAGCAGGTAGCCGACGGCGCCCGGCACCAGATGGGCGTGGTTGAGCTTCGTGGCGATGTGCACGGTGAGCCGGCAGGACGCGAGCGCCTGCGCCACCACCGGGGTGTCGGGGGTCGCCCGCAGGAAGTTGCCGCCGAGCCCGATGAAGGCCTTCGCCGTGCCGTCCCGCATGGCGCGGATCGCCGCCAACACGTTGTGGCCGTGCCGGCGCGGCATGGCGAGGCCGAAATGCTGCTCCAGGGAATCCAGGAAGGCGGCGGGCGGGCGCTCGTTGATGCCGACCGTGCGGTCGCCCTGCACGTTCGAGTGGCCGCGCACCGGGCAGAGGCCCGCGCCGGCCCGGCCGATATGGCCGCGCAGGAACAGCAGGTTGGCGATCTCCCGGATCGTCGCCACCGAGTGCCGGTGCTGCGTCACGCCCATGGCCCAGGTGGCGATGACCCGCTGGGCGCCGAGATAGACGTCCGCCATGGCGGCGATCTCGTCCATCGTAAGGCCCGACTGGTCGAGGATCGCGTCCCAGGACGTCGCCGCGACGGCGGCGCGGTACGCGTCGAGCCCGGCGGTGTGGTGCTCCAGAAAGGCGCGGTCGAGGAGCGAGGGCCGGCCGGCCGCCAGCGCCTCGGCGTCGCGGGCGAACACGACCTTGGCGATGCCCCGGAAGGCCGCCATGTCGCCGCCCGAGCGCGGCTGCAGGTAGTGGCTGGCGATGGGACGGCTCGCGCCGCGCAGCATCTCGACGGTGTTCTGCGGGTCGGCAAAGCGCTCCAGGCCGCGCTCGCGTACGGGGTTCAGCACCACGACCTTGGCGCCGCGCTCGGCCGCCCGGCGCAGGTCGCCGAGCATGCGCGGATGGTTGGTGCCGGGATTCTGACCGACGCAGAAGATCGCGTCCGCCTTCTCGAAATCCTCCAGCAGGACCGTGCCCTTGCCGATGCCGATCGCCTCGATCAAGGCGACGCCGCTCGCCTCGTGGCACATGTTCGAGCAATCGGGGAAGTTGTTGGTCCCGTAGGCGCGGGCGAAGAGCTGGTACAGGTAGGCTGCCTCGTTGGAGGCGCGACCCGAGGTGTAGAACTCGGCCTGGTCCGGATGGTCGAGCCCGCGCAGGGTCGCGCCAATCTCCGCGAAGGCGTCCTCCCAACTCACCGGCAGGTAGCGGTCACTCGCCGCGTCGTAGCGCATCGGATGCGTTAGGCGGCCCTGGCCCTCCAGGGCAAAGTCGCTCCAGCCGCGCAGCTCCGTCAGCGTGTGCTTGGCAAAGAAGGACGGCTTCGTGCGCTTGTCGGTAGCCTCCCAGGAGACCGCCTTCACGCCGTTCTCGCAGAACTCGAAGGACGAGCCGTGCTCCGGGTCGCCCCAGGCACAGCCGGGGCAGTCGAACCCGTCGGGCTGGTTCGCCTTCAGCAGCGCGCGGGCGCCGGTGAGGGGCGCGCGGCTGCCGAGCAGGTGCTTGCCGCAGCTCTTCAGAGCACCCCAGCCGCCGGCGGCGGAGGAGCGCTTGGAAGACCCTTCAGACTGGGCCATGAACCGTCCTGGATTGGCTGACGCGATGTGTCTCGCAACCGCGAGATAAGCGCCTCTCCAGTTCCCTCACAATGGCGTGCCGGCGCAGGCCCCTCATGCACGGGGCACAGGCTAAGCTCCGGCTGTGCAAAGCCTTTCTAAACTGCGGCTGCAAAAAATTTGGCTGGCTCGGCCCCGTTCACGGGCCGCGCCGTCGCCGCGATCCGCGGCGGTGCGCGGCCGCTCGCACCACGCCGCATTCGCCCTCGCGCCCGCTCAGTCCCCGCGGGCGAGAGCGGCGGCGTCGCGCCCGACGGCCTGCCCGAGGGAGGCGATGCCGGCCTCCTTCATGCGCCGCAGGAGGCCGTCCTTGATGCGCCTGACGAGACCCGGGCCGTCGTAGACCAGCGCCGAGTAGAGCTGCACGAGGCTCGCGCCGGCGCGGATTTTGGTCCAGGCGGCCTCGGCCGAGTCCACGCCGCCGACCCCGATGAGCGGCAGCGCGTCCCCGACGCGCAGGCGGGTTTGGGCGAGCATCCGGGTCGCCGGGCCGAAGAGCGGTCGCCCCGAGAGGCCGCCGCTCTCCCGGGCGAGACCCTGCTCGCGCAGGCTTGCCGGGCGGGCCACCGTGGTGTTCGACACGACGAGGGCCTGGACGCCGCGTCGCTGGGCCGTGGCACAGACCGCGTCGAGGGCGTCCAGTGCCATGTCGGGGGCGATCTTGAGGAGGATCGCCGCGCCGGCGCCGGCCGCGTCCCGGGCCTCGACCGTCCGGGCGAGCAGCTCGTCGAGGAAGGCCTCGCCCTGCAGGTCGCGCAGCCCCGGCGTGTTGGGCGAGGAGACGTTGACCGTGACGAAGTCGACCAGGGGCGCGAGAACGGCGGTGCAGGCGGCGTAGTCGGCAAGACGGTCGACGGAGTCCTTGTTCGCGCCGATATTGACGCCGACGATCCCGGGCCGACCCTTCCGGGCGCGCAGGCGCTCGGCCACGACCTGGAGCCCCTCGCTGTTGAGGCCGAAGCGGTTGATCACCGCGCCGTCGGCGACGAGGCGGAAGACCCGCGGCCGCGGGTTGCCGGGCTGGGGCCGCGGCACGACCCCGCCCACCTCGACGAAGCCGAAGCCGAGGCCGAGCAGCGCGTCGGGAACGCGCGCGCCCTTGTCGAAGCCGGCCGCGAGGCCGACCGGGTTGGGGAAGCGGCGGCCGAGCAGGTCGACGGCGAGCCGAGGGTCGTCCGCCGGCAGGCCGCCCGCGGGCAGCAGCGCCAGGGCACGGAGCGTCAGGTCGTGCGCGCGTTCCGCGTCGAGGCGGTGGAGTAGCGGCCGGACGAGGGGGAAGGCGGCCGCAATCATGCCGGCAGGATTCTGGCCGGGAAGGCGTGCCGCCCGTCGGTTCCCAGCGGCATTTCGTCCACCGCGACCACGGCAGAGAGCGGCAATGGGCCGTAGAGGTGCGGGAACAGGTCGCCGCCGCGAGACGGCTCGTAGCGCAGGCCGTCGCCGAGCGCGCCGGCCTCGACCGCGACGAGGAGCAGATCGTCCTGCCCGGCGAAGTGGCGGGCCGCCGTCTCGGCGACCTGGTCGGCGGTCGAGAAGTGGATGAAGCCGTCCTGATGATCGATCGGCGCGCCCGTGAACCGGCCCTCGGCCTCGGCCTCGCGCCACAGGGCGCGCGGACAGATCTTGTAGATGAGCGGCATCGAAGCTCCCCGGAAACGAGGTTGCGATAGAGGCACCCGGCGCCGGCGGCAACCGGGCTGCGCCCCGGCTGATTCGAGGAGCGATTGCAATCTGCCGCCTGTAGTTCTACTTTCCTACGACTAGGCTGGACGTCACACAGCCGCGTCCGGACCGGCTGAGCGGGTTCGGAATGTGAATTGTCAAGTATCTCCGCGCGTACCCGGCGGGTGTCGAACGGACCCGGCGGGCAAACCGTCTCCGTGCCTCCGAGGCAGCCGGATCCCGGCTGGTGAGACGGGGGTGCCGGCCCGCTCAGGGTGAGCCTCCGAGCCCGCTATGCTGTCCCACGAGCAGATCTGGAACGCCATCGACCGCCTCGCCGAGCGCCACGGCTACTCGGCCTCCGGCCTCGCCCGCCGCGCCGGCCTCGATGCGACCAGCTTCAACCGCTCGAAGCGCGTGGGTGCCGACGGGCGGAAGCGCTGGCCTTCCACGGAATCGGTGTCGAAGGTCCTGGCCGCGACCGGCTCGAGCCTCGACGAATTCCTGCGGCTCATCGAGGCCCGCGAGATCCCCGCCCGCACCATGGTCCCGCTGATCGGCCTGACGCAGGCCGGAGCCGGCCGCCTGTTCACCGACGAGGGCATGCCCACCGGCGGCGCCGGATGGGAGGAGATCGAGTTCCCGGATCTCGGCGAGGAGCGCGCCTTCGCGCTGGAGATCCAGGGCGATTCCATGCTGCCGCTATTCCGCGACGGCGACGTGCTGATCGTGTCGCCTACCGCCAGCGTCCGCAAGGGCGACCGAGTCGTGGTCCGCCTGCATGGCGGCGAGGTCCTGGCCAAGGAGCTGAAGCGGCGCACGGCGCGGACCGTCGAGCTGGCCTCCATGAATCCTGAGCACGAGGACCGGGTCCTGAACCTCGGCGAGGTGGCCTGGATGGCCCGCGTGATGTGGGTGCGCCAATAGCAGCGCCTATCGTGTTCGACGCTTGGCCGTGACGATGTTCCTCGTTATCGCTGGCGCGTCGCGGACCTTCCGCATCCGCTGAGCGCGAACCCAGCATGGCGCAGCCCGGGACGGACCAGAGCGCGGCCGACGACGGATCGCTCACGGGCGAAGCCCGGGCACTCATCGACGCGCTGCCGACGCCCAGTCTCCTGCTCGATCCACAGGGCCGCATCCTCCACGCCAATCCGGCCCTGGAGCGTCTGGCCGGCTATCCGGCTGAGCGGCTCGCCGCGCAGGGTCTCGACCTGATCCTCGCGCAACGTACGACGCCTCTCGATCCCGCCAGTACGGAGCGGCAGGAATTTCAGGCCGCCCGCGCGGACGGGACCAGCTTCTGGGCCCGCCTGGAGACGGCACCGCTGCCCGGCAGCCGGAACCGGATCGGCCAGATCCTCGACGAGACGGCGCGCCGCGAGGCCGAGGGGGCGCTGGCGCTCTCCCGGCAGCGCGAGGCGCTGGGGCTCCTGACCAACAGCGTCGCGCACGAGTTCAACAATTTCCTGCAGATCCTGATCGGCTACATCGACGGCCTGAAGCGCAGGCTCGGCGATCGGCAGGAGCCGTTCGTCCAACGGGCGATCGCTCGATCGGCCGACGCCACCGAGCGGGCTGCGATCCTGACCCGGCACCTGCTGGCCTATTCCCGCCGCATCGCGCCCGACGTGCGGGCGGTCGACCTCGACGCGATCGTGGCAGACCTTGCGGTCCGCCTGGAACACGATCTGCCGCCTGGGATCCGCCTCACGGTCGCGGCAACGCCGGGCCTGCCTCGGGCGATCAGCAACCCGACGCAGATCGAGTTCGCCCTGCGGCATCTCGTCGCCAACGCATGTGAGGCTATGCCGTCGGGCGGGACCCTGATGCTGTCGACCTTCCGGATCGATCCCGGCGACCGGTCCCTGCAGCAGCCGAGCCAGGGCAGCGTCGGTATCGCAGTCGGCGATACCGGCCAGGGTATGTCGCCCGAGATGCTCGCCCGGGCGCTGGCGCCGTTTCAGACAAGCCACGAGGCGGGGCGCGGCGCGGGCCTCGCGATCGTCCACGGGCTGATGAAGCGCCAGAACGGCACTATCACGATCGACAGCCGGACCGGGGAGGGGACGCAGGTGCGCCTGTCTTTCCCGGCCGCCCCGGAGCGCACGCTCCACTGATCTATCGGGCTGTAACGCCCGGAGCGAAGAACGCCGGGTTATGGGAGACGTTGGCGAGCCCAGCGCGGCCGTGGGCCCTTCGTGCCGAAGGCTATGGTCCGAGGCGATCCGGCGGAAAACGTCATTCCGGCCCTATCCGGAAGGACTAAAACCCGCGCCCGGCCGTTCCCATATCGTCACTGGCGCTCCGCGCCCTCCGGTTCTCGTCCTCTGAGGCGTGTACATGTTTACTGAGATTTCGCGCCGCAGGCGTGTGGCCGCCCTCCTGGCGCTGGCCGCTGCGCTGACCGTCGCGGCTCCCGTCGCGGAAGCCCGCCCGGGCGGCGGCGGGTCCTTTGGATCCCGCGGCTCCCGCACCTACACGGCGCCGTCCGCCACGCCGACCGCCCCAGGCGGCGGCATGACGATGCAGCGCTCGCAGACCGCGCCGTCCCCCGGCATGGGCAGTCCCGGCATGCAGGCCCCGGCCGCACCGGGCCGCCGGTTCGGCGGCGGTTTCTTCGCGGGCCTGCTCGGCGCCGGCCTGCTCGGTGCGCTGCTCGGCGGCGGCTTTTTCGGGGGCCTCGGCGGCATCGCGTCGATGATCGGCCTGCTGTTCCAGGTCGGGCTCGTCGTGCTCGTGGTAATGCTGGCCCTGCGCTTCTTCCGTCGCCGGAATGAGCCGGCCGGTGCCGGTGCGCCCTACGCCCGCTCGTCGCTCGACGACAAGCCGGGCGCCCGCGGCCCGATGGGGGGTGCTCCAGCCGGTCCCGCGGCCGGCATGTTCGGCGGCCAGCGGCCGCCGCAGGCCCGCACTGTGCAGATCGGCCCGGCGGACTACCAGGCGTTCGAGCGGCTGCTCGGCGACATCCAGGACGCCTATTCCCGTGAGGACCGGGTGACCCTGGGCAACCTGTCGACGCCCGAGATGGTCAGCTACTTCGACGAGGAGCTGCGCAACAACGCGGCCCGCGGCGTGGTGAACAAGATCTCGGATGTGAAGCTGCTGCAGGGTGATCTTGCGGAGGCCTGGGGCGAGGATCGTACCGACTACGCCACCGTTGCCATGCGCTACGCCCTCAAGGACGTGATGGTCGAGCGCGCCAACGGCCGCGTCGTTTCGACGGACTCATCCGAGGTGACGGAGTTGTGGACCTTCCTGCGCCAGCCCGGCCGCGGCTGGGTGCTCTCGGCGATCCAGCAGACCCGCTGATCGCCCCGTGCTCCGGCCGCACGGCCGGAGCGACCGCGCAGGTTCTCAAGCCGGCGCCGCCACCGCGGTGCCGGCTTTTCTATGTGCGTCCCACAGATTGGCAAGCTCGACGAAGCCGGCGACCGGGATTTCCTCGGCCCGCGCCGTTTCGGCCAGCCCCGCCGCGGCCAGCAGGGCGCCAGCCTCGGCCGTGAGCGCCTTCAGACTCTGGCGCAGCATCTTCCGGCGCTGGCCGAAGGCCGCCCGCGTGACGGCTTCGAGAGCGGCGGCACGGCAGGGCAGGGGCTTCGCCCGCGGCACCAGCCGGACCACACTCGACGTCACCTTCGGCGGGGGCACAAAAGCCGACGGGCTGACATCGAACAGGATTTCGGCCTGTGTCCGCCAGCCGCACAGGACACCGAGGCGGCCATAATCGGCCCGCTGCTCCGGACCGGCGACGATCCGCTCCGCGACCTCGCGCTGGAACATCAGCACGGCCTGATCCCACCAGGGCGGCCAGACCTCGCCGTCGAGCCAGCCGGTGAGCAGCGCCGTGCCGATATTGTACGGCAGGTTGGCGACGATCCGCGCCGGCCCAGCGCCCACGAGCGGCCGAGGGTCGAAGGCGAGGGCATCGGCGTCGATGATCTCCAGGCGCCCGGGATAATGGGCGGCGATCTCGGCGAGCGCCGGCAGGGCCCGCGGGTCGCGCTCGACCGCCACGACGCGGGCCGCCCCCTCGGCGAGCAGCGCGCGCGTGAGGCCGCCCGGACCAGGGCCGATCTCAACCACGGTGACGCCTGCGAGAGGCCCGGCCGCCCGGGCGATGCGGCCGGTCAGGTTGAGGTCGTACAGGAAGTTCTGGCCGAGCGCCTTCTTCGGCTCCAGGCCGTGCCGGGCGACGACCTCGCGCAGCGGCGGAAGGCCGTCTCCGCCGCTCATGGTTCCTGCCTCACAGCTCGTCCTCGGGATCGAAATGGCGTGCGCCGGCCGGGCGGGGCCGCCCGGCATAGACGCTGAACGGGATGATCTCGGCCCCGTCCGGCGGGTGGCTTCGCACCGCCACGTTGGCAGCCAGCCGGTCCGCGAGGCGCAGGGCCGCCACGAGGCTGTCGGGCCTGGCGATGCCCTGGCCGGCGATATCGAAGGCCGTGCCGTGATCTGGCGAGGTGCGCACGAAGGGCAGCCCGAGGGTGACGTTGACTCCGTCGTCGAACGCGATGGTCTTGATTGGGATCAGGGCCTGATCGTGCGTGGGTGCGAGGGCGACGTCGTAGGTCTCCCGGGCGCGGGCGTGGAACAGGGTGTCGGCGGGGAGCGGCCCGCGGATGTCGATGCCCTGCGCGCGCAACCGCGCCACCGCCGGGGCGAGGACATCGCGATCCTCGTGTCCGATCGTGCCGGCCTCGCCGGCATGCGGATTCAGGCCGGCGAGAACGAGGCGCGGCTCGGGGATGCCGAACCGCTCTCGCAGGTCGCGGGCGACGATCGTCGCCGTCTCCTCGACGAGCTCCTGGGTGAGGAGGTCCGGCACGTCCTTCAGCGGCACGTGGATCGTCACCGGCACCACCGACAGGCCGGGGCTCCAGATCATCATCACCGGCCGGGGCGGGGTCCGGCCCGGCGGCACCGCGAGCGCGGCCAGGAACTCGGTGTGTCCGGGATGGGCGAAGCCCGTCCGGGTCAGCACGAACTTGGCGATCGGGTTGGTCACGACCGCGCTCGCGCGTCCGGCCTTCACGAACTCCACCGCCGCGGCGATCGACTCGATGGTCGCGCTGGCATTGACGGAATCCGGCACGCCGGGCTCGGCGGCGATGCTCGCGCCACTCGGCAGCGGCACGACAGGAAGGGCGCGCGGGAAGACGTCGGCGGCGGTCTCGGGATCGACCTCCGCCACCGGTACCGGCCGGTCGAGGCGGTGCGCGAGGCGCTCGATGAAGTCCGGATCGGCCACCAGGAAGAAGGGCGGCAACGGATCCGGGCCGGTGCGCCCGAGCCACGCGCTGAGCGCCAGCTCCGGACCGATGCCGGCGGGATCTCCGAGGGTGAGGGCGAGGGGCGGCATGGGCGGTCTATAGCGCCCGCGCGGCGCGGGCGCATCCTCGGGGAGGTGCGGCCGTGCGCGGGCCGAAATCTCGCCGCTCGGCTCGGGATGACCGACAGGGCCGCATCGGAGGTGGCGCCGAACTGGCACGCCGCGGGCCCGGGTTCCTCACCGCACCGAGGCGATGCCGTCCGCGGTGGTGGCGGTGCCGACGTTCTGGCGCAGGTCCGCCTCGCCCAGCGTCTTCAACTCGACCCGCAGCAGCACGGTCTGATTGCGCTCGCGCACGCCGGTTGCGGTGGCGATCGGCGAGTTGATGTAGTTCAGCGAGACGGTGGTGCACTCGTCCTGATAGCCGCCGCCGAAGCTCGCGCCGGACAGGTAGAACCGTCCCGGATTCTGATAGAGCGGCACGGTCCCGATCGGGTTCGCCAGATAGGAACTCAGCGCATCCGTGTAGGTGTTGCGGACGTCGAGGTAGTGGGTGAGGTCGACCAGCAGCGAGCCCGAGACGAACCAGTTCGGCGTGATGTTGTAGGTCGCCGTGGCGGTGACGCCCTCGCGGTAATGGCTGTAGCCGAGCAGCGGCTGTGCCTCGTAGTACGAGTAGAAGGCCGACACGGTCAGGGGCAGGAACGGCGCGAACCGCGCCGTCGCACCGGTCTCCAGCCGCGCCACGTGGAAATCGGACTGGTTGAACCGCGCCCGGGTAATGAAGGTGATGTTCTGGTTCGGCGAGACCTGGAAGCGGCCGACGAAGTCCGAACGCTGGGTCTCCAGGCCGGAATCGAGGCCGACATTGGCGATGTCGCCACGGCGGAACGAGTTGACGCCAGCAAGCTGGATGGACTCGCCGAACAGAACGTTGGCGTACCAGCCGGACGGGGTCACGACGGAGTACTGGCCGCCGAGATTGGTGCGCACGCCGCCCTCGACCCGGTCGTAACCCGAGAACTTGTCCCATTCGAACAGCGACGTGTCGTCGAAGACGAGGCTCTGCGCGTCCTCGTTCGGCAGGCGGCCGATCCGGGTCTCCGACGGACGCGCGATGATCTGGCCGATGGGTTCCAGGGTGTGGACGCCGAGCGCCCCGAAATTGGCGACGAACGGGTAGCGGTAATCGAGGCCGATCGCCGGCATGACCCGGCCGGCAAAGCCGTCATCGATCTTCGCAACCTGCGGCGCGAGGTCGTTCTGGTAGCCGGAGAAGCTCGGATTGGTGAAGAACGCGTCGGTGCGCAGATACGCGAACGGGGTGAATTTCTGGCCCCAATCGTCGATGAAGCTGCGGCGCCAGGAGAGTTCCGCGGAGGCGCGGGTGTTGGTGCCGGCGAGCCCGTCGATGGCGCACAGGCCGCGCTGGAAGACCGTGCAGGTCTGGTAGAGCGGGAAGCTGACACCGTTCACGCTCGGCGAGAACAGGTAGCTCGAAGTGCGCGGCAGGCCCTGGAACTGCGTGGTCTCGCGGGTCAGGCTGGTGATGTTCGCCTGGAAGCGGACCTCGCCGCCGATCTCCGACGGGCCGTTGATGCGCTTGTCGTAGTCGATGACCGGCGCGACGATCGGCTGCTGCTTCTGCCAGTCGAAGCTCGACAGGCCCTTGAAATAGTAACCCCGTGCCTCGAACCACGAGCGGTCGCCCTGGCCGATCAGGTAGGCCGTCGAGGTCGCCTCACGGAAATAATCCGTGGTGATGTTCTGGTTGCGGATCCGGTAATTGTCGAGGAACCACTTGTCGGTGACGCCGACGAGATCCCAGCCCGTGCGCCAGCGCGGGTTGATGTAGAAGCGGCCCTGCGACTCCACAGAACCCCGGAAGTCGCGCTCGCCGGCACCCAGCGGGCTCGGCAGGAAGGCCGAGGGCGTCGTCTGCGAGATGCCCGACAGGCGGATGTTGTAGAAGCCGTTGTCGATCCGCTGGCGGAACTCGCCCTGGGCGAGCAGGCCTTGGCGGCTGAGCAGGGTCGGCGTCAGAGTCAGGTCGTAGTTCGGCGCGAGGTTGATGAAGTAGGGGAGCGAGACGCCGTTGCCGAGCGCGGTCGTCGTGATGAAGCGCGGCGTCAGGAAGCCGGTCTTGCGCTTCACTGTCGGGTCCGGCGCCTCGAAATACGGCAGGTAGGCCACCGGGATGCCGGCGATCTCGAGCGTCGACTCGTCGAAGTAGACCGTGTGGGTCTCGTTGTCGTGGATGATCTTCTTCGCCTTGATCTGCCACAGCGGGGGCGTCTCAGGGTTGTCCTTGCACGGCTCGCAGGCCGTGTAGCTGCCGGACTCGAAGCTGGTCTGCTCGCCGTTCAGGCGCTCGGCCCGCGGTGCCGAGAAGCGGGTCCGCACGGTCTCGAACTTCCGCTGCACCGTCTGCTGCCCGCGGAAGGCGTCGACGAAGCCGGTCTTGAAATCGTCGGTGAGCTCCATGCGCGCACCGGTCACGACGCCGCCATCGGCCTCGGTGAGGCGGACATTGCCCTCGGCGAAGACGCGGCCGGAATTCCGGTCGTAGCGCACCCGGTCGGCCTGAAGGGTCCGCGGACCGTAATGGAGCTCGGCGTTGCCCCGCGCCGTCACGGTGCCGTTGTCGTTGTCGTAGATCAGCTCGTCGGCTTCGACGAGGAGCTTGTCGCCCGGCTTGCCGGCCGTCACGGCGGGCAAACCCTGGGCATGAGCGGACAGGCCTCCCGCCAGCGGCGCGGCGAGCGCCAGCATGGTCCGGAAACCAGCCTTCCGCAGGATGTCGGCGACCTTACGCAACGCGCGTCCCAACCCCTGTGACGTCTGCCGCCACCAACCTCAACACCCGTCTCCCGTCCCGCGAAGGATCGCGGAAGTCAGCCGTCTTCCTGGTACAGAAGCGTGAGCGTACCGAGAAGACTGCCTACCACGGCCGGGAACCAGGCCGCCACCGGTGCGGCGACGAGTCCGGACGCCCCGAGCCCCTCCATGACCTGTCGGACCACGTAGAGAGCGAAGCCGGCCGCAACGCCACCCAGGACGAGTTTTCCGACACCACCAAAGCGGAAGAACCGTAAGGAAACGGTTGCGGCGACGATAACCATGGCCACGAACAGAACCGGCCTTGCCCACAGAACATCGTACTGAAGTCGGTACCGGGTTGCGTCCAAGCCGGCCCGCTCGGTCCGCGCGATGGTTGTGGGAAGTTGCCAGAAAGGCACAGATTCCGGTGGGGTGAAGCGCTGCCGCACCTGTCCGGGGTCGAGGTTCGAGGCGATCAGGTAGGTGTCGAACGACTCAGGCGGTGCGTCCGGTGTGAGAACGCGCACATCGGAGAGTTCCCAATAGCCGTCGTGGAGCGTGGCGCGGGCGGCGGCGAGTTGCTCCGCGAACTTGCCGGAAGCATCGAAGGTGAAGATCGACACCCCCGCCAGGGTGGTCGTGCCCTCGATGGCCGTCTCGGCACGGAGGATCGCCTCGCCGTCGAGCCCCTTCTGGCGGATCCAGAGGTCCTTGCCCGAGCCGGCCTTGGTGGATTTGGCGAAGATCTTCGCCTCGATCTCGGTCGAGCGCTGCTTCAGCATCGCCGAGACCGGGTTGTAGATCCCGACTGCCAGTGCGCCGAGGGTGAGCGCCACGAAGAAGCCGGGCTGCAGGAACTGCCAGGCCGAGATCCCGGCCGCGCGGGCGACCACCAGCTCCAGCTTGCGCGAGAGCTGGAGCAGGGCCGCCATCGAGCCGAACAGGACCGCGAACGGCAAGACGCCCTCCGCCACCGCGGGGGTGCGGTAGAGCGAGAGCTGCGCCATCAGCCCCGCGGAGGCGCCCTGGGCCTCGCCAGCGCGGCGGAGCAGCTCGACGAAGTCGAGGGTGTAGACCAGCGCGAACACGGTGACGAAGACGCCGAGCACCGTGCGGAGGAACCGGGCCGCGAAGTACCGCCCGAGGGTGGGGCCGATCAGCAACATCGGACTCAGGCCGCCGGCGCGAGGCGCGGGCCGCGGAACCGGCCGCGGACGAGGGCCGCGTTGAACGCGCGCACCCGGGGTCCGTAGAAGATCAGAAGGCTCGACAGGAGGATCGCGAGCAGCGGCACGCCGTAGACCGCCACGACCGCCGCGGGGCTGCGCGCAGCGGCGCTGACCGCCGCGAAGCCGCCGATGCGCAGGGCCACGACGGCGACAATCGCGCCGGCGATCGCAACGCCGCGCCCCTGCCGGGTCGTGCGGGTATCGCCCAGGGCCGCGAAGGCGATGAAGACCAGGGCCAGCGGGTAGAGACAGGCGGAGAGCCTGTCGTGCAGTTCGGCGCGGAACCGCCCCTTCTGCAACTTGTAATAGCCCTCCGTCGTGTCGGGGAAAAGCAGCTGCGCCGTCGAGCGCTCGCGCGGCTTGTAGATCGTGTCGGAATCCGGGGGCGCGAAGGCGGCGAGGTCGATCGTGTAGCGTTCGAAGGTCAGGATCGAGGAATCGCGCGAGTCCTTCTGCTGCTGATGGACGCTGCCATTCTCCAGGATCAGGTAGCTCTGCCCCTCGACATCGGCGGCATTGCCGCGCTCGGCGAGATAGACCTTTGTCTTGCCTGCCTCCCGCCGGTCCTGGATGAACAGCCCCTTCAGGGTGCCCCCCGGTCCGCGCTCGCGGAAATGGAAGGTGATTCCGTTGTCGAGCTGAGTGAACTGCCCCTCCTTGACGACATTCGCGATGAAGTCGCCGCGGACCCGGGTGATGACGTCGCGCAACTCCTGAAAGCTCGCGGGCATCACCACGACGACCAGGAACCCCACGAGGAAGCTGACGAACAGCGCAAGGGTCAGGAAGGGCCGCAGGAGCGACCGCGGCGGCATCCCGGCCGCCGACATGACGATCAGCTCGGAATCGCCGTTCAATTTGTTGAGGGCGTAGATCGTCCCGATGAACAGGGCGACGGGCGCGATCACGACGATCAGCGTCGGCAGCGACAGGCCCGTCACGAAGAGGAAGACCAGCAGGGTCTGGCCCTTGGCGGTCACGAGGTCGAGTTCGCGCAGGGCCTGCGTCAACCAGATCGTGCCGGTCAGCCCGACCAGGCAGGCGAGGGTGGCGCCCAGGGCGATCCGAAAGATGTAGCGCTCGATCTGCCTCATCGGCCCGGCAGTCCCGCTCGTCCTCTCGCGCCCTCAAGGTGGCAGGGACCCGACAAAAGGGGCGATTCCAGGGCTGACGCGCCGCGTTGCGTTCTCCGTCTCAGCGGCTACACAGGGCGGATGACCGGCGCAGCAGCGCAGGTGCGTAGTACGGCTCCGGGATAACGGGCAGGGCGACGGGTATGGCGGACGGTATCGAGATCGGTTTCGGCCCCCTGGAGCAGGGCGGCCACGGCCCGGGTGGATCCGGCGATCTCGTGGTCTTCGTCGGCGACGACCTGACGTTCGGATCGGCGGCCCGTGAGGCGCTGGGCGCCGCCGGGGCGGATCTCGTGGCCCGCGCAGCGGCGTCCGAGAAGTTCAAGGGCCGCTCGCTGACGGCTCTGAGCCTGCCGGCGCCGTCCGGCATCAACGCCGACCGCCTCGTGGTCGTGGGCCTGGGCTCCGACAAGGACAGGGCCAAGACCGACTGGCCGGCGCTCGGCGGCTTCACCGCCGGCAAGGTCGTGGGGCGCACCGCCCGGGTCGTTCTCGACTGGCCGGGGACCACGGTCACGGCGGCGCAGGCCGGCGATTTCGCCCTCGGCTCGCGCCTGCGCACCTACACGTTCGACCGTTACAAGACCAAGAAGAAGCCCGACGCCGACGACAAGTCCGGCACCGCGCTCACCCTGCTACTCGCCGATCACGGAGCGGCAGCGCGCGCGGGCGAGGGCGCCCGCAGCCTCGCGGACAGCGTGATTCTGGCGCGCGACCTCGTGAACGAGCCGCCGAACGTCCTCTTCCCGGAGGAATTCGCCCGGCGCGCGTCCGAGCTTGCCAAGCTCGGCGTCGAGATCGAGGTGCTGGAGCCGGCCCGGATGCGGGAACTCGGCATGGGCGCGCTGCTGGCCGTGGCACAGGGCTCGGCCCGGGAACCGCGGATCGTGATCATGCGCTGGAACGGCGGTCCCGCCGCCGAGCCGCCGGTGGCCCTGATCGGCAAGGGCGTCGTCTTCGATTCCGGCGGCGTCTCGATCAAGCCCGGCGGGGGCATGGAAGACATGAAGGGCGACATGGGCGGCGCGGCCGCGGTCGTCGGGGCCCTTCACGCGCTCGCCGCGCGCAAGGCGCGCTGCAACGTGGTGGGTGCCATCGGCATCGTGGAGAACATGCCGGACGGCGGGTCCTACCGTCCCTCCGACATCCTGACCTCGATGTCCGGGCAGACCATCGAGGTGATCAACACCGACGCCGAGGGCCGGCTGGTGCTGGCCGACGTGATCACCCACGTCGTCCGCAGCACCAAGCCGAAGGCGATCGTCGACCTCGCGACACTGACGGGCGCGATCATCGTGGCACTGGGCCAGGACATCGCCGGGATGTTCTCGAACGACGACACGCTGGCGGGCAACATCAGCGCCGCCGGCGAGGCGACCGGCGAGAAGGTCTGGCGCATGCCGCTGATTCCCGCCTACGACAAGGCGATCGATTCCAAGTTCGCAGACATGAAGAACACCGGCGGCCGCCACGGCGGCGCTGCTACCGCGGCCTCGTTCATCAAGCGCTACGTCGAGGACGTCCCGTGGGCGCATCTCGATATCGCCGGGGTGGCGATGTCGTCGAACGCCAGCGAGATCAACCGCAGCTGGGGCGCGGGCTGGGGCGTGCGCCTCCTCGACCGCCTGATCCGCGACCATTACGAGGCGCGGTAGGTCGCATCGGCGGTCCGCACCCGGCACCCGTCCTGGGACATCTGAGCATGGCCGCGCAAGCCTACGCCGCGCCCGATCAGGCCCGCTCGGGCGCACAAACACCCGGGCGCCGCGGCGGTCTTCTGGCTGCGTCGGGGCCGATCCTCGCGATGCTGGCGGTCCTCGCCCTCGTGGTCGCCACCGGCGTGAGCCAGCACTCCGCCGTGCCGGAGGCGGCGGAGCCCTGGATCTTCGGCTACTTCATCGGCCGCTACCCGCTCTTCGCCTTCGCCCTCATCTACGGGCTCGGACATCTCGCGCTGGTCGCGGCTGAGCCTGGACCGGCCTCGGTGACGCGGCGGGCCGTGTTCGGCTTCGCCGGGGCGGCCGCACTCGCCGCAGCCGGGCTCTACCCGACCTTCGGCGGCATCATATTACGCGGCGCCTTCGCAACCGGTGGGATGGCCTTCCTCACCCACCAGCCGCTCTGGCTGGCCTATGGCCTCGGTGCCGCCGTGGCGGCCCTGCTGTTCGGCGGCATCCTGGGACTGTTCGCGGTCGCGGCGAATCGGCCGCTGCGGCCGAGCCTGCGCCGAATCGGCTTCGGCGCGCTCGCCTTCCTGACCCTGTGGTTCGGCGCCGCTATCGTCGGCCTCGCCGCCGATCTGGGATTCGGACCCTGGCCGAAGCGGGCGCTGCGGCCGGACGAGGCCGGCCTCGCCGCCCTTCTTCTGATCGCCGCCGCGCTGCCGCACACGGCGCTCGCGACATTGCGCAGGCATCGTCCGGTCGCCTGAGCCCGCCTCCTTGCGGGCCGGCCGCCGTTCCCGCAGAGTCGTCGCGACAGGCGTTGCGGGACTCGGCCACCGAGAGTCGGGCCCGCGGGAGGCATCGCGATGCATGAGGCGAACGTGATCGAGCACGGCGCTCAAGCCGCTGCGGCCGGAAAGTTGCCGGATGCGCCCGGCAACGGGTTCTCCGATCGACCTTGGCTGACCGCCTACCCGCCCGGAGTTCCGGCGGAGATCGACGTGGCAGGCCTCGGGACCCTGGTCGACTTGTTCGAATCCAGCATGGCGGCCTTCGCGGATCGGCCTGCGATGCTGTGCTTCGGCTCGACCATGACCTACGCGACGCTCGGTCAGCAGGCGCGCGACTTCGCTGCCTGGCTGAAGGGGCAGGGCCTGGCGAAGGGCGACCGCGTCGCGATCATGCTGCCGAACATCCCCGCCTACGCGGTGGCGATTTTCGGCATCCTCCTGGCCGGCGGGACCGTGGTCAACACCAACCCGCTCTACACGCCCCGCGAATGCGCGCAGCAGATCAACGATTCCGGCGCGCGGATCCTGATCGTCCTCGAGAATTTCGGCGCTACGGTCGCGGCGGCCCTACCGGAGGTGGCTCTGGAGCGGGTCGTCCTCGTGGGACCGGGCGATGGACTTGGGCTCAAGGGGCAGGTGATCACTCTCGCCAGTCGGCACGTCCGGAAGGCGGTGCCGCCGTTCCGGCTGCCGGACGGCCTCGCGACTCCCTTCGCCACCGTCCTGCGCCGGGGCCGGTCGATGCCGCGGGCCTCTGTCCCGGTCGAACCGGAGGATCTCGCTTTCCTGCAATATACCGGCGGGACCACCGGCATCGCCAAGGCGGCGATGCTGAGCCATCGCAACATCATGGCGAATGTCGAGCAGTCGCAGCTCTGGTTCAACTCGAAGGATCCGAGCGTTACGCGCTGCGTGGTCACGGCCCTGCCGCTCTACCACATCTTCGCGCTCACCGCGTGCTTCTTCCAGTTCATGCGAAGCGGCGGATCCTGCCTCCTGATCCCCAATCCGCGCGATTGTGACGGCATGGTGAGGACGCTGAGCCGCACCCGCTTCACGCACCTGATGGGTGTGAACACCCTGTTCAACGTGCTCATCAACCACCCGAAGATCGGCACCGTCGACTTCGCCAATCTCGACTTCGTGGTCGGCGGCGGCACGGCCGTCCAGCGGGCCGTGGCCGAGCGCTGGAAGGCCCTGACCGGCAACACGATTATCGAGGGCTACGGCCTGTCCGAGACCTCGCCGGTCGTCTGCGTCAATCCGCGGGGGATGCAGGATTTCTCCGGCACGATCGGCTACCCGCTGCCCTCCACCGAAGTATCGATCCGCGATCTCTCCGGTCGGCCGGTCCCGGTCGGCGAACCAGGCGAGATCTGCGTGCGCGGGCCCCAGGTGATGCGCGGCTACTGGAACCGGCCGGAGGAGACGGCCCGGGCCATGACTCCGGACGGGTTCTTCCGGACCGGGGACGTCGCGATCCTGCAGGCGGATGGCCAGATCCGGATCGTCGACCGGATGAAGGACATGATCCTGGTCTCCGGCTTCAACGTCTATCCCAACGAGGTCGAGGACGTTCTGGCGGCCCATCCGGCGGTACTCGAATGCGCGGTGGTCGGCGCCCCGAGCGAGGAGACCGGCGAGATGGTCGTGGCCCATGTCGTCCTGAAGGATCCGTCGGTCTCCATCGACGCCCTGCGGGTCCATGCGCGCACTCAGCTCACCGGCTACAAGGTGCCCCGCCGCGTGGTGCTCCACGAGACACTGCCGAAGACCAATGTCGGCAAGGTGCTGCGGCGGATGCTGCGGGACGAGACGCCGCCAGCCTGATCGTCGGCCGATCGCCTCGCGCGTGCCTGCGTCCGGGTGCCGCTCGTCGGCGGCGTAACCCTGCTGTGACGGTCGCCGAAAGGTAAGGCTGCGGCGCTTGAACCCCTGTCGGCCGTGGCCGATCTGTGAGTTGGGTGCGCGGAATATCCGAGGAGACGGCCATGTTGATCAGGCGCAAGTGCGGTTGGGAGATTCCAGAACATCTGGCGACGCCGGAGGCCGTCTTCCTCAATCGGCGGGGCCTGATCGGCGGCGCGGTCGGGCTCGTGGCGGGCTCGCTCCTGGGCGGCCGCGCGGCCTGGGCGGCCACGGGCGACCAGGCGTCCTACCCGGCGCCGCAGAACCCGGCCTATACGCTCGACAGGCCCCTGACCCCGGAGCGTTTCAGCGCCGACTACAACAATTTCTACGAATTCGGCACGTCGAAGACGGTTCTGCCGGCCGCCAACGCCCTCAAGACGCAGCCCTGGACCCTGAAGATCGACGGTCTCGTGGAGAAGCCGTTCGAGATCGGCGTCGACGACCTGATCCGGAAGGTCGGCCTCGAGGAGAGGCTCTATCGGCACCGCTGCGTCGAGGCGTGGTCCATGGCGGTGCCCTGGACCGGCTTCCCGCTGGCGAAGCTCGTGGCCCTCGCGAAGCCCACCGGCGGCGCGAAGTACATCCGCTTCGAAACCTTCATGGACAAGGCGATGGCGCCCGGCCAGCGGGCCTTCTTCTATCCCTGGCCCTACACGGAGGGCCTGACCCTCACGGAGGCCGGCAACGACCTCGCCTTTATGGTCACGGGGATCTACGGCAAGCCGCTGCCCAACCAGTTCGGGGCGCCGATCCGTGTCGCGGTGCCTTGGAAATACGGGTTCAAATCGGCGAAGTCGCTGGTGAAGGTCTCGTTCACCGCAGACCGGCCGAAGACCTTCTGGGAGGGGCTGCAGGCTTCCGAGTACGGCTTCTGGGCCAACGTGAACCCGGCCGTGCCGCATCCGCGCTGGAGCCAGGCGACGGAGCGCGTCCTCGGGACCGACCAGCGGGTGCCGACGTTGATCTACAACGGCTACGGCGAGCAGGTTGCGGGTCTCTACAAGGGGCTCGAGGGCGAACGCCTATTCGTGTGAGCGCTGCCCGGCCGCGGCAGCGGGAGTCGCGCCGGATCGCGCGTGCCTCCCAGTGCCTGTCGCGACTCAGGTCCCTGGGTCGGACCTATTTCGGATTTGGCGGAGCACGCTCTAACGCGGGCAGGCATGGGTCCGCTCGAAGGCCTGCAGTTCCGCCACGGCCGACTGCTCCTGGCGTGAGAGCGGAACCCGATCCATAGCGTCGTACTGGCAACCTGCATTGCCGAAGGTCCGGATGGCCCGCGGCGTGCTGAAGCAGTATCCGGCCTGCTTGTAGATCAGATTGCGCTGATACCAAGCTTCCGCGCAGTCATTCGCCATGGCACCGGTCGATCCGGCGACGAGGATCAGAGCGTAGAGGCCAGCACGCATCGAGTCGTCTCCGTGAAAAAGCCGAGATCAAGCATCTGACGCTCAGTAGGTCCAGCGCTGCGCCTTCGAGACGAGGAAGTCGCGGAACGCCTGGACCCGGGCGACTGAGCGCATCTCCTCCGCATAGACGAGGTAGCTCTCAAGGCTCGGCATCTCGGTCTCGCGCAGCACCTGCACGAGTTGCTGGCCGCCATCCACCGCGTAATCGGGCAGGATGCCGATGCCGGCGCCGGCTTCCATCGCACGCTGCAGGGCGCCGATATTGTTCACCGTCAGGTGGACCTGGCGCCGGTCGCGGCCCTCTCGGCCGGCATCGGCCAGCCAATGGGCGGCGAGCAGATAGGAGGGCTCATTGCCGCCGAAGGAGACGAGGCGGTGATCGTCGAGTTCCTCGATGGTCTTGGGCTCGCCGAAGCGCTTCACGTAATCCGGGCTCGCGAAGGCGTGGTAGTGCACGGTAAAGAGCCGCCGCTGGATCAGGTCCGGCTGGGCTGGCCGACGCATGCGGATCGCCACGTCGGCCTCGCGCATGGCGAGATCGAGTTCCTCGTTGGTGAGAATCAGCTCGATGCGCACATCCGGGTAGAGGTCGAGGAACTCGCCCACCCGCTGCGACAGCCAGGATGTGCCGAGCCCGACGGTGGTAGTGACCTTGAGGTCACCGGTCGGGCGCTCGGAGGTCTCCACGAGCCGCGCGCGGGTATTCTCCAGGCGCAGCTTCATGTCCCGGGCGGCACGAAACAGCAGATCGCCCTGCTCGGTCAGCAGCAGGCCACGGGCATGGCGGTGGAACAGCGGCGCCTTCAACTCGCGCTCCAGGGCGCTGATCTGGCGACTCACTGCCGATTGGCTGAGCCCGATATCGTCACCCGCCTTGGTGAAGCTCCCCGCCTCAGCGACGTTGAGGAAGATCCGGATCTTGTCCCAGTCCAAGGCGTGAACCCCTACCAGCGCGCGCCCGCGGGTCGCACCCGGAAATACGGCGGGCACGAAGCGGAAGGCAGATCACCGGGCGAACTGCGCGGCGCCGACGCACGGATGACCGCTCGCGGCACCGCGCGGGCATGCAATCGGTGCATCCCGGCGCAGTCAGCACTCCTATGCGCACGGCGCATGGTTCTGCGCAAGCGGAAGAGGCGGGAAGTTGTTGAAATGATGAGCCGGCCTCGGCACTGCGCGCGAAAGCCTGCTCTGTCGTCATTCCGCTGCAGCCTGGACCGGGCTCTCGCCGATCTCCAAATTGGCGAGGAACTTCTCCGCTTCCAGCGCCGCCATGCAGCCCATGCCGGCGGCGGTGATCGCCTGGCGGTAGACGTCGTCCGTGACATCGCCGGCCGCAAACACGCCCGGGATTTCGGTCTCGGTGGTGCCGGGCCTCACGGTCAGGTAGCCGCCATGGCGCATCGGCAGCTGCCCCTCGAAGATCGCGGTCGCCGGCTGGTGGCCGATCGCCACGAAAACGCCGTCGGCCTTCACCTCGCTGAGCTCGCCCGAGCGCGGATCCTTGAGGCGGACATGGGTCACGTTCGGCGCAGGCTTCTGCACGCCGCAGATCTCGGCGATCTCGCGGTGCCAGAGCACCTCGACGTTCGGGTGCTTGAACAGGCGCTCCTGCAGGATCCGCTCGGCGCGAAAGCTGTCGCGGCGGTGGACCACCGTCACCTTGCTGGCGATGTTGGCGAGGTATAGGGCCTCTTCGACCGCGGTGTTCCCGCCGCCGACCACCACGACCTCCTTGCCACGGAAGAAGAACCCGTCGCAGGTGGCGCAGGCCGAGACACCGCCGCCCTGGAAGGCCGCCTCGGAGGGAATGCCGAGCCACTTGGCCTGGGCGCCGGTGGCTATGATCAGAGCATCGCAGGAATAGGTCTCGCCGGAATCGGCCTCAAGGCGAAACGGCCGCTGCGTGAGATCGACCTTCGTGATGTATTCCGAGACGATCCGCGTGCCGACATGCTCGGCCTGGAGGCGCATCTGCTCCATGAGCCACGGCCCCTGGATCGCCTCGGCGAAGCCCGGGTAGTTCTCGACATCCGTGGTGATCATCAGCTGGCCACCCGGCTGGAAGCCGGAGATCAGCAGCGGCTCGACCATGGCGCGGGCCGCGTAGATCGCCGCCGTGTAGCCCGCCGGTCCCGAGCCGATGATCACGAGCTTGGCGTGGGTGTGGGCCATCTATCTCGGTCTCCTCAGGCCGGTCCGGCTGCGCGGCGCGCAGCATATGCGTCGGCGAGCGCTTGCGCGATCACCGGCGTCGCGTCGATCGGCTTGTACGTCAGATCCGCCAACTGACCGGTGAACGGCCGCAGGGCTCCGGCAATCGCCAGCCCGGCGAACATTCGTCGATGCCGGATATAGGTGCGCGGCAGGTCGAACAGCAGGACCGGCGCGCCGGTGGACACGGCCTCGCTCACCATGTTGGCCGAATCGGAGGTGACCACGATTGCCTCGGCGAGGGCCAGCATGGCGACGTAGGGATTGTCGCCGGTGCCGTCCCAGAGGAAGCCGCCGGTGTCGGACGCGAGCGCCCTTACGGCGTCCCGGAGCGGGTTCGGCGTCCGGCGGGAGATCGTCACCATCAGCCGGCAGCCCTGCGCGGCGAGCCCGCGCAGATCCTCCACGAGGCGGATCATGTCGGTCTTGCGGTAGCTCAGGTGTCGGCTGTCGCCGCCGACCAGGACCGCCACCCGCGGCCCGTCCAGGCGCGCGAGGCGTGGATCCGGGCGAGCTCGGGCTTGCGCCAGGCGTGCCGCCGTCACCAAGTGCGGCGCCGTCAGCGTGGTGAAGACGTTGGGTCCGCGCAGGTCATCATAATCCGGCACCCAGATGAAGTCGGCGCTGTCCGCGCCGGTGCGCGGATCCTTGAGGAACGCCGTGAAGGTCCGGCCGCCCGTGGCGCGCCGCACCGCCCGCAGGTACGGGACGGATCGCCGCCCGGAGGCGATCAGGATATCGGGATAGGGGCCCGACAAAGCGCCGGCGCGGCGGCGCGGCCCCTCGCGGGGATCAATCGGTCCCCAGGGTGCCATCCAGCCGAACGGTCCCGAGGCCGGTACCTGGCGAATCTCGTAGGCGAGGCCCAAGGTCTCGGCGATGCCGACACATTGATTCTCGTCGCCGGCCTTTCCGTCAGTGACGATCCAGGCGCGGGCGCGGGCGAGTTCGGGCAGGTGCTGATGCCGCGGGTCCAGGCGGCTCAGCGGCGCGGTCTGCGCCTCCGACATGTCGATGCTTGCCATGCTCCTCACCGGAAACGCCCCGCACCGCCGGCCGGGGCAGGCGGCCCCTCTCTAATCCCGCGGCAGATCGCGGGCGAGCCATTGGGCATAGATGTCTGCAATGGCGGCCAGTCGGCGCTGCTCGAATTGGGAATCGTACCACGCACCGCCATAGCTCGACGGCGTCGTGGTCATCTGCGGGTAGCGCCCGAGCACCTGGCCCCTTGGTCCGACAAGCAGCGCCTCGCCCTCCATGTAATCCGTCTGGAAGTTGCCGCCTAAGCCCGGCCGAGCGCCGCTGCCGGTATAGGGCCGCAGCGACAGGCTGCTCACCACCACGACGAGGCGCGGCCCGCGACCGCCGATCCGGCCGGCGAAGTTCTTCCGGAGAGCCTCCGTCAGGTCGGCCGCCAGCGCCTCGGCCTGGAGGCCCCCGCCCTTATCGAGAAGGGGCCGGACATCGACGCGGATGTCGGAGAAGAACGGCGTCGCGGGAAAATCGCTCGCCGTCGCGGATCCGGCGACGGCGCCGAGGAGGAGGCCGGCGAGCCGGCCCCAGAAACGCGGGCGCATGGCTCAGGCGCCGTACTGGACGGCAACGACCTCGTAGGACTTTCCGCCGCCCGGCGTCGTGACCTCGACCGTGTCGCCGACACCCTTGCCGATCAGCGCGCGGGCGATCGGCGAGGTGATTGAGACGCGGCCGGACCGCACGTCGGCCTCCGGCTCGCCGACGATCTGGTAGGTCTTCGTCTCCTCCGTGTCCTCGTCGACGAGCTTCACGGTGGCGCCGAACTTGATCTTGTCGCCCGAGAGCTTCGTGACGTCGATCACTTCGGCCCGCGCGATCATGCTCTCCAGCTCGAGGACGCGGCCCTCGTTGTGCGACTGCGCTTCCTTGGCGGCGTGATACTCGGCGTTCTCCGACAGGTCGCCCAGCGCACGGGCTTCCGCGATCGCCTGGATGATGCGCTGGCGCTCCACCTGCTGGCGGTGCTTCAGCTCCTCTTCGAGGGCTGCGAGCCCGCGCACCGTGATCGGAACCTTGTCTATCGCCATCGTCTCGCGCCACAATGAAGAGGCCCGGCCGAGAGTGTAGCACTCCCTCCGGGCCACGAAATGAAGTCAGCGGAACCCTGAGGTTCAGGCTGCGAAGTATTCCTGCAAGGCACGGACCTTGAGATCGCCTTCTAGATAGGCCTTGATCCCCTCGGCCGCGGCCATCGCGCCGGCTAGAGTGGTGTAATACGGCACCTTATGCAAGAGGGCCGCGCGCCGGAGTGAGCGCGAGTCCGACAGGGCGCCGGCCCCCTCGGTGGTGTTCAGCACGAGATGGATCCCTCCATTCTTGATCGCGTCGACCACGTGCGGCCGGCCTTCGAGAACCTTGTTGATCCGCTCAGCTGGAACGCCGTTCTCGACGAGATAGCGCTGCGTGCCGCCGGTCGCCAGGATGGTGAAGCCGAGATCGGACAGCAGCTTCATGGTCGGCAGGATGCGGGCCTTGTCGGCGTCCCGCACGGAGACGAACACGGCGCCCGCCTTCGGCACCTGCGTGCCCGAGCCGAGCTGGCTCTTGGCGAAGGCCACGCCGAAGCTGGTATCGAGACCGATCACCTCGCCGGTGGAGCGCATCTCCGGGCCGAGCAGCACGTCGACGCCAGGGAAGCGCGCGAAGGGGAAGACCGCTTCCTTCACGGCGATGTGCGGCAGCGTCTTCGGCTTCAAGCCGAAGGCCGCGAGCGGCTCGCCCGCCATGATCCGCGCCGCGATCTTGGCGATCGGCTCGCCGATGACCTTGGCGACGAACGGCACGGTGCGCGACGCCCGCGGGTTCACCTCCAGCACGTAGATGACCCCGTCCTTGATGGCGTACTGGACGTTCATCAGGCCGACGACGTTCAGCGCCAGCGCCATGGCCTTGGTCTGGCGCTCCAGATCGTCCACGGTCTCGGGCGACAGGGAGCGCGGCGGCAGCGAGCAGGCCGAGTCGCCGGAATGGATGCCAGCCTCCTCGATGTGCTCCATGATGCCGGCAATGAACACGTCCTTGCCGTCGCAAACCGCGTCGACGTCGACCTCGACGGCGTCCGAGAGGTAGCGGTCGAACAGGAGCGGGTTCTTGCCCAGCACCGTGTTGATCTGGCCGGTCTTGTCGTTCGGGTAGCGAGCCTTGACCTCGGAGGGGATCAGGCTCGGCAGCGTGTCGAGGAGGTAATCGGCGAACTGCGTCTCGTCGCGGATGATCGCCATGGCGCGGCCGCCGAGCACGTAGCTCGGGCGCACCACGAAGGGCAAGCCGAGATCGGCCGCGACCAGGCGCCCCTGCTCCACCGAGTAGGCGATGCCGTTCTTCGGCTGCTTCATCGCGAGCTTGTCGAGGAGCCGCTTGAACTGGTCGCGGTCCTCGGCGAGGTCGATGGCGTCGGGCGAGGTGCCGAGGATCGGCACGCCGGCGGCCTCAAGGGCGCGGGCGAGCTTCAGCGGCGTCTGGCCGCCGAACTGCACGATCACCCCGTGCAGGGTGCCGGCCTGCCGCTCGGTCTCGATGATCTCCAGCACGTCCTCGGCGGTCAGCGGCTCGAAATAGAGCCGGTCCGAGGTGTCGTAGTCGGTCGAGACCGTCTCCGGGTTGCAGTTGACCATGATGGTCTCGTAGCCCGCGTCCGACAGCGCGAAGCAGGCGTGGCAGCAGCAATAGTCGAACTCGATGCCCTGACCGATCCGGTTTGGGCCGCCGCCGAGGATGATGACCTTCTTGCGGTCGCTCGGGAACGCCTCGTCGGCAACCGTGCCGGCGAAGGGCGCCACGTAGGTGGAGTACATGTAGGCGGTCGGTGACTTGAACTCCGCCGCACAGGTGTCGATCCGCTTGAAGACCGGACGCACGGCGAGCACCCGGCGGGCCGCGCTCACGGCGGCCTCGTCGGTCTTGGCCAGCACCGCGAGGCGGGCATCCGAAAATCCGGCGGCCTTCAGCTGGCGGAAGGCGCCTGCCGTCTTCGGCAAGCCGTGGGCCTTCACCCGGTTCTCCAAATCGATGATCGCCTGAAGCTGCTCCAGGAACCACGGATCGATCTTGCAGGAGGCGTAGATCTGCTCGTGGCTGACTCCGAGGCGCAGGGCCTGCGCGACCTTGAGGAGCCGGTCCGGGGTCGGGGTGCCGATGGCGGCCTTGATGGCGTTGTGGTCGTCGCCCTTGCCGAGCCCCTCGATTTCGATGTCGTCGAGGCCAGTCAGCCCCGTCTCCAGCGAGCGGAGCGCCTTCTGCAGCGACTCGGCGAAGCAGCGGCCGATCGCCATGGCCTCGCCCACCGACTTCATCGCGGTGGTCAGCGTCGGCTCGGCGCCGGGGAATTTCTCGAAGGCGAAGCGGGGGATCTTCGTAACGACATAGTCGATCGTCGGCTCGAACGAGGCCGGCGTCGCGCCGCCGGTGATGTCGTTGGCGATCTCGTCGAGCGTGTAGCCGACCGCCAGCTTGGCCGCGACCTTGGCGATCGGGAAGCCGGTGGCCTTCGAGGCGAGCGCCGAGGAGCGCGACACGCGTGGGTTCATCTCGATCACGATCATGCGCCCGTTCTCGGGGTTGATCGCGAATTGCACGTTCGAGCCGCCGGTCTCGACGCCGATCTCGCGGAGCACCGCCAGCGACGCGTCGCGCATCACCTGGTATTCCTTGTCGGTCAGCGTCAACGCCGGGGCGACGGTGATCGAATCACCCGTGTGCACGCCCATCGGGTCGATGTTCTCGATGGAGCAGACGATGATGCAGTTGTCGTTTCTGTCGCGGACGACCTCCATCTCGTACTCTTTCCAGCCGAGCACGCTCTCCTCGATAAGCACCTCGTTGGTCGGGGACGCGTCGATACCGCGCTCGACGATGTCGAGGAACTCCTCGCGGTTGTAGGCAATGCCGCCGCCGGTGCCGCCCATGGTGAAGGACGGGCGGATGATCGCCGGCAGGCCGACTTCGGCCAGCGCCATCAGGGCCTGACCGATCGCGTGCTCGCCATAGCGCTTGCGCCGCTCGGTCTCGCCCGCGGCCCAGCTCTTCTCGTAGGCCGCCAGCGCCGCCTGGCGCGCCGCCGGATCGGCGTTAGCCGCCTCGATCCTGGCGATCTCCACCAGATAGGCTTGACGGTCGGCCTTCTTGGCCGCCGAGGCGTTGGCCAGCGCCGATTTCGGGGTGTCGAGCCCGATCTTGGTCATGGCGTCGCGGAACAGGCTCCGGTCCTCGGCCTTGTCGATGGCCTCGGCCGTCGCGCCGATCATCTGCACACCGTACTTGGCCAGCACGCCCATCTTCTGCAGCGACAGGGCGCAGTTCAGCGCCGTCTGGCCGCCCATCGTGGGCAGGATGGCGTCGGGGCGCTCCTTCTCGATGATCTTG
The DNA here is from genome assembly GCF_008329595.1 of Methylobacterium sp. P1-11. Lineage (NCBI taxonomy): Bacteria > Pseudomonadati > Pseudomonadota > Alphaproteobacteria > Hyphomicrobiales > Methylobacteriaceae > Methylobacterium > Methylobacterium sp. P1-11. The sequence continues at coordinate 40,123 of NZ_NPKS01000006.1, forward strand.
GCGACGATCTCGGGGGTGATCGGCTCGACATAGGTCGCGTCCGCCATGTCCGGGTCGGTCATGATGGTCGCGGGGTTCGAGTTCACCAGAACGATCCGGTAACCCTCCTCGCGGAGCGCCTTGCAGGCCTGGGTGCCGGAATAGTCGAACTCGCAGGCCTGTCCGATGATGATCGGACCCGCACCAATGATCAGGATGGAGGAGATGTCGGTGCGCTTGGGCATCTGCGGCCTTCTCAGGCCAAGCGCGCCCGATCGGGCACGGCTCAATCGAAGCCCTGCTCCCGGACGCGCGTGGCGGGATTGTCGTTGAGCCCCGCGTTTACACGGGCGACGAGCGTATTGGAAGGCCGGGACAACCGTGCAACCTGGCCGCGCGCCCGACGCATGGATGCGGCGTCGGCTCGCCAATCTGGAGTATTTATAAAGTCTCGCAGGAGTCGATCGATATCTTGCCGCACGACGGGGCAGCTCATAAGGCTCTGGCGATCGGCAGATCCGTCGATTGATCTCATACTTATTCGAGACTGAAGATGATCAAGTTTGCATCACTCGCCGCAACGCTTTTGATCGGCTCGATCAGCGACGCAAACGCCGTAGAAATTGCCATTAAGACCCTGAATAGTGGTCCGGGTGGGATGATGGTCTTCGATCCTGCCTACGTGAAGATTCAGCCCGGCGACACGATCCGGTTCGTGCCGACCGACAAGGGGCACAATGCCGAGCTGATCAAGGGCATGGCTCCCGATGGGGTGGCGCCGTTCAAGACTGTGGTCGGCAAGGAGGAGACCGTAACCTTCGACAAGCCCGGTCTCTACGGCATCAAGTGCGCGCCGCATTACATCATGGGCATGGTCGGTCTCGTCCAGGTCGGCGACAAGCCCGACAACCTAGAGACGGCGAAGGCGGTCCAGCAGAACAAGCTGGCCGCCAAGCGATTCGAGCCGTTGTTCGAGAAAGTGCAGTAACGACGGCTGGGTGGTCGCGGGCCGCCCCGTCTCAGAATCCGGCGTAGAGCGCCGCGACTGCCCGGTCGATCGAGAGGTAGAACATGCCGAAGGCGACGACGGCAGCGGCCGCGAACTCGACGGCGACGTTCGAGAGCGTCTGCGCGCGGCGCAGCGCCTCGCGGCCGAAATAGACGGAGACCCAGGCGAGGGCCAGGACCGCCGGCATGGCGAACAGGTAGGACACCGTGCTTTCGACGCGGTCGAGGCCATCGGTCGGATCGATCAGAGCCCGGATGTTGCGCACCCAGGGGGCATAAACGGAGGCATAGAGGGCGGTCAGCCAGGACAGGCCCGCGGCGACGCCGAGATGGAAGGTAAAGCTGCGGTGTAGGCGGGAGAAATCGTCGCGCGCCTCGTCGATGGTCATCCGGCAATCCCCTGCGACGGGCCGCCGCCGACGAGCGCGGATGCGCTGCCGTTCACGGGCCGTCGTGGGTGGCCATAAGCCGTCAGATTCTGCGGATTTTATGGCCCTGGCGGGGCTCGATTGGGATCGGAACCCGACCGTTCTTGCAAGCGCCGCGAATCACACAAGGGCGGCATCAGGCCTCACGACCGTGAGCTGCACTGGGTCACTTCGCTGCGCTGGCGATCACGGAGTGCCGTATCGACCAAGGGCACCCCGACCTGCAGCGCAATCAGGCGTCCTTGGTCGCCTCCGGCTCCCCTGAACGCATCAGCGTCACGAAACGCTCGAACAGGTAGTGGCTGTCGCGCGGACCGGGAGAGGCCTCCGGATGGTGCTGTACCGAGAAGGCCGGGCGGTCGGTCAGGGTCAGGCCGCAATTCGAGCCGTCGAATAGGGAGACGTGGGTCTCCACGGCCGTCTTCGGCAGGCTGTCGGGATCCACCGCGAAGCCGTGATTCATCGAGACGATCTCGACCTTCCCGGTGGTCTTGTCCTTCACCGGATGGTTCGCGCCGTGATGGCCCTGGCCCATCTTCACGGTCCGTCCCCCAAGGGCGAGACCCATGAGCTGGTGGCCGAGGCAGATACCGAAAGTCGGCACCTTCTCGTCCAGCAGCTTGCGGATCACCGGGACCGCATAGGTGCCGGTGGCGGCCGGATCACCGGGGCCATTGGACAGGAACACGCCGTCCGGCTTCAGCGCCAGGATCTCCTCGGCCGTCGTAGTGGCCGGCACCACGGTGACGTCGCAGCCCGCCTGGGCGAGCAGCCGCAGGATGTTGCGCTTCACGCCGTAATCGATGGCCACGACCTTCAGGCCTCCGCCGGGCGCGCGCTTGCCGTAGCCGTCGCCGAGCGCCCATACGGTCTCCGACCATTCCGACGGCACCCGGCTGGTCACCGGCGGCACCAAGTCGAGCCCCTCCATGGGCGCAAGCGCAGCCGCGCGGGCCTTCAGGGCCTCGCGGTCGAACTGGCCCTCGGGATCGTTGGCGATCACCGCGTTCGGCATGCCCTGATCGCGGATGCGGGCTGTCAGCGCCCGCGTGTCGATGCCCGTGATGCCGACGATGCCGCGGGCCTTGAGCCAGCCGTCGAGATGCGACGAGGAGCGCCAGTTCGACGGCTTCGTCACCGCCGAGGCGAGGACGGCGCCGCGGACCCCCGAGGCCGGCGCCGCTTCAAGGCTCTCCAGATCCTCGTCGTTGGTGCCGACATTTCCGATATGCGGGAAGGTGAAGGTGACGATCTGGCCTGCATAGGATGGATCGGTCAGGATCTCCTGATAGCCGGTCATCGCCGTGTTGAAGCAGACCTCGCCGTCGGCCACCCCGGTCTGGCCGATTCCGAAGCCCTCCAGAGTGGTGCCATCGGCCAGAACCAGCAGGGCCGTCGCGACCGGCTCGGCCCAGGGCTCGGGCGCCTGGAGCTCGGGGGCGTGCGCGGTGGCGTCTTGCAGCATGGGCTGAGTCTCGCTTATGTCCGGCCGAAGGCGGGCGCCGGATTGCGGCGCTCTCGGCTTGCGGCATGATCGTGTGCGGCGCTCTTAGCGAGCGGCCCGCGATGGGGTCAATGTGGCTCCGCCTCCCGCAGGGCTCAACGTCTGCTTATCACAGGGCAGATCCGCAATTCGCAGGCCAGCCCCCGTTTCGACCGAGAGAAGGTTCATCCCATGCTGCGCGCGCGCCTCACCACCGAGATGAAGGAGGCCATGAAGGCCGGCGACAAGGATCGGCTCGCGACCGTCCGGATGATCCAGGCCGCCCTGAAGGACCGGGACATCGAGGCCCGGGGCAACGGCAAGGACCCGATCTCCGACGACGAGATCCTGTCGCTGCTCCAGAAGATGATCAAACAGCGCACCGAATCGGCCAACGTCTACGAGCAGGGCGGCCGCCCGGAACTCGCCGCCAACGAGCGTGCCGAGATCGCCATCATCGAGAGCTTTCTGCCGAAGCAGATGGACGAGACCGAGATGAAGGCGGCCGTCGAGGCGGCGATCCTCGAGACCGGCGCGGCCGGGCCGAAGGATATGGGCAAGGTGATCGGCGCGCTGAAAGGCAGCTTCGCCGGCAAGATGGATTTCGGCAAGGCGAGCGGGCTGGTGAAGGCCGCGCTGGCGGCGAAGGGCTGAGCCTCTCCCCACAATCCTCCACCGGATTTCGGGCGCGTAAGGGACTCCGTTACGCCTCACGCGCTATAGGAGCGGGTTCACTCAACCCATCCCAGGCCCCGTGCGCTATCCGACCCACATCCTGGAAGAGATCCGTTCCCGGCTGCCGGCCTCGTCGGTGGTCGGCCGTCGCGTGCAGTTGAAGAAGGCCGGCCGCGAATGGCGCGGCCTGTCGCCGTTCAACGCCGAGAAGACGCCGTCCTTCTACGTGAACGACCAGAAGCAGTTCTACCATTGCTTCTCATCCTCCAAGCACGGCGACATCTTCACCTTCCTCATGGAGACGGAGGGCCTCAGCTTCCCCGAGGCGGTCGAGCGGCTAGCGAGCGAGGCCGGCGTCAGCCTTCCGGCGCCTACCGAGGACAACCGCGCCAGCGAGCAGAAGCGCGCCGGGGCCATCGAGGTCATGGAGATGGCCGCCCGTTGGTTCGAGGATCGGCTGCGGGCGGGCCAGGGCGGCGAAGCCCGCGCCTATCTCGAACGCCGCGGGCTCAAGGACGAGACGCAGCGGGCCTTCCGCCTGGGCTACGCGCCGAATGAGCGCTACGCCCTGCGCGACCACCTCGCCGGGCAGGGGGTCGACAAGGCGCTGATGGTCGAACTCGGCCTGCTCGCGGCCGGGGAGGGCGTCTCGGTCCCGTACGACTATTTCCGCGACCGGGTGATGTTCCCCATCACCGACACCCGCGGCCGGGTCGTGGCCTTCGGCGGGCGGGCGCTCGCCAAGGAGGTGCGTGCCAAGTACCTGAACTCCCCCGAGACGCCGCTCTTCCACAAGGGCCGCACGCTCTACAATCTGCACGGCGCCCGCAAGGCCGCCCACGACCGCGGTTCGATCATCGCGGTCGAGGGTTATGTCGACGTCATCGCCATGACGCTCGCCGGCCATCCCGAGACGGTCGCGCCCCTCGGCACCGCCCTGACGGAGGACCAGCTCGGCCTGCTCTGGCGCCATGCCGACGAGCCGATCCTGTGCTTCGACGGCGACAAGGCCGGCCAGCGGGCGGCTTTTCGAGCCCTGGACATCGCGCTGCCGCTCCTGGAACCGGGTCGCTCGCTCCGAATCGCGCTGCTGCCGGGCGGCCAGGATCCCGACGACCTCCTGCGTTCGGGAGGCCCCACGGCCATCGATCAGGTTCTGACGGCGGCGCTTCCCCTCTCGGAACTGCTATGGCGGCGCGCCCTCGAATCAGGACCGGTCGACACGCCTGAGCGGCGTGCCGGCCTGACGCAGACGCTGCGCACGACCGTCGCGACGATCCGCGACGAGACCGTGCGCCGCTACTATCGCGACGACATCGAGGAGCGCCTGCGCGGCCTGTCGCCCCGCGGCGCCCGCGCCGCCGGGGGGGGCCAGCGCGGTCGCCAGCGCTTCACCCGGCCCGGCGAGCCCGTCTCGCCGCGCATTACCGGCAGCCCCAGTCCGTCGGTCACGGCCTCCGCAGGGTTCACCGGCGCCGCCTCGGTGCGCGAGGCAGTGATCGTCGGCAGCCTGCTGGCCCATCCCGAAATGCTCGCGGAGTTCGGCGAGGAGATCGCCGATCTGGATTTCGAGGATCCGGATGCCCGGGCGCTGTTGTCGGTCCTTCTGGCCTGCGCGGCCGAGGACGAGCACACGGCGCCAGAAGTGTTGCAGAACCGCATCAACCGGGCCGGACTCGCTACGGCGGCCGAGAGAATCCTCGCGCTGGCCCGCTCGCGGGACCGTACAACCCTGGCTCCGCATGCCGATCCCGCTCACCGCGCAGACGCGCTCCGACAAGCGATGATCTTGCACCGGCAGGCAGGAGCGCTACATAGCGAACTTCGCGAAGCACGGCAGGCGTTTGAGGACGATCCGACCGATGCCGGGTGGGCATGGCTCTGCGAAGTGAAGGCGAGGCTTGAAACCGTCATCGCCGCCGAGGCGGAGGCCGATGCACCGGTGTCGAGTGACTCGACGGCCGCGTGATCCCTGTGTCATGGCGGTGGCGGGGGGCGGTGTCCCGCCATAGTTAACAATCGGTCAAGCCTCAGGCTTGCATACGGAAACCGACGACTCAAGGCGACCGGAGCGATCCGGCGCCGATCTCATACAGCGGCGCCGACGGCGTAGACCGGCCTCATCGGGGCCTCCGCAACGCGCCGCGTGCGAAACAATAGGCTGATCATGGCGACGAAGGCAACGGAACGGGACGAGACGGACGCTGCCCCCGAGCAGCAGACCGACGGGCCGCTCCTCGACCTGACGGATGCTTCGGTCAAGCGGATGGTCAAGCTCGCCAAGAAGCGCGGCTATGTGACCTATGAAGAGGTCAACGAGGTTCTGCCCGAGGGCCAGTCCGATCCGGATCAGCTCGAGGACGTGCTGTCGCAGCTCTCCGAGATGGGCATCAACGTCGTCGAGGCCGAGGAGACTGACGAAGCCGCCGGCGAGAAGGCCGCAGAGGGCGAGGAAGAGGAGGCCGAGGGCGGCGAGGTCGCCGAGGTCGCTCCGGCGCGCGCCGTCACGGTCGCCACGACCACCAAGGAGCCGACCGACCGGACCGACGATCCGGTGCGGATGTACCTGCGCGAGATGGGCTCGGTGGAGCTCCTGTCCCGCGAGGGCGAGATCGCCATCGCCAAGCGCATCGAGGCCGGACGCGAGGCGATGATCGCGGGTCTCTGCGAGAGCCCGCTGACCTTCCAGGCCATCATTATCTGGCGGGACGAGCTGGTCGAGGGCAAGGTCCTCCTGCGCGACATCATCGACCTCGAGGCGACTTACGCAGGCCCCGACGGCAAGAACGCGCCGCAAATCGCCGAGGGCGAGGATGGCGGCGACGATGCCGAGCCGCCTGCGCCGCCGGAGGGCGGCGACGACGAGGACGACCTCGAGAACAACGTCTCGCTCGCCGCCATGGAAGCGGAGATCAAGCCGCGGGTTCTGGAGACCTTCGACGCGATTGCCGCGAATTACCGCAAGCTGCGCAAGTTCCAGATCGAGGGCACCGAGCGCAAGGCGGCCGGCGAGCAGAACACCCCGGCTCAGAACCAGAAGCAGGGCGAGCTCAAGGACATCGTCGTCGCAGACGTGAAGTCCCTGTCGCTGAACAACAATCGCATCGAGGCGCTGGTCGGCCAGCTTTACTCGATCAACAAGCAGCTGATCGGCCACGAGGGTCGGCTGATGCGTTTCGCCGAGAGCCACGGCGTGGCCCGCGACGAGTTCCTGCGCCACTACCAGGGCTATGAGCTCGATCCGAACTGGATGGAGCGCGTCGGGACGCTCGGCGGGAAGGGCTGGAAGAACCTGGTCGAGCGTGGCTCGAAGCAGGTGGCGGAGCTGCGCGCACAGATCCTCGATCTCGCCTCCGAGACGGGCCTGGAGATCGGCGAGTACCGCCGCATCGTCAACATGGTTCAGAAGGGCGAGCGCGAGGCTCGGCAAGCCAAGAAGGAGATGATCGAGGCGAACCTGCGCCTCGTGATCTCGATCGCCAAGAAGTACACGAACCGCGGCCTGCAATTCCTGGATCTGATCCAGGAAGGCAACATCGGCCTGATGAAGGCCGTGGACAAGTTCGAGTACCGGCGCGGCTACAAGTTCTCGACCTACGCCACGTGGTGGATCCGGCAGGCGATCACCCGCTCAATCGCCGATCAGGCCCGCACGATCCGCATCCCGGTGCACATGATCGAGACGATCAACAAGATCGTCCGCACCTCGCGCCAGATGCTGCACGAGATCGGCCGCGAGCCGACCCCGGAGGAGTTGGCCGAGAAGCTGGCCATGCCGCTGGAGAAGGTCCGCAAGGTCCTGAAGATCGCCAAGGAGCCGATCTCCCTCGAGACGCCGATCGGCGACGAGGAGGACAGTCACCTGGGCGACTTCATCGAGGACAAGAACGTCGTTCTGCCGATCGACGCCGCGATCCAGTCGAACCTGCGCGAGACCACCACGCGGGTTCTTGCGTCGCTGACGCCCCGTGAGGAGCGCGTTCTGCGGATGCGCTTCGGCATCGGCATGAACACCGACCACACCCTTGAGGAGGTCGGCCAGCAATTCTCGGTGACCCGCGAGCGCATCCGTCAGATCGAGGCGAAGGCACTGCGGAAGCTGAAGCACCCCTCGCGCAGCCGGAAGCTCAGAAGCTTCCTGGACAACTGAGCCTGCGCCGCGGATCGCGCGGCGCTTCCCCACCGACCGCGTTGCCTCGGCGCTGCGCGGCATCCAATCTGGCGCCATGCTCGAACGCCGCCCGCCAACGCCCGGATCCCCGACGGCCTTCGCGGACGGCTCGGAGGCCGACGACGTGCCCTTCGGCGCGCTCCAACCCTCCGTCGGCATCCGCGACTGGTTGCTCGGAGAGGGCGCCCGGATGCCCAACGCCGAGGAGATGCTCGCGGGCCTCGCGGAGCGCCTGATCGCCGTCGGCGTTCCCGTCGACCGGGCATCGACGGCAATCGACACCCTGCATTCGGAATATGCTGGGGTCGGCCGCATCTGGACCCGGGACGGCGGCACCACCGTACGGTTGTTCCCGCACGGCGCGCGCTCGACGGATGCCTATCTCAACAGCCCGTTCCATACGGTTCACGAGAGCGGCGAGTGGCTGATCCTCGACCTGTCGGAGACCCCGGACGACGCCTACGCGATCGTTCCGGACCTGAAGGCCGGCGGCTACACCCATTACGTGGTGGCGCCCCTGTTCTTCACGAACGGCACCCAGAACGGCATCACCTTCGCCACCCGGGCCCCCGCGGGCTTCCGGGACGACGACATCGCGATCCTGCGCTTCGTCATGCCGGCGTTGGCCGCCGTGATGGAGATGCGCGTCCTCAACAAACAGCTCGACCACGTGCTGCGGCTCTATGTCGGCGACGAGCCCCATCGGGCGATCCTGGCCGGGGACATCCGCCGCGGACAGGTGACCCGGATCCGATCGGCGATCCTGTTCGCCGACATGCGCGACTACACCCGCACCTCTGCCGACATGACCCCGGAGGAGGCCGTGGGCCTCCTCAACGTGTTCTTCGACTGCCTTGTGCCGCCGATCGAACGGGAGGGCGGTGAGGTCCTGAAATATCTCGGCGACGGCCTGCTGGCGATCTTCCGCGAATCGGGCGACGATCTCGGCGGTGCCGCCAAAGGTGCCCTGACCGCGGCTCAGCTCGCCCTGGCGGCCCTCGACGAGGCGAACGCCCTCCACCAGTTCCCCGTGCCGGTCGCCGCCGGCATTGCCCTCCACCATGGCGAGGCTGCCTACGGTAATGTCGGTTCCGGTTCCCGGCTCGACTTCACGGTGATCGGCCGCGACGTGAACCTCGCGAGCCGTATCGCGCAGCTCAACCGCACCCTGGGCGAGCCATTGCTGATGTCGAAGCCGTTCGTGGATTTCCTCTGGGGGGATCCGATCCCGCTGGGCGAGCACCGGCTCAACGGTTTCGACGAACCCATGGCGGTGTTCCGGCCGAAGTTCCTGCGCCCGCGCAAGTCGAACTGAGGCAGGGTTGCCGTGGCCTGATCATTGGGCCCTCCGCTGGATGCAAGGATGCAGGGTCATCTCGTCGGAGCCACCTGGCACTGCGCCGAGGGGGCCGCATGACGCGCACAATCTCTGCGCAGCCAATCGAGGACGAACTCCGCGCTGTAGGCGGCTTGCTGACAACCCCAGACGGGTTCGATCATCTTGCCGAGCGCTCCCTTGGCGAGGTCACTGGTCTGTGTTCGGACCTCGTCGGGCACCCCGGACTGGGCGAGTATCTCCAGGCATGTGAACAGACAGGCTCGATGCTGGTTTGTATAGTAGGCATGGATCGAGAATTCCTGCCGTAACCCGAAGACATACACCCAAGGCTCGAGATCGATCCCTTCAGCAGGCAGCTGAAGCGAGAGACCAGCCTCGGCATAGTGAAATCCGTTATGAAAGTCCTTTTTGTGCCTGCAATAGCGGCTCGCTCTGTGCCGTGCTTCAGCCCGTTCGGGGAGGATCCGTATCGCCCGATCGTAAAGCTCCAGGACACGAGCCGGTGGCGCACCCAACGTTTCGCGTATGCTGGCTGCACTGATCAGACTCTTGTATATCTCTTCGTCCCCATGCCCGAGGTCAGCCCGCTTCAGATAAAGATCGAGCGCCTCGCGCTCTCTTTCATTACTATGATAGTAATCTGCTAAGTAGAATGTGTATCTGGCACGTAGGAATGGATGCTTCTCCGACAAAAGCGCCTTTTCAAGGAGCGCGATGTCACGCGATGCCGTTTCTTTGTCGCGTCGATGTGCCCCGTCATGGCCGCGACGGATCGACAGCGCCATGACCGACTGATCGGCCTGCCCGGTGCAGTGCAGGAATTCGTGGATCACACCAACGTATTCCCACGTCCTGGAATTGTCGATCAGCTGTCTACGCGTATAATTATTCTCCGTATCGATTATCGTAAAGGCATAGGCCGCGTGGCGGAGGCGCGGCATAGCGAACTGGTACGGAATGATGAGCTCATCATCGGCGTCGATGATGAGCGAATAGTGGGCGTGCGGCCGCGCGAGTCGCAACACCTCGGTCCGATTGAATGCGAAGTCGACCCATGGCCGCTCCACCAGTTTACCGGGCAGATCTGACATCACCGCACGGACGAGATCCTGCGTCCCATCCGTTGATCCCGTATCGACGACAATCCAATGATCGATAACTGGCCGAACAGAGTCCAGACACCTCCGAATAATGTGCGCCTCGTTCTTGACTATCATCGCCAAGCAGATCTTTTGACCATACTTATTCATAATCAAATTCGCCTTTACGCATGTTGACGATACAGGATGACGTCTCATGCCTCGCTTACCGCAAACAGCCAGCACTCGCAAAACGGTGCGTTTATTTCCAGCACGATCAAAAATCGGGGATAGGCGCAGAGTGCGCACGCCGGGGAAATTATATAGACCTATTCGAAATTTGCTGCCTATGAGATATATACGATCGAAACTTATATAAATCGAACGGCGACGCGCTTTGTTCGATAGCCGATCATCGACAGCATCTCGAAGCCTTCGGCACCGGCGGTGGGACCGGCGCGTTGGCCGCGGCCGGAGAGCGGATCGGGTCGGCCCAACGGGTTCAAGCCGGCTCGGCAGGGAGGTGTCGGATCGCAGGTCGGAACAGGCCCGGAGCGCTTTCAGCCCCGCAGCGTCATCGTCCCGCCGCTGACGCTGAAATCGCGCAGGCGCTTCAGGAACGACATGCCGAGCAGGCTTGTTGCCAGGCGTCCCCGCGGGATTACCACGGCCTCGACATCCCGCACGGTGATCGATCCGACCTGCATCACGGCGATCCGGATCGGTGCGACCTGCACGGTCCCGTTCGCGGTGTTCCACACGCGTGTGAAGTCGCCGGGCGCGAGCCGGATCCCGATCCGCTCGGCATCCTCCTCCGAGAACGCGCAGGAACTCGCGCCGGTATCGACCATCATCGGCAGGGTGCGGCCGTCCATCAGGGCATTGACGAAGAAGTGGCCGTTGCGGCCGGACTGAAGTGCGACGCCCGCCACGGCACCGTCGACGGCCGGAACCGACGCCGCGGGCAGGACGGGCGGCTCCGTCTCCGGATGCGCCCGCTCCCGCAACTTCTGGAACGCCGTGGCAGACAGGAAGCCGATCGTGCAGACGACCACGAATGTGCGCACGGGTCCCACTCCGCCCGAAGGATCGCACCTGCTTTGACCGGGGATCTGTGAAGGGTCGGTGCTGCCTGCGGCTTCACTCTGCGGCGGCAATCGGATTTCGCGCGGCTTGGTATCCGAGCGGTGACTGCGACCGGCGAATGTCCGGCCTGCGGAGGCCATCGGCCAGCATCGGGGTTGACCGGTGCAGCCCGGACGACCAAATCTCCTCTCGTTCCAGGGAGATCCCCGGCAAGGGGCTGAGAAACCGCTGGCACGTCCGTCAGGACCTGCGGCGCGGAAATCCTTCGAACCTGATCCGGCTCATACCGGCGTAGGGATTGGACCGCGGCCGCCCGAAAGGCAGGCCACAGCTTCTCACAGAAGCACACGGCCCGCTCCCCGCGACGTCAATACGCGGAGATGCTTGTGCCCCTCGACCGACCTGCCTCACCGATTGGCCGCCGCCGCAGCCCCGAGGGCGTCGTCGCGCCCGCCGTTCTGCCGGTGCGGACCGACGTCGCCGTCATCGGCGGTGGCCTGATCGGTCTGTCGATCGCATGGCGGCTTGCCCGGGCGGGCCGCGCCGTGACCGTGCTGGAGCGAGACACGATCGGGGCGGGCGCGAGCCTCGCGGCCACCGGCATGCTGGCTCCGGCCGCCGAACACGAGCCCGGCTCGGACCCGCTGCTGCCCCTCGCCCTGGAATCGCTCCGCCTCTGGCCTGAATACCGCCATGCACTGGAGGCTGAATCCGGCCGGTCCATCGACTATCGTCCCGATGGCACTCTGGTGCTGGCGGTCGGCCGCGACGAGGTCGAGCGCCTCCGCTTCCGCTACGATCTTCAGCGTCGGTCGGAACTCGAGGCCACTTGGCTGCCGGGGAGCGAGGTCCGGCGTCTTGAGCCCGGCCTGCGCCCCTCCGTCACCGCCGGGATCCACTGCCCGCTCGACCATCAGGTCGATCCCCGTCTGGTCATGGACGCCCTCGCGGAGGCCTGCCATGCGGCGGGAGTCGTCATGGCCGAGCGGACAGCCGTCACCGCCCTCGACTGGTCCGGTGGCCGCGTGACCGGCATTCGCGCCGGCGATCGCCTCGTGACAGCTGAAACCGTCATCCTGGCCACTGGCGCCTGGAGCGGGGAGAGCGGCCTGCTGCCTGACGCGCTCGCCCTGCCAGTCCGGCCGCTGAAGGGCCAGTCCCTGGCCCTGCGCACGACCGCCCGTATCGGCACGCTTGCCCGGATGGTCTGGACCGAGCAGGTTCATATGGCGCCGAAGAGCGACGGCCAACTCATCGTGGGCGCCACCGTGGAGGATTGCGGCTTCCGGCCGGGTGTCACCGCGGGCGGGCTCTACGCCCTGCTGGAGGGTGCACGCAGGGTCCTGCCCGGTATCGAGGAGATGGAGGTCGAGTCCGTATGGAGCGGCTACCGCCCGACTTCGGACGACGACGCGCCGATCCTTGACGAACTCGCCCCGGGTCTCGTCGCCGCGACCGGCCACCACCGCAACGGCTACCTGCTCGCCCCCGTCACCGCCCAGGCCGTCGCCGAACTGGTGTTGCACGGCGCGCTGCCGGACGTCGCCCGTCCCTTCACGCGCGCACGTTTCGGCCAGCCGGAAGCCGTGAGGGCCTCGGCATGAAACTCGTCATCAACGGGGAGCCGCGGGACTGCGCGGCCGAGACGGTGGAGACCGTGTTCCGGCTCGAGGCGGAGGAGAGCGGGATCGAGAGCCCGCAGGGCGTCGCCATCGCGCTGAACGGCCGCGTGCTGCGCCGCCGCGACTGGGGCGAGACCCCGGTCGCGGAGGGCGACCGCATCGAGATCGTCCGCGCCATGCAGGGAGGTTGAGCATGGACCAGAGCCTTACGCCGCTGCGCCCCGAGAGCGAGGATGACAGCCTGACCATCGCCGGGGTGCGCCTGTCGTCCCGGCTGTTCATCGGCACGGCCGGCTACCCGACGCAGGCGATCATGCGCGACGCCGTCCAGGCGAGCGGCGCCGAGGTCGTCACCGCCTCGATCCGCCGGGTCTCGCTCCAGGGACACGGTTCGGACACGGTCAAGATCCTGAAGGGCAAGCGCTTCCTACCGAACACCGCCGGCTGCGAGACAGCCCGCGACGCGATCATGACCGCCGAGCTGGCACGGGAAGCCCTCGACACCAACTGGATCAAGGTCGAGGTGATCGGCGACCGGGAGACGCTCTACCCGGACGTCACCGAACTGATGGAGGCCTGCCGCCACCTCGTGGATGACGGCTTCGTTGTGCTGCCCTATTGCAACGATGACCCGATCATCTGCCAGCGCCTGGAGGATCTCGGCTGCGCCGCCGTGATGCCCATGGGCTCGCTGATCGGCTCCGGGATGGGCGTCGCCAACCCCGCCAATCTCGAGCTGATCTGCCGCCGGGCGAAGATCCCTGTGGTGGTCGATGCCGGGATCGGAACCGCCTCGGATGCGGTGATCGCCATGGAACTCGGCGCCTCCGCCTGCCTGATCAACACCGCGGTCGCGAAAGCCGACGACCCGGTGCGCATGGCCTGCGCCATGGGCCGGGCCGTGGAGGCTGGGCGCGACGCGCATCTGGCCGGGCGGATCCCCCGCCGCGGCCGGGCTGAGCCGTCGAGCCCGCAGCTCGGCCTCGTCGGCTCGTGAGGGCGCTGCCGTCGCCGCTGCTGGCGGTGACGGACCGGCACGGGCATCCGCGGCCGCTCGTCGAGACCGTGCAGGCGGTCCTCGACGGCGGCGGGCGCTGGATCTGGTTCCGCGACAGGGATCTTGAGGCGGACGCCCGCCTGCGCCTTGGCGCGCGCGTGGCCGAATGCGTGCAGGCCGCGAACGCCGTCCTGACTGTCGGAGGCGATATCGCGCTGGCGCGCGCCCTCGGTGCCGACGGCGTGCATCTCGGCGGTCGCTCGGGATCGGAGGCAATCGCGGCAGCGCGGGCCGCTTTGGGCGGGGCTGCGCTGATTGGCGTTTCCGCGCACACCCCGCAGGAGGTCGCGACTGCCGCGCAAGCCGGCGCCGACTACGTGACCCTCAGCCCGATCTTCGCGACCGCGAGCAAGCCCGGCTACGGACCGGCGCTGGGCCTGACGGGACTCGCGGACAGCCTCGGCGCCGGCCTGCCCGTGGTGGCGCTCGGCGGTCTCGGTCCGGAGGCGGTTAGGTCCTGCCGCGCGGCAGGGGCGGCGGGTATCGCCATCATGGGCGGCCTGATGCGAGCCGCGGATCCGGCCGACGCGACACGGACGCTCTTGGAGGCCTGGAGCGCGGCGGAGACTTCAGCGGCGCGGACGGCCACCTGACCGTCTCCGTCGCCACGTGAAGAAACAGATGCCGTCTTTGCGAGCATAGCGAAGCAACCCAGGGACGCGCCACGTCCGGCGATGACGCGCCACCCTGGATCGCTTCGTTCCGCGCGCAAGGACGGCCGATAATGCGGCTGCTCTAGGAGCTGGAAGGCCCGTAAGGCGGCCGCGGTATCGCTCGGTGGGCCGCCCGCAACGCTGCCGACCAGCGCTCGCGCAGATCGTGGAAATAGCCCTCGCCGACCTCGATCCGGTGGTTCACCTCCAACGTCAGCGCGTTCCGGCGCGCCAGGGCGATGTCGATCGGGAGGCCGACCCCGAGATTCGACCGCATGGTCGAATCCATCGAGACGAGGCTGACCTTCAGGGCATCGTACAGCTCGGTCGTATACTTCACCGCCCGGTCGAGGATCGGCTTGCCGTATTTATGCTCGCCGATCTGGAGGAACGGCGCATCGGTGCTGCACTCGATGAAGTTGCCGGCCGAGTAGATCAGGTACAGCCGCATCTCGCCGTTTCCGATCTGGCCGCCGAACAGCAGGGAGATCGAGAACCGGATGTTGGCGGCCTCGAACCCATCCTTCTCGATCGATCGCACCCGACGGATCGCCCGGCCGATGAGCTGCGCCGCCTGGAACATGGTCGGCGCCTCGACGAGCTTCTGCGGCGGCTCGCCGTCCTCCTCGCCGGGCACGCCCTCCTGGAGCAGGCTGAGCACCGACTGGGTGATCGAGAGATTGCCCGCGGAGGCGAGCATCATCACCCGCTCGCCCGGCACGTTGAAATGGTGGAGCTTGCGATAGGTCGAGATGTCGTCGAGCCCCGCATTGGTGCGGGTATCGGCGACCATGACCAGCCCTTCCTCGACCAGGACACCGACGCAGTAGGTCATCGTCTTCGGGCCCTCGTGCGGTCGGCGGACCGATGTCTGAGCGATCAGGATTGAGCGGAAGCCCTGCCTTGCTCGACCCGAAGCTTCACGTCCAGTGTCTCGGTGCCACCCCCGGTGCGGCTGCCGCGGATCGGCGCCGCGCCGAGGTAGTCCAGACCCGTGGCGACACGGATGTAATTGTCCGCCGGACTGACGTCGTAGCACGGGTCGAAGGCCACCCAGCCGAGATCCGGGACCAGGGCCTCGACCCAGCCGTGGGGCGCCTCGACATCGGCCTGCCCGTCATCACGCGCCCGGTAGCCGGCCACGTAGCGGACCGGGATACCGATGTGGCGCGCGGCGGCGATGAAGACGTGGGCGAGATCCTGGCAGACGCCGCGCCCGGCCGCGAAAGCCTTGCCGGCCGGGACGGCACTGGCGGCGGGACCGGGCTCGTAGGCGACGGCGTTCTGGACCGCACCCATCAGCCGGTGAAGCAGGTCCAGGACAGCACCGTCACCTTCCGTGGCGACGCGCTCGGCGAAGGCGTGCAGCTCCGGGCTCGCGGCGCACAGGTCCGTGTCGCGCAGGTAGAACTGATCCGGCAGTCGCTCGACCGTGCCGCGGACGATGCCGTTCGTGTCGTCGGTGTCGACCTCGCCGGTGACGCGGATGGTGAGGGCGTCGGCCGGTTCGTCCGGGGTGAACCAGTGGACGACGTTGCCGAAGCCGTCCTCGCGGGCGGTCAGGCGTCCGTCGACGGTGGTGTCGATCCGCCACGTGCGAACGTACTGCCCGTCATGATCGCGCGGCGTCAGGCGCAGGATCTGCACCAGCCCGCGGGCCGGCTGCTCGTAGGTGTAGATGGTCTCGTGAACCACGCGGATGCGCATGCGCTGTCCCGTCCGTCTCGTTCAGCCGACCAGATACTGCTTGGCGATCGCTTCGCCTACGTTGTTGTTCTCGGCGATGAACGCCTCCACGAACTCGTGCAACCCCCCGGCGAATACCCGGTTGATGTCCTCGCCGTCGAGTTTCGCCAGCATGTTGCCGGCGAGCCTCTGGCTCGGACCCCGGCGGCCGTACGCGTCGGCGATCAGGTCGAGATACTCGACGATGACGCCGTAGCAATTCGCGAAGGACCGCGGCATCTGCTTGTTGAGCATCAGGAGGTCCGCCACCAGCACCGGCTTGATGCTCTCCCGGTAGACCCAGTGATAGGCGTTGAAAGCCGACACTTCGCGCAGGATCGTGGTCCACTGGAAGTAGTCAAGGCTGCCGCCCACCGTCTCGTCGTGCGGCAGCAGGATCTGGTACTTCACGTCGAGGATGCGGGCGGTGTTGTCGGCCCGCTCGATCGCCGTGCCGAGCCGGGTGAACCAGAAGGCGTCATTGCGCAGCATCGTCCGGAAGGCCGAGCCGTCGAAGGTCAGCGAGACGGTCTTCACCCAGTCGAGGAAACGGCCGAACTCGTCGCGGTTGAGCTCCTTGCCGGCATAGTTGCGCAGCTCCAGCCACGCGCCGTTGATCGCGTCCCACATCTCGGTGGTGAGGGCGGTGCGCACCGAGCGGGCATTCTCGCGGGCCGCCTCGATGCAGGAGCGGATCGAGGACGGGTTGTGCGGGCTGAAGGCCAGGAAGTCGCAGACCGTGTCGGCGTTCACCGCGCTGTAATGGGTCTTGAAGGCGTCCGGATCGCCGGCCGAGGCGAGGGCCGACTCCCACTCGTTGCCGCCGCCGCCGCCGTAGCTCGTCGGCAGCGAGGCGAAGCGGTGCGCCGCGTCGAGGATGCGGGCGACGAAGTCGGCCCGCTCGACGTAGCGCGAGAGCCAGAAGAGGTTGTCGGCAGTCCTGGAGAGCATCGGTCTTCAGCCAAGTCGTGCGGACCACGATGTCCGCGCCTCGGAACGTCCGGACGTTGTGGACCTCAGGCGTCGAGCACCCAGGTGTCCTTCGTGCCACCGCCCTGGCTGGAATTGACCACCAGGGAGCCCTCCTTCAGCGCCACCCGGGTCAGGCCGCCCGGCACGATGCGGATCTGGTCGGCCCCGCACAGCACGAACGGCCGCAGGTCGACGTGGCGCGGAGCGACACCCGAGGCCACGAAGGTCGGGCAGGTGGAGAGCGACAGGGTCGGCTGCGCGATGAAGCCGTCCGGTGCGTGCTTGAGCTTCTTGGCGAAGTCGTCGATCTCGCGCTTGCTGGCATGTGGGCCGACCAGCATGCCGTATCCGCCGGAGCCGTTCACCTCCTTCACCACCAGCTCGGAGAGGTTATCCATCACGTAGGCGAAGGAATCCTTCTCGCGACACCGATAGGTCGGCACGTTGTGCAGGATCGGCTCCTCGCCGGTGAAGAACTTCACGATCTCCGGCATGTAGCTGTAGACCGCCTTGTCGTCCGAGATGCCGGTCCCGACCGCGTTGGCCAAGGTCACGGAGCCGCGCTCGTAGGCATTCATCAGGCCCGGCACGCCGAGGACCGAATCCGGGCGGAAGACGAGGGGATCCAGGAAATCGTCGTCGAGGCGGCGGTAGATCACGTCGACCCGACGCGGCCCCTCCGTGGTGCGCATGTAAACCACGTCGTCCTTGGTGAAGAGATCGGACGCTTCCACCAGTTCGACGCCGAGCTTGTCGGCCAGGAACGAGTGCTCGTAGAACGCCGAATTGTAGCGCCCGGGGGTGAGCAGCACGACGGTCGGGTCCCGCGCCGCCGAGCCCGGTGCGAGGCTGCGCAGGGTGGCGAGCAGCGCGTCCGGGTAGTTCTCCACCGGCGCGACCCGATGCTTGGAGAACAGGTCCGGGAACAGGCGCAACATCACCTCCCGGTTCTCCAGCATGTATGAGACGCCGGACGGGATGCGGGCATTGTCTTCCAGCACGAAGAAGTCGTTCTCGCCGGTCCGGACGATGTCGATGCCGGCGATGTGGACGTAGAGGTCGTGCGGCACGCGGAAGGAGCGCATCTCCATGCGGTAATGGGCGTTCCGGTAGACGAGGTCGGCCGGGATGATGCCGGCCTTGATGCATTCCTGCGCGCCGTAGATGTCCTTCAGGAACAGGTTGATGGCGGTGACCCGCTGCTTCAGCCCGCGTTCCAGGAAGGCCCATTCCGGCTTGGTGATCACCCGCGGGATGATGTCGAATGGGATCAGCCGCTCGGTCGACTCGTTGTCGCCGTAGACCGCGAAGGTGATGCCGATCCGGCGGAACAGCAGCTCGGCCTGGCTGCGGCGGGTGTTGAAATGCTCGGGCGGCGTCGCGTCCAGCCAGGCCTTGAGCTGGCCGTAGGCGTCACGGACGGCAGCCGGATCGGCAGCGCCGATCCCGTTCATCTCGTCGAAGGCCGTCACCGCCATCTCGCTCCTCCCGTGCGCTCCCGCTCTTGAGGCAAGAGGCGCGCCACGCGTTCATGGCTATAGCCACCGGCGATAACGCTCAAGGCAGCCGGAGGATCAGATCAGCTTCAAACCTTTCAGGCTGGCATGGCCGTTTCGGCCGAGGATCACGTGGTCGTGCACGACGATCTTCAGCGGCGCCAGCACCGTCACGATTTCGCGGGTCATCGCCACATCGGCGGCGGAGGGGGTCGGATCGCCGGACGGGTGGTTGTGGGCCAGGATGATCGCGGTCGCCGACAGCTCCAGCGCCCGCCGGGCGACCTCGCGGGGATAGACCGGCGTGTGATCGACGGTGCCGCGCCCCTGCACCTCGTCGGCGATGAGGTGGTTGCGCTTGTCGAGGAACAGAACGCGCAATTCCTCGCGCGGGGCGAAAGCCATGGTGGCACGCAGGTACTCGTGCAGCGCGCTCCACGAGGCCAGCAGCGCCCGCTCGCGGATCGCGCCGCGGGCGAGGCGCCGGGCTGCGGCCTCGATCACCTTGAGGTCCGATGCAACGCCCGCACTCACGCCCTCCACCTCCATGAGCCGTGCCGGCTCGGCGCTCACCACCTCGGCGAAGCTGCCGAACCGAGCGACCAGAGCCTTGGCGAGGGGCTTCACGTCGCGCCGCGGGATCGCCCGGAACAGGACCAGTTCCAGCAATTCATAATCGGGCAGCGCGTCGGGGCCTGCCGTGGAGAACTTCTCCCGCAGGCGGTCGCGGTGGCCGTGATAATGCGGCGTCTCCTTCTCGACCGAGGACGAAACGGCGCTGTCGGCGAACAGCCCCGCCTCGCCGTCGTCCGGCGCCCCCGTCACGGCCGCTCAGGCCGCCGGATTGACGGGCTGATGCAGCCCCTTCGGCGAGATCGTGAAGATCTCGACGCCGGTCTCGGTGACGCCCACGGTGTGCTCGAACTGGGCGGAGAGCGACCGGTCCCGGGTCACGGCGGTCCAGCCGTCGCCCAGCACCTTCACGGCGGGCCGCCCGAGATTGATCATCGGCTCGATCGTGAAGAACTGGCCGGGCTTGAAAGGGACGTCGTAGCTCGCCTCGACGTAGTGCAGGATCGTAGGGGCATCGTGATAGGTGCGCCCGAGCCCGTGGCCGCAGAAATCACGCACCACCGAGCAGCGCTCGCCCTCGGCGAAGGATTGGATCGCCCGGCCGATATCGTTGGTCGAGCCGCCAGGCTTCACCGCCGCGACGCCGCGCATCAGTGCCTCGTAGGTGATCTCGCACAGGCGCTGAGCCTTCCGCGGCACTTCGCCGACATAGGCCATCCGACTCGAATCGCCGTGCCAGCCGTCGAGGATCAGGCAGATGTCGAGGTTGACGATGTCGCCCTCGCGGAGCGGCTTGTCGTTGGGGATGCCGTGGCAGACCACGTGGTTGATCGAGGTGCAGATCGACTTCGGATAGCCGCGATAGAGCAGCGAGGCCGGATAGGCGCCGTGATCCATCGCGAATGTATAGGCGAGCTTATCGAGTTCCTCGGTGGTGACGCCGGGCTGCGTCGCCTCCATCAGCAAGTCGAGGGCCTCGGCCGTGAGCCGCCCCGCCCGGCGCATGCCTTCGAAACCCTCGGGACCGTGGATCGGCGGTTCCGGAGCGCGGCGCGCACCCTGCGCACTGGCTTGTTCCTGCTGCATGGTCGGGACTTTTTTTCGCGGCGGCGTCTATCGGGCGTCGCTCTATGTACGGTGCGGGGCGCGGGAGGCCAAGCCGCGTCGGCGGACGGTCGGGCGAGGCTTGCGCCGGCCGCGGGGCTGGCGGCATAAGCGGCCACGAGACGCCCGGGAGCACGCAGGCAGATTCGCCGCGCACTCCGTCGCGGGGCAGGCGAGGGCCGGATGGCAGGCAAGGCGGTACCGCACTTCCACAACGAGCCGGGCGTGCCGGTGATCACCGTGGGGGTGAAGGAGTTCATGTGCATCGGCGCTTTGCCGCCGTTCGACCACCCGCACGTGTTCCTCGACATGGGCGCCGACAGCGAAATCATCTGCCAGTATTGCTCGACGCTCTATCGCTACCGCGCCGGCCTGAAGGCCGACGAGGCGGAGCCGCAGGCCTGCGTGTGGCGGGACGACGCCAAGCTCGCGGCGGAGTAGGCGCCGACCACCGTGCCCTCTGGCAATCCATCTCTGCGGATCGGGATCGTCGGGGCCGGGATCGGCGGCCTCACGGCGGCCTTGGCGCTGTCGGATGCCGGCCATTCCGTCACGGTGATCGAGCGGCGGACCGGCTTCAGCGAGGTCGGAGCCGGGATCCAGATCTCGCCCAATGCCAGCCGGGTTCTGGCCGGCCTCGGGCTCTCGGCAGCCCTGCGCCGCGCGGCGAGCGAGCCGCCCTCCGTGGAGGTGCGGGCTCTCGACAGCGGCCGCCGCATCGGCGGCGTGGCGCTCGGGGCGCAGGCGCAGAGCCGGTTCGGCGCGCCCTACTACGTCATTCACCGCGCCGATCTGCAGACGCTGCTGCTCGACGCACTCCGGAGCCGCTCGGCGATCCGCCTGATGATGGGCCGCACCGTGACGGCCGTCGCCCAGACGGCCTCCGAGGCCGTCCTCACGGTGGAGGGCGCGAGCGGGGCCCAGCCTGTCGTCTTCGACCTCGCGATCGGGGCGGATGGGCTGCGGTCGCGCCTGCGCACCCATCTCGATTCGGCGCCGCTCCGCCCCGGTCAGGCCGCGGCGTGGCGGGCGCTGATCCCCATGGAAGCGGTGCCGCCGGATCTGCGCGGCGCCGCGACCGGGCTGTGGCTCGGCCGCGGCCGGCACGTGGTGCATTACCCGGTTCGGGACAGCCAGTTCCTCAACGTCGTGGCTGTGGTTCCCGAGGCGGTGGGCGACGAGGATTGGGGCCGCCTCGGGGATCCGGCCGTGCTGCGCGGCCATCTGCGCGGCTGCGCCGGGCCTCTGCGCAACCTCCTGAGCCTGCCGGATTCCTGGCTGGTCTGGTCGCTCGCCGACCGGGCCGTCGCACGCCCGCTCGCCCGAGACCGGCTCGCGCTGATCGGCGATGCCGGCCATCCGGTGCTGCCCTTCCTCGCTCAGGGGGCAGCCCTGGCGATCGAGGATGCCGCGATTCTGACGCGCACCCTCGCCGACCACGCGGATGTGCCGGCAGCGCTCGCCGCGTTCTCGGATGCGCGGACGCCCCGGGCGCGACGGGTCCAGAAGGCGGCGCGGAGCAACGGCCGGACCTATCATGCCGGCGGGCTGGTGGCGCTCCTGCGCAACGCGGTGATGGCCCGACTCGGCCCGGACGGGATGCGCGACCGCTACGCCTGGCTCTACGGCTGG
The DNA here is from genome assembly GCF_008329595.1 of Methylobacterium sp. P1-11. Taxonomy (NCBI): domain Bacteria; kingdom Pseudomonadati; phylum Pseudomonadota; class Alphaproteobacteria; order Hyphomicrobiales; family Methylobacteriaceae; genus Methylobacterium; species Methylobacterium sp. P1-11. The sequence goes on from NZ_NPKS01000006.1 coordinate 62,205, forward strand.
ACGCCTCCCGCTTGATCGGACCCGCTGCCCCCGCTACCGAGGGCGCATGCGGACGTGGCGGAACCGGTAGACGCACGAGACTTAAAATCTTGCGGCCGCAAGGCCGTGCGGGTTCGAGTCCCGCCGTCCGCACCATACTCTTGAAATCGGCAACGATTCCAGCAACATGCTGGCACTATGATGTTTTTCGGCGCCCACCGCTACAAAGGGCGCTACAAATGGCTGTGCCGATGACCTCCCTGAGCCGTGCCCCCAATGGGGACTGGTTCTCCCGCAAGGGCATCCCGAAAGATGTGCGCGAGGCGTACAAGCAGACGCACGGCGTGTCACAGGAGGAGCGTTTTCGGCGCCCGGCAAGCCTTTCCACAGGCGCCGCGAAGGCCGAGCTGCGGGAATGGGACGCGACCATCACGAGCCGCATCGAGGCTTTGCGGGCTGCGGCACGAGGTGAGGGCAGGGGGCTAACGCACCGCGAAGCACATGGACTGGCCGGCCAGTGGTACGGCTGGTTTGTTGGCCGGCATCAGGATGAACCGGGTGATCCCGAGCGGTGGGAGCACCTTCACGAACGCCTTGAGGAAGCTCGTCTACGCCTCGCCGGGCACACTGTTGGCTCTCCTGATGAGGATGACGACGAGCCCGAAAGCCCCGCAGCTCGTCGCCATGTGCGCGCCACTGTGACCGAGCTGGGACAAATCGCGCCCTTCCTTCGCGAACAGGGCATTCGGCTGACACAAGCGGCAACTGACGCCTTCCTCGACATCGTGGAGGGAGAACTCGATGCAGCCGCACATGCCCTCAAGCGCCGTGCAGAGGGCGACTACGCCCCCGATGCACGCCCGGAGCGTCACCCGGAGTTCAAGTCGGTGGTGCGCACCAAAGCCGCAGGGCTGACGTGCTGGGCCTTGTTTGAGGCATGGATCGCCGAGCGAAAACCTGGAGCTGCCACGGTGAACCGCTGGCGAGCCGTGCTCCGTGCCCTGGACGCATACTTCGAGGGCAGAGACATCGCGACCATAACGAGCGAGGATGCCATCGGATGGAAGAGCACTCTCGTCACCCCTGATCGCACAGCGCGGGTTGTGAACGACGTGTGGCTTCGTGCTGCTCGCGTAGCGTTTGGTTGGGCGAGCGAGAACAAGCGCATCGCCTCCAACCCGTTCCAGGGCATAAGCGTCGCAGTTGGTAGGGCAGCACCGAAGGTGAGAGAGCGCGAGTTCCACGACGATGAGTGGCGCACCATCCTGAAGGCGACCACGGCTCCGGCTGTCGGCCGCATGGCTTCTCACAACATCGCAGCACGCCGTTGGGTGCCCTGGATCTGCGCCTACACGGGCTCGCGGCCGGGAGAGGTAACGCAGCTTCGCGGCGAGGACTTCACGCGCCACAAGGACGGCTTCTGGCTCATGCGGATTAGCCCCGAAGCCGGTACGGTGAAGGGCGGGCAAGCTCGGACAGTGCCGCTGCACGAGCACCTGATTGAGCAGGGCCTAATCGAGTTCGTGAACTCCGTCGGTAAGGGGCCGCTGTTCTACGATCCTGATGGACAGCGGGTTGTCCGAGACGACCCGACGAACCCCGTCCAGGCCCCGTGGGTGAAGCAGAGGAACAAGCTCGCGGAGTGGGTTAGGGGCCTTGGAGTAACCGATCGAAACATCAGCCCGAACCACGCATGGCGCCACACCTTCAAGCGCAGAGCAGCCAGGGCGAAGATCGAGCGGCGCGTCAGGTCCGCCTTTTGCGGGCACGCCAGTCACGATGTGGGGGATGACTACGAGACCCCCACAGTGGAGGACATGGCCGGGGAGCTGAAGCTGTTTCCCCGCTATGAGCTGTGAACAGGCACTCAAATCCCCTTGAAGACGACGTCCGAGTGGTCGAAATCCGACGCTTGGCCTCCCCGCGGAGTCCGCAACGGGTGGTGAACGGAAGTTGACCCGCCGCCCGGAAGCGGCCGTTCTGCTTCGCCCATCTCTGTCATTCGGCGTCCTTTTCCGGCATCTGCAAACCGGGCGCGGGCTCAGGCCGCCTGGTTTTCCAAACTTCTTTATGTTTGCGACCATTGGGAGAGTGGGCCGGGAGCGATTATGACTTTCGAGAAGCTTCGAGAAGAGTTGCGCTTCCTTCTCACCCCAGGTCGTATCGGCGAGTTCGATCACATCGAGCTGATCGAGGTGATTGGCACGCCGCGCGGTGGGACAACGATCAATGTCCTGTCCGTCGCCGTGCTCGCGGAAGGTCGTCCCCACGTCGGCGATACCGAACGCACGGAGTGCCTTACCGGCCGGATCGGGCGGATCGAGGGCTTCAGGGACTGGTCGTTTGGCGTCATGCGCACACTCCGGCCAGTCGTGGCCCTGGATCGCGCGTTAGAATCGCTCGAAACCACGGGGCAGTGGACCTTGAGCGGGCGCCCGCTTGGAACGGGCAACTTGAGGCCAGAACCTGCGGTGTTCGCACCTGCGGACGGGACGGTCCGCGTTCCGCTCAACAACGTCCTGAAAAACAACTTCTGGGCGGGATCGCACGTTTTCCGGCTCACGGACCAGCAAAAGGCACCCTTCGAGCCCTTCTTCGCCGACCGGCGGCGGCTGCAGACGCTCTCAGACGCCGTTTCAGCCGGCGTGCCGATCGCGTTTGCCGGCCTTGCGGATCTGCTTGGCGATGTACTGATCCAGCTTCCCGTCACAATCTTGGTACCGAGCGTCACAGCACCCCGCGGCGCGGAGCATTCCGATGTCGCTGTGACATGGCGCAACGGTTCGCCGCCGCGTCCTCTGGCGACCGCGGCTCGCACCCGATGGGACGAGCTGCTGACCGGAGCGGCGGTCGGCGAACGATTTACAGAGGGCGTTCGGCTTCCCATCGACAATCATCGCCAACCTCTGGAAACGGAGATTTGGGACGCCGAGGCGGGCATACTGGTCAGCGCAACAGCATCGACGTCGACCATCGAGCGGATCGGGCTAGACATGCATGTGATCCAGCACGAACCGCGTCTGTTCACCGCGCCCGACCTCGAAGGCCAGCCCTTTGCCGAGCGGGTGAAGCTCACGGAGACCAGAAGCAGCTTGGTGGGCCCGGCGGCCGGCAAGGACGCAAACTTCTGGCTTGGTCGCCGGCAGGACCTCGAGGAGAGGCGCCGCCTCGAAGAGACACGCGACTTCGTTCAGTATCGCCCCCAGGCAAACTCGACGGCACAGCAGGTTCGAGCTCTGGCTGACGTCCGCTTCCTTATCGACACGCACGGCCAGACCGGAGTGGATCTCTGGGACCCGTACCTCTCCGCTGAAGACCTTCTCCGGACGCTCTTCTGGTGCAGTCACAGCGGCGCACCGCTGCGAGCCCTAACGGATGGTCGTGATCCTCCCCCCGAAACCTCGCAGGATTGCTCAGCTCCGCAAGGATCTGTTGCGCCGAGGCAGCCTTTTGCGGATCGGCAGAGAGCCATTCTCGAACGCGATGCCGGAAACCGCCAGGGTCTGCGCCTCGAGTACCGGACCCGCCGAGGACCGAAGGGGTGGCACTTCCACGACCGCTTCCTGATCTTTCCGAACATGCGCGATGGCCCGCGTGCGTGGTCGCTCGGAACCTCCGTCAACAGCCTCGGGCAAGCCCATCACATCCTGCAGCGGGTGTCGAACCCAGCCATGGTGGCAGGGGCGTTCGAGGACCTTTGGGCGGCATTGGATGACCCGCAGCACGTCATATGGAGGTCGTGGTGACAGGGCGCGCGTCAACCCTCCGGCACCTCCTGGATGTGTGGGACGGAGATGTTGCAGCTCCCTCCAACCTCGAGGGCGTCATCACGGATCTCGAGGTGTCGGGCGCCGACACGATGGTCGAACGCTTGACGACAGCGACACGCGCGGACCTCGGCGACGTTCCGCGCGCTCTCGCCGCCTCGCCGGGCCTGACGGACGAAGAGACTCTCCATCTGGCGAGACGTCTCGGTTGGACCGTAAAGGCGCTCGCTGAGTGGGCCCCACATCGCGATCGATCCGGCTTGCGGATCGAGGCGGCGTTGGCGTCTGTGGCGGCCTGGAACGTTGATGGAGGCTTCTGGGAAGCGGTGCAGCCTCGTCTTCAAGGATGCCGCCTCACGAATGCAGCGTTCGAGGTCGTGCTGCACCATCGAGCGCCTCTAGCGCAGGTCCTCGATGATGCACCGGTCTGGGAGCGCGAGCATCTGCATGCCACGCAGGAGGCCGAACGGGCACGCGATTGGGCGGAACTGGGAGAGCGGGCTCGAGCCTTCGAGCAACTTCCGCGCCCCGATTTGGGCGCGCGGCAAGCGACCTTAGCGCTCTCGCATCTCGATTGGCCACGCCTCGTCCGTTTGGCCAACAGAAGCGAGGGCTGGTTGCATAGCCACCTCGCCATGGCGCCACTGCCGCTCGCGGACGCCCTTCGTCTCGCGACGGCCAGCGGGAATGGCTACGCCCGGTTCGTAGCCCTGGAACGCGTCGCCTACCGGGAGGTACGCGATTTGCTGCCTCTCGAGGAAACGGCGCTCAGGAACCTGCTGATCGTCATGGCCAAGGACGCAGACGACTGGCCTCGCTGGCTCGCCATCTGCAACCGCTATCCAGTTCGCCATCCCCACATGCAGGCCGCATTAGGTCGTGCTCTGGCCCGCAGCGACGGACCCGCGCTTCAGGCGTATGTCGAAAGCATCTCGCTGGACACATCGGACGGCGATATCCGAGCAAACGTCACGCACTGCCTGTCGGTGTTTCGAGCGCGGGCGGGAGCCGTGCGCCGGCTTGCGCTCTGGCGTGCGGCTTTCGAGCGATGGCACACATGGGATTTCGCGAGGAACGAGGGTCAGAACCTCACGTCTCTAGCCCGGAGCGCGTTGGACTACGGCGTGGTGGGCTGGCTCATTGAGGGCGAGCCGCAAAGGCCGCTCGCCGAGCTGGAGCGTTCCTTCGCGGATGATCTGCGCAGCTTGGACATGCGATGGCATGCCTCTCTTAGCTCAGCCATGTCTGATTTCTTCCGGCTGGTCTCTCGGCATCAGGTTCTGGCCCATGCGACACGCCGATCAGCAGCCGATGCCAACTGGTTGCCGGGTCCTTCTATTGATCTTCCGGCCGCAGCAACTGACGAGTTCCTCCAACGGAGATATGGCTGGAACGATCGACAGCTTTCCGATTGAGGGGTTCGTAAACAGCCGATCCGCTCTCGGCCAATTTCGGTCGCTTAGGGCCAATCAGACTTTTTGTAAGCAGACCTTCCGGCGGTCCGACACGGGTCGCAAGCAGCCCCTCGCTGCAGGTATCAAGCGCCGGATTTGGACCACCAGGCTATACCATGGATCGAACAGGCCGCAGCTTTCAAACTCAGTGCACCCATACCATTGATGCGACAGAGAGTGCGCGAGTCGGCATGCATAGCAATTCCCCGGTCCTATGAATTATGATCTTAATCTCATCTACATGCACCTCTAGAACCCTTAGTTCTTCACCAAAGGGAAACCTTCCCGGCTGCGCGTGCTCCTTCCCGAAAGCATCTTCGAATGCCATTGGATCAACGGACAAAAACTCGTATCTACCTAGATGATTTTTGATAGGCAGCTTAGTTCGACCCCATATTTTGTCCTTAATCCAACACTCAAATACCGGAACAGCCTCAAGTCGACTGATATTAAATTTCACGCCAAGCCTTACATAAGGATTGTTCGGGCCATTATAGCCGAAATTTGAGATTTCCCAATTTGCGTCGCGCTTCAACGACTCGGCCAATGAAATTTGCGGCATCGCGATCCTCAAATCATGCTGTGGCGATTGGAATCCGCAGCAACCCAGAAGGCGCTACGCGGAGTAATGCTGAAGCACGAAATTCCAGACCTGATCGATTTTGGCGTTCCACAACGGCTCCGGGTAAGGCTCCTCGGGTAGTTCGTTGAGCTTGAACCTGATCTCAGAAAAGACTGTCGCTCGGCTCTGGCGGCCGCGTAGCCAGTCGACCCCAGATACGAGCACCTTGAGTTTCTCCAGCAGTTCGCGGGCCACTCGTTTCACCTCAATCTCCTGCGCCTGAGTAAGCGCGGGCGCGGGCTTGGTCAGGAGGTCGAAGATCGCCAACTCTTCCTCGTTCAGGCCCTCTCTGGCTGCCCTGCTCTCCTCCTGGTCTAACTGGCGCACGAAGGCCTTTAGGTCCTTGAAGAACGACTCCACGTCGATCGACCCCGCATTGTACTTGGCGACCAGCTCTTGTAACCGCTCGACAAGTCCCTGGCGCGTCGGATTCTGCTCAGCCATCTTCTCTACCTTCTTCGCGCTTGCCTCGCGAAGCTGCGCAGCAGCGGTCTTTGGAGTGGTGGCGAACAGGCTTGCAAGCTTGTCGAAGTCGATGCCCGATAGGTCCACGCGACCCTCGGCGTGGTCGCCCTCGACGATAGGAGTAAGGATGGCAACCCCTTCGATTTTGTCGTCCAGCAACGCCGCGATCCGGGTAGAGACTGCCGAGATGTCGACTGGGCCCAGCTTGGCTTTCACAGCGTCGGACAGCGTGTGGATGACGGCAACCGGCCCGAGGTAAGGCGCGGCGCGTTCGTCGGGCAGTAGAGCCTTGTAGGCCTTCACGGCATTGCCAGCGAGCCGCAGGAACTCACGGCGGCGCTCGTCGGGGGCAACCAATGCCTCCACGCCAGCCGCGATCAGCGCGTTCCGAGCAAATCCTTTGGCTGCCAGGATTGCGTCAGTGCTGACACCAAGAGGATCAACGAAGGCCGCCACCACGGCTAGCTCGGCCTGCAGTGCGTCAACCAGAGCCTGCTTGTCCTCGATTGGGCTCGCGCCGGCTGCGGAACCATCGCCTGCCGCCGCGCCCGCATAGACTGCCAGGGCCTTTTGTAGGTTCTGGAACACACCGACATAATCGACGATGACGCCCGAGGTCTTGCCGGCAGCCCGCCGGTTCGCTCGCGCAATCGTCTGCATGAGCGTGTGATTGCGCATGGGCTTGTCGAGATAGACGGTGCTGATCGAAGGAACGTCGAACCCTGTGATCCACATGGCGCAGACGAACACCAGACGAAGCGGATCGTCAGCGTTCTTGAACTTGGACTCCAGATCCTCCTGCTGCATCCGAGTCCGGTGGGGCACGATGTCCAGCCCCTTAGCCTTCATGTCGCCGATCTCGTTCTGGGATTGGCTGACGACTACAGCGCTATCAAGCGAGCGCATCCAGGCCAGCCGATCGACGATGGCAGCCCCTTCAGCCTCATGCGCGGTCTTTAGCTTCTCTTCGTCAGCCGCGATCAGCCGCGCTACGGCTAACTTGGTCTTATCGTACATGCGGACGGCGGTGGCTTTGTCGATCGCCACGAACATCGCCTTGCCGCGGTACCCACGGGTCGCGAAATGAAGAACTAGGTCGTCAGCAACCTTATCAAGTCGGTCATCGCGGGTGATTAGCTGGTACTGGCGAGCGAACTCGCGATTGAGACGCTCTTCCTGGGCCTCGTCTAGCGCTGCCTCTTCCAGCAACGCCTCCATGTCCTCGCGCAGCTCGTCCGCCTTCATCTGCAGCTCGGGCTTGCGGGCCTCGTAGAACAGCGGGACAGTCGCGCCGTCTCTCACAGATTGAGCGAAGTCGTAGACCGACACGTAGTCGCCGAACACCTCGCGGGTGCGGCTCTCCTCACCCTGGATCAGGGGGGTGCCGGTGAAGCCGATGAATGCAGCGTTGGGAAGCGCGGCTCGCATGTTGGCGGCGAGCTGATCGTACTGGCTGCGGTGCGCCTCGTCAGTGATGACGATCACGTCTGACCGCTCGGACAGGATCGGCATGGGCTCCCGGTCGGCGGTACTGAACTTTTGAACGAGCGTGAACACGTACCGCTCGTTGCCCGCTAGCAGTTCGCGGAGATGGACCCGGCTGTCTGCCTGGGCGTCGTCGACGTTCTTGGTTAGCGCCCCAGTGGCCGCGAAGGTCCCGGCGATCTGATCGTCCAACTCGGTTCGGTCGGTGACGATAACGAAGGTGAAGTTGCCGCCGAGTCTTCGCAGCACCTTCTCGGCGAACATGACCATCGAGAACGATTTGCCGGACCCCTGCGTGTGCCAAAATACGCCCAGCCGCCCTTGGTTGTCCTCCAAGTCTCTCACAGCCTGGATTGCACGGTTGACCCCGAGCACCTGATGGTACTTGCCCACAACCTTGCGCAGGCCGTCACGACCTTCATCAAACAGGATGAAGTTCTCGATTAGGTCGAGGAAGCGGCTCGGCTCGCAGGTGGCGCGGAGCAGCATCTCCAGCCCCACGCTCTCTGGCCCGCCTTCCTCCAGGCGCTTCCAGGGCGCGAAGAACTCGAAGGGCGCATGGCTGGCGCCCATCACAGCTTCGAGGCCGTTAGACAGGATCACGAAGCCGTTGGCATCGAACAGGCGCGGGACGGCGTCGCGATAGTCGCGCAGGTTGGCGTCGTAGGCCTCAGCAAGCGGCTTGGTGATGCCCTTCCACTCGGATAGCATCAGCGGTAGGCCGTTGACGAACCCGATAGTGTCGGGCCGGCGCTTATGGAGTGGACCTTCGATCCAGACTTGGCTGGCAACCAGGAAATCGTTGTTGGTCGGCTCCGTCCAGTCGATGGTGCGAACACTTACAGTTTCGAACTTGCCATCGTCACGCCGAACATCGACCGATACACCCTCAGTCAGGAGATCCAGCACGGCTCGATTGGCTGCCACCGGGAGCATCGCCGACCGATCCTCCGTTAGGCGCTCTTCCGCGAGCGCAAGCGCCTCTTCGGGCAGGTGCGGGTTGAGCTTCGTAAGCGCTGCCCGTAGCCGAGCGGGCAGGTACGTCTGACGGAAGCTCGTGCGTCCGGTTGGATTGTTCGGTCCAGGTTGCTCCGATAGCAGGTTGGCCCGCTGCCAACCCAGCTCCTCCAGCAGCTCCAGCGCGGGCTGCTCCACCGAGCCTTCCTCCGAGGCGATGTGGCCGGTCAACGATGGGGCCATTTCATGCGGCTTCCAGCAGCTCACGCTCGGCGGCGGCAACCGAGAGCTGGCCGGAGATCAGGCGAGGCAATAGATGGTTGCGAGATGCTGTGAGCATACCTATCTGCTCCGCAAATCTTGTATCGAGTAATGGTAAAACTTTCTTTATAGCATTTCGGTTTTCTTCTATGCTTAAACGGGCACGGGCATCTCGGAGGAACGGAGTTGTTTGAAAATTTGCTATTCCATTAGCTGCTACGACTTGAAATTTTTCGATCTCTCCACTGTGATGCATGCGTTGCAACTCAAGATGAAATACGGCTGCTTCTTCAGGCAATCGAAACCGGAATACTCTACAGAAGCTCGCCGCTATGACCGACCCACCGAGTCTATCAAGCATTCCCTGAGTGCAGAAGTGTGTAGTGCCTGCTGCTCTCGTTCTTGCGTTAATTGAGTTTTCTAGCACTACATCGTGTGGCCTTAGTGTTCTTTTAAGTGCGCTGCTAGCGGAGATGTAGCGAGTTGGACACGATGAAAAGTCTCCATCAGAGATCCTACGAAGATCTGTTCCTCGAATGACTCGCACTTGATGGTTGTTTTCCTCGTCAGGCTCGTCGGTCCCCCAGTCACCCCCAAGCGTGCTTGCAACTAAATCTGTCATTGCAACATAATTGCCCGGCGCCTCAATTTGCGCTCGACGGACAATTTCTTCGAACAAGCCGTGCGACATATCCTTCAGCAGCGTCAATCGTTGTCGATTAACCTCAATTAGGTCGTCATAAGCAGTAAGGAAAGACGCAATTCGTTTTTGGGTAGGTAGATCCGGCGACTCTATGGTTACACTGGAAAATGCAGTTTTATTAATAATTGGAGTCGCAGCACCGGCAGCACGCGACTTCAATTCACTTGCTTTTAAACGCATCGCATAGTAGATAAAATATGGGTCAAAACGGGTCGTGTCGACGATAATGCTGTTCACCTGTTGATTAGTGTGTGTCGGCTCCGTCGTCATGCAAATTTTGCCAATCGTCGCGCCGATGCAGACGACACAGATGGTCTGCGCAGGCAAAAGCGCGCGGCTTTTCGGGTCCCAAGCGGTCGAGACTGCTCTTCCAGTTACGACGTGCCTGCAGTCGTCTTTCATATCTGTAGGCGTTAAAAATGGGACGGTTCCGCAGAACATCTCTGGTAGTGACGCTGGTGGGGTTTTCCCAGTCACAATCCGCCCAAGTTCGCCGATCCGGTGGGTCCGCCAGGCGCTCATACTGTTAATAGCTCCGCCACGTTTTCCGCGATGAGGGATTGCAAGCGCGCGGCCTCGGTGTTGAGCAACTCTAGCTCCTCCTGCATCTCCTCAAGTTTCAGCATAAATCCCTCATCATCTTGCACTTTTCCGGGTTTTACCCCCACGTAGCGGCCAGGGTTCAAGCTCCAGTCCCGAGCGGCGATCTCGGCTCGGCTGGCAATCTTGCAGAGGCCGAGCACGTCACGGTACCCCTTAGTGCTAAAAATCTCAGTTGTGCGGTCCCCGCTGCCCTGCTCAGTCTCCACGGCTTCCCCGCGCCACAGGCGGACGATGTTTCCGAGGAACTCAATCTGCTCGGCCGAGAAGGATCTATGGGCCCGGCTGTCCTGCCTAAAGATGTGGCGAGCATCGATGAAGAGCACCTGGTCGCTGCGTGAGCCCTTGGACTTGCCGCGATCGAGGAACCACAGCGTCACTGGCAGGGTGACGGTGAAGAACATGTTTGGCGAGGTGGTGATGATGCAGTCGACCGCACCGCTCTCTACCAGCTTCTGCCGCATGACCCGCTCAGAGCCACCCGCGTCGCTGGCGGAGTTGGCCATCACGAACCCAGCACGGCCCTTCTCATTCAGTGCGGCGTAAAACAGGCCAATCCAAAGGTAGTTGGCATTGTTGGTGTTTGGCATCCCAAGCGGGAACCGAGCATCCACGATACCAGCCTCACTGACCAGCCGGGCCTTGTCGACCTCCGACTGGTTGAAGGGCGGGTTCGCCATGACGAAATCGAACTTGCCGACCAGCCGATGCGGGTCGTCGTAGTAACTGCTTGCCTCCTTAATGTCCCCGGAGAGCCCGTGGACGGCCAGGTTCAGGCGGCACAGACGCTGCGTGTCCGACATCTTCTCGACGCCGTAGATGCTGATGTCCCGTTCGGGTGCCGCATGGTGGCGGCGGACGAACTCGGCGGAGTGGACGAACATGCCGCCAGAGCCACACGCAGGATCGAAAATCTTCCCGCGATACGGCTCGATCACCTCGACGATCAGCTTCACAATCGAGGACGGGGTAAAATACTCGCCCCCCTTCTGCATGAACGCCGCCGCGAATGCGCCCATGAAGTACTCGAAGATCAGGCCGTAGGCGTCACCGTCGATCTGCAGCGGGGCGAGTAGGCGCATCAGCTCGCGCAGTACGGAATCAGGGAGGGCCCCATAGGCCTGAGGCAGCACACCCGCGAGATCGGGGTTGTTTTCGACCACGCTCTTCATCGCGTTGTTGAGCGCCTCGGCGAGGTTCGTGCTCTCAGGCAGGGCCAGTAGGTGGGAATACCGAGCCACCTCGGGCAGGTAGATCGCACCCCGAGCTTGGTAATCGGCGGGGGTGGCCTTGAGCCGCCCTTTGAACTTCGGGGCAAGCTCGGTGTCGACCAGCTCGAATTTCGCCTCCATCTGGCGCAGCGCGATGAGCGCCAGGACAGGCTGGGCGTACTGGTCGGGCCGTAGGGTGCTATTCGCCCAGAGTTGGTCCGCTGCCTTAAAAAGGCGCCGCGACAGTTCCTGAAGATCGACGGCCACGTTTTCTCCCCGAGCTACGCCACCATGCCAGATTCATAGCGGGGCGATCGGGCCCCGGCCGAGCAGGCGACTGCTGTTCCGTCGTTTGATCGCACAGCGCCCCACGGCTGAAAAGCCAAGCTGCGATCTTACGGTTGCAAATCGGTTCCTCTGAGGCGCGTGGATGATGGTCGCCCACCGCCTCTGCCTAGCTTACGCGGCGAACAAGGTCCGGACTGGTGGTAAGCGAGGTGCAGAATGTGTGTCGCAAAAATGCGAGCCGACATCGACAATCAAGTGTGGCGCGGAGTCCCCCCATGCCCCCGCGCGAACGCCCATGGTATCTCGCGCGGCATCGCGTTTAGGCGCACGGCAGAAGCACGCGCGGGCTCCCGAAGAATGCGGCGTCAGCTTGACTAAGCAACGCCCTCCCTTAACAGCCTTCCCACTTGGCGCCTGTTTGTGATTGGGCGGGTATCTGGGTGCGGTTTGGTCATGCGCATTGAGAGCATCAAGTCGCACCTCAAGGGGCAAACAATATTGGGTCGGAAGAGCACCTTCTCTGCGGCTTTTGCCTCGGCCCTCGCGCCCTTTGATGCATATTCTCGCGAGGCTGTTGCTCAGGGTATCCGAGACTTAGGACAAGACCCAGAAGGGGCTCTGTCATGTGTTTACTGTGCCAAAGAGGCTGCTACGTGGGATCACGTGTTCGGCCGGGTGGTAAACGGCGAATTCTCGGGGCACGGACATAGGGTGCGCAATCTCGTTCCTTGCTGTCGAAGCTGCAACGAGAGAAAGGGCAAGCGTTCATGGCGTTCATGGCTCGATATCGTCGCTCCGGCAGACGCCGTAGAGCGGGCGTCTAAGATCGAGCGTTTCCTCTCCCATTCTGCGGCTGGTCCGATGACGGCAGAGGCAATGGATGCTGCTGCTCCCGTGGAGTACCAGAGGTACCGTGAGATCCGTTCTCAGGTGTTCGCCCTCATGGCCGAAGCGGATGCGCTCGCTGTAACAATCCGTGGCAAACTGGTCGTCGCTGCATCAGATCCAGCGACACAGGACTAAAAGACCTAAGAGCTGTCCGCATGGGTATGCCGTAGCGGACAGCTGTGATGATGTCCGAAATCCTGTCCGTAAGGGTTGACGTGGCCATACGGACATCAGCTTATGCGGACACCAGCCATTCGGACAGGTGCTGCTGTGTCCCAGACCATCCTCTACGCTCGCGTCTCAACAGCAGAACAGACCTTGGCGCACCAGCGCAAGCAGGCCGAGGCGGCGGGCTTCGTCATCGACGATGTGGTGGCCGACGACGGTGTGTCTGGGCTTACCACCGGCCTTCGGGATCGCCCTCAGGGGCGTCGCCTGTTCGACATGCTCCGGCGTGGGGATGTGCTGGTGGTCCGATGGGTGGACCGCTTGGGTCGCAACTACGCGGACGTGTGCGACACCATTCGGGAGCTGATGCGCAGGGGCGTCATCGTCCGCACCGTCATTAACAGCCTCACCTTCGATGGGGCGACCACCGATCCCATGCAGCAGGCCGTTCGGGACGCCCTCATCGCCTTCATGGCCGCGACAGCCCAGGCACAGGCAGAGGCCACGAAGGAAGCCCAACGGGCTGGCATCGACCACGCCAAGGCCCGAGAGGAAGCCTACAGGGGTCGCAAGCCGAGCTTCACGCGGGTGCAGTTCGATGCCGTGCGGGATGCGCTAGGGCAGGGAACGGGGGTCAGCGAGATTGCGGCCTCTACGGGCTTGAGCCGACAGACGGTCTACCGCATCCGGGACAACGCGGCCGACGCTGAGGCGGCGCTCGCTCGATGGGCATAGGTGCGAGCGCCCCAACCGTGACAACCGACATTACCCAAGCCTAGCGCATGAGCGGGATGCGGGTATAGCGCGACGAAGCGGCTACGCCTCTGTTGCCGGACTGGCTTCGGCCTCCAGAGCTTGGATTGCGCGCACGAGGTGCTCAGCCCGGACGTGGACGTACCGCTGCGTGACAGCCAGGCAGCTGTGGCCAGCGAGCTGTTGGATGACGACCGCACTGAGGTCCCGCTCCGCCAGCCTTGAGCAGAACTCGTGGCGAAGGATGTGGGGCACGAACTGCTTGTCCTGCTCGACGCCTAGGACGCAGGCGAGCTTCTCCCACTGCCAGCGCAAGGCGTAGCGGCTCATCGGGATGACTAAGTCACCGGGAGCTGCCGCCAGACGTTCTTGCCGGGCCGCCAGGATGCCGATCGCGCGGCGCGTGAGAGGCACAGAGCGGGTCCTGCCGTTCTTGCTGCCTGTGCCCCAGACGGTGACCGTGCGGCCATCCGCGTCCCTGTATCTCAGGTTCAGCATCTCGCCTTGGCGCAGGCCCGTGTCCAGCGAGAGCGCAACGAAGTCGGCCATGTCCGGCTCGCTCATCATCATGAAATAGCTGAGGGCTTCGGCTTCCTCGGCTTTGCTGAACCGGCGGATGCGGTGATCGCTTTCGCGGTACTTGGCACATTTCGGCTTAACGGCGATGAGACCCATGTCCCGTGCCTCGGTAAGGCAGGTCGAGAGCGCGGCCACCTTTCGGTTCACCGTGGAGGGCTGATTGCCCCGATCGAGCAGCTTCCCACGGGCGCGGTCGATATCGGCCTTGTTGAGGTCAGTCACTGGTTTGTGGGCGCCGATCAGCGCGACAATCTCCATTGCGTTGGTTGTCTGTGATCGATGGGCGGCGGCGCCCTTCCAGCGGCTCGTTGAAACGTGCGCGACCAGCTCGGCCATGGTCCAAGGTAGTCCCTGAGGATGGGTTTTGGGGCGTTTACCCACCGCCTCGGGAAGAATGGGCTTGCTGCGCTGAAGTCGGAGCTTGGTGACTCGCTCCCAAGCATCTGCAGCTTCTTCAGTTGCGAAGCTGCGACGAGCGCGCCCACTTGGTAGGAGGCGGTGATAGACCACCCCTTGCCAACATGACCCTCGGATGACTGGCATCGTATTCACCCTCGAGAAGCTGTTCACCCACGAGGAGTATTACAGCAGTATTTGAGAATTATACCATAAGGAATCTATTTGAACACAGGTTCTGGCATTTGTGCTTGTAGTGTTCGCGCTTACCGGACTGGGACTCCAGGCCGGTGGCTATCCGGCCTCATTCCTTACCTCGGTCTCGCTATCCTCCGGGCAGGCTATCGAAATCCCGCCGCGTTCCAGATCCTCAGCCCGCACCTGCCTGTAAGCCTGCTCCAGCACGCCGCACGGATAGAGCCCAACCTTGTTACGGTAGGCGCCTCTGACGGATGGTCGGACCTTCTTGGGCTCGCGGCCGAGCAACTCTTCGTGGATCGCCCGCGCCCGTTTGCCGACGCGGATCGTGAAGCTGCGATCCCAACTTTCACCGCCGAGCCGCATGAACTGCTGCGTGGTCAACAGCATGACCCGGCATGGTTTGCACGCGGTGCAATTGGGGCTGACTGACGGCACGGCCTCGCTCCGATTGAGGCGGACGACTATACGCACCCAATCGCGCGTTGGAAGCCGGTTACCTCGTTGTATAACAAAACATTTTTCTGAAACGGGCCAATTAGTGCCTCTACTAGGAACACGCCGCGCTCTCACGCACGGCATTCCGCGCCGGAGCAGCTCTCAGCCTCCTGGCGCTCGCTCAATTGGCCGCGAAGGCCACGCTGGAGAAACAACATGGACATGACCGAAATACAGCGCGACGCAGTCATCTATATGCACGAGAACCTGCCCGACCTGAATCGCTCACTCAGACACATTCGTGGAGTAGAAGAAGACATTATTTCAGTGGTTGTAGAGTACAATGTTCAAATCGGCTCAGCTGATTGGGTCCCGGTGGAAATGGCCTTGACAAAAATGGATAAGGTTCGTCGGCGCATCGAAAAAATGAGGCTTGAGCTGTCGAATTTGGCCGAAGAAGCTGAGGAAGCAATGGATGCCCTGGCGAATGAGTGGCATCGATACTACCTCACTCACATCGACCAGAGCGAGGACCACGTAAGCTAATATGACGTAAGTTCGCTCGATTAGGCTTCTGCCTGCACCGGGACGGGCGCAATTTCTTTGTTGCTGGCGATCTGCGCAACTGCGTCCTCCCCTCGGCACCCCAACTTCACAGGACTACGAACATGGCAGTACGCACCTGCCGTGCGCCCGGCTGCGGCGCGCGGACCTCCCGCTATGGGAAATTCTGCTCCACTCATCGATCCCGCTCACGGCGCCATGGGCATCCGGAACAGCGCGCGATTACCAAGGCGGACCTCGCCCCCTACCTGCGGCTCGTAGGCGCGCGCGTAGCAAAGAACGCGACAAGTCCGGTGTGGGCGCACTGCACCGACCGATGGCAAGCGGTGGTTGAGCATGCCAATCGCGTCCTGATCGCCTTCGAGCGAGGTCAGCCGGGCTATCGCCATGAGCGTATCGCCGCTCGCGAGGTGATCAAGCTCGCCGATCATGTCTCCTCCACCGAAGTGATCGAGACGACCTTCGCTCTCTTCCTGTTGGAAGATCATCAGCCCCGCCGCTTCCGCTCCGACGCATCTTTCCGGATGCAGCTCGCTCGGCGATTACGGGGACTGACCCACCTGAACGCCGGCACCTGGTACAACCACCGTACTGGCAAGGTGCAGCGAGCGTACCGGGAACTCACGCCTCGTGCGGCGCTGACATTTGCGAGCTGGGTCATTGACGCGCTCGGGGCGGTCGGTGCCGCGCTTGTTAGGATGGAGCGCGAGGAGCAGGAGGCTAAGCGGTGCCAAGCCAACAGCCTCGCCGAAGCACTGGAGGCGCTGAATTGATGCTCCGGATCGAACATCCGCTTGTGTGATTCCATCTGTTCAACCGGTGGCTGAGCGGTACCTCAACCACCCGCCAGCCGGCCTTGTGTCGGCAAGGACGATGCGTGGCCGGGCGATACGGCTACGTAGCTCATGCAGAGACCGCGAAGCCTCACGGGCGGTGCTGTCGAGCCGGTGACTGAGCCATAGGCTACCTACGTCTCGCGTAGGGCGTATTGGTCCTTTCTAGATACCAATACACGCATCGTCCGCGCCCCCAACAGCATCTTCCTAAACTCACGAAGACAACTCACGTGCGTCCAACAGCGTGCGGGGACCATTCGTGTTCACAGAAGCTCCTCGTCTGCCTCCGGCGGAGCGAAGTGCATTACCCAAGCCCACAACATGAGAGAAAAAGGACATGAAGTACACAGAGCAGGTATTCGACCGACGCACGGGAGAGCTAGTCGAAGTCAGCGCCGGGGACTGGATCACCATCACCGAACTTGGTGAGATGAAGGGCGTCACAGCACGTCGGATCAGGATCATCCTTCGGGAGATGGGCTTCCTCTACGTGGAGGGTGGCCGTACCCACAACCGCCATCGCCTGACGCCTGAGGTCGTGAAGCAGGGGTTCGGGAAGCACATCCCCGCCAAGCCGCCCAAGGTCCGCTACCCCTTCGATGTCATCAGCCCTGCTGGGCGGGAGTGGATCGAGGCCCGGTGGTCAGAGGCCGTGGCCGCTCTCGAATCCAAGCTGGCGAGTACGGTGATCGCTCAGGCCAGCGAGGCGCTGAACGCCTTCCGTGCTGAACGTCTCAATGACCTGAACGTCCAGGGCTGCGTCATCTGGCTGTGCGATCACTTCCCCGACCTCACGCACACTGAGATGGCGAGCGTCCTCGACGTGACGCAGCAGGTGGTCAGCCGCTACGTCAGCATCCGTTCGAGGCAAAAGGCGAGTGCGATGCTGAGGGTGTCACAGCCCCTTCCATACCTCGGTAAGGTGCGCATCTCGATGCTTGAGGATGAGGTGTTGGCCTCCGGCGGAGCGAGGTTCATTACCCAAGCTCACAACTCCTCGGAAAGTGAACTCTGCTACACCGATGGAGAGCGTCTGGCTGCATAGCCAAGGTGATGTCTGATCTCTCGGATCGGCAGGCCTACGTCCGCCTACTGACCTGGTTCAGTCGTGCTGCCCTACTGACTTCGATGCGCCACGACGTTGATACGGCCGTCCTAATCATCGAGACCGCTGTTGACGATGTCGTCAGAGCAACTCGTCACCTCGCAGCACATGAAGAGATGTGAAGCTGCTAGCGTACCGCTCCTTGACGTTCGCGACGCTGGTTCGCGTCTCAGCATCTCGGTAGCTGCCGTAGGCTCCGATGTTCAGGTAGACGACCAAGGTCGGCCTCAGCCCATACCGGTTTCCCACTTTCTTGCAGATGACGCGATCAAGCACGCTTGGAAGGGTATCGAGGCGTCTATCCCACTCTTCCTGCGGATCATGGAGTATATCTGGAGCGTCTGGCGCGTACTCATTCGCCCGCTTGCGCCCAGGCATTAGCGCCTCTGTAGCCTCCACCTCCAAAATCCCTGTAGCCGTCCGCACGCGACCATCGGGGTACTGCTCGATCTGAGAAGTAAGCTGCGCACGATCAGCACCGATGAGGTCGGCAAAGCGCCCGATGATCCAGGCGTCACGCCAGAACGACCAAGCGGGAGTGCGGAAGATGGTGTGGGGCCCGACTTGCTCGGAGGCTTGCTGCACGATGGCTTGAAACTCGGCCGTGGTAAGCCATTCTGAGAGGCGCTGCCTTACCTCGCTTGCATCTTTCTGAACATCAGTGATCATGTGAGCCGCACTTTTGAAGGCTAGTCCTGCTTGCACCCAGTCTGGATCTAGAACTCCGCGGCTTCTCGTTTTCTCCTCGCGGTGTCTTGGATTATGTCCAGCTCGTCGGCGATGTTGTCGAGCGTTTCACCCCACTCGTCGATGCGCGCTGGCGTGATGTCTAGAGCGTGCATCAACAGCCCCTTGTGAAGCCTGCGCACGACGAGGCATTTTCCATCGAACCACCATTCGCCGTGGATGAGGTGATGCCGCTCGGAAGCCACCTCGGAGAACTGCTTGATGCAGACGTTCATCAGCTCGAACTCCTCCTTACCGAGCTTATCCCGGAACAGCCGACGCATCTTCTTCGGCAACCCCTTGGTCCCTGCAACGTGCTCCCTGGCTTCTGCTTCCTCGGTGATCTCCAGCAGGACCAGCTCCACAACTGCCTCATGAGCACGTCCGTACGCCAGCATCATCCGGCCGAACGGCACGACGTAGCGTTCAAGCTCAACACTGCTGGCGCGAGGGAAGAGCAGCGTCATTTCTGAACCCAGGATGCGAAGGCCAATGTGTCGCGGCGCGCGTTAAAAGCTCAGCATGGCCAGCGAGCGCCACGCGCACAAGAAGGCCGCCTCTTGCAGGTCATGGTTTGACCTGAAGGGTCGCTCTTCGATCGAAGAGGGCTGGGTTGAGCTTGACCAGTTTAAGCGCCGAGACCGGCACGGGGAGCTTCGCGTATGCCTGTTCTGGTCTCCCAGAGCATGGCCGGCGAAGCCCGAGGCGTGTTGCTCTTGTCCTCCGTGTCGGCAGCACGTGATTTAGCCGTGCCGGAACGCACGGAGAGAGAACTCACAACCCGGCCGCATCCCTCGCCAACCGCTACAAAAGCCGCTACAAAGGGCCTCGCAAGCGTCCGAAAAATGTCAACGATTTCAATATCTAGTTCTGGTACATATGGTCTCCCGCCGTCCGCACCAACCCGCGATCGCGATCCGCCGTTCGGCGCGGTCGCACGCGGCACGCTATCCATTCGGATCCGGGATGTGCCACTGCTGAACGGCGCGACGGAGGAAACGGCGTGGTCTACGTGCTGATCATCATGCTCGCCGGCTCGGGCTCCGCGATCGGATCTGTCGAGTTCAACACCAAGCAGGCCTGCGAGGCCGCCGCGAAGCAGATCGCGGAAGCGGAACGGCCCTATGGCGGGGCCTCCCCGGTCACAGTGTGCGCGCCGAAGGGTTGAGAAGCCGGCCGGCCAGCTGCAGGTGATGGCTCGCATTTGAGCGATCGCCGAAACCGGGTCTTGTCGCCTCCCTGCCAGGATCTCGGGCGGGAGATTCCGGCATGATCGACGCCCTTCAGACCGCCACGACAGGCATGACCCGGGCCACGGATCGGCTCGGGAAAGCCGCCGAGACCATCGCGGCAAGCGGCGTCCCGGTCGGTGACACGGCCCTGCCGCCGGCCGCCCAGGTGGATCTCTCGGGGGCCGCCGCGGACCTGATCGGGTCGAAGTCGGCCTTCGCGTTGAACGCCGCGGTGGCGCGCGCCAGCGACCGCATGATGGGGCAGCTCCTCGACATCAGCGCTTGAGGGCGGGAAGGGCGAGGCCCGCCAGGATCGCGGCCGCCACGAAGAGCAGCGCCACACCGACGAGGCGATAGGCGACGACCCCCACCACGCCGCCGGTCAGGAAGGCGCCGACGGTCAGCAGGTACAGCCTCAGCCGCACGGGATCGTGGGGCTTCAGCGCATCGGGTCCGGACGTGCCGCGATCAAGCCGGCGCGCGAGTTCAATGCCGATATCGGTGATCATGCCGGTCACATGCGTGGTCCGCACCCGCGACTCGGAGATCTTGGTCACGGCCGCGTTCTGCAAGCCCAGAACGAAGCTCAGGCCGAGAACCAGGGCGTGGCTCCGCGCCGGCTCGTGAAGCGGCAGCACGAGCAGGCCAACTGCGACGAGGAGAATCGCCTCGATGCAGACCCCGTAGGCATAGGCGCCCGGATGGGCCCTGCGACGGCGTCGCCGGATCAGCAGCGTCGCGGTGGCGGCACCGAGGACGAAGAGGATGACGAGCAGGCCGGCCTGCGCGGCCAGGATGAGGTCGCCCGTGCCGGTCCGATCGGAAATCGCCGACACGTTCCCGGTCATGTTCGAGGCGTAGAGGCCGACCGCGTAGAACCCGGCGGTGTTCAATGCGCCGGCTACAGCCGCGAGGGACAGGGCGAGCGCCCGGTCGGCCTCCGGGGTGCGCGTCTCGCCTTCGTGGACCAGCATGGATTCGTCGGTTGGTTGCGGAGGCCGGATTCGACCCGGCGCCGCTGTCTTAAGCCAAGCTCCCGGGCGCCGTCACGGCACCCGGAGCGACCCGCACCTCACCAGCCGCGATAGCCGTAGCCGCCATCCCAATCCCCGTGCCAGTGGCGGGCAGGGCCGTAGCCGACGGGGACCCGTTCGTAGGTCACCGTCCGGCGGGTGGCGTAGACCGGCGCGTCCTCCTCGTAGGCGCGGTAGGCCGGGGCCGGCCGCACGACCACGCGGGTGCGGGCATAGCCGTAATCGTCGTAGCCATAGTCGGGCGCCGCATGGGCCTGGGTCGCGGCGCCGATCAGCGCTCCGGCCGCGAGGCCGCCGATGATGCCGGCCGCGATGGCGCCGCCACCGCGGGCCTCGGCAGTCGTGGAGGCCAGGGTGCCCGCGCCGATCAGCGCAGCGGCCGAGAGCAGAGCGATGCGTGTCATGACCTGTCTCCAGAGGAAGTGCGGAGCACCTGCGGTGCCCCGGATCACGAGAGCGACAATGCCGCGTCAGCGCTGCACCGAAGCTGAAGCCGGCCTGCAGCCACTGTTCAGCTTGTCGGCCCAGCCTCCGGATCGGGGTCGGTCCGGATGTAGCCGCGGGAGATCAGGCGGCTGCGCTCGCGCGTGCGCCGCTCGGCCTCCATCAGGTCGGACAGGGCATCGGCGATCGCGCAACGCAGGGCGATCCCGGCATCGCCGCCGGCGAAGCCGAGATACGCCGCGCTGATCGCCTCGACGGGGCAGGCGTGATCGTCGCGCCGGGCCAGGACCTGGGTCAGCATCGGGTTCTCCTTCGTTGCATCCGGGAACGAAAAGAGAACAAGCCATAAGGGTTAACGTTCCGTCAACGTCCGCCGGGTCGTCGGCCCAAACCCATGCCAACCCTGTGGAAAACCTGGATTTCGCTGCCCAATCGCTGTGGATAACCCGGCTCACTCCGGCATCCGCGGCAGGGGTTTGCCATCCGCGGGAATCGCGTAGCGCGCCGCATTCAATTCCATGGCGAGGAATGTGTAGTAGCCGGATATCGCCGCCAGATCGACGACGCCGGGCTTGCCGAACCGGGCCTCGGCGCGCGCGAAGGTTGCGTCGGAGACACGCTTCGTGTCCTGAAGCTCGGCGGTGAAATCGTAGACGAGGGTCTCGTCGTCACTCATCTTGGCCGGCCGGCGGCCGTCGCGGATCGCCGCGATGATCTCGGCGGAGATGCCAGCCTTCTCGGCGATCGGCGCGTGGACGTACCACTCGTAATCCTGCGTCCAGCGGCGGGCGGTCATCAGGATCACAAGCTCCGAGAGCGTGGTGCCGATCTTCGGCTTGAAGCGGAGATAGTCGCCCATCGATCGCGCGAGCGTCATCACCTCGGGCGAGTACATGAGCGGTTCGAACGGCCCGAAGGGTGGCTTGCCGCGCGCCTGCGCGAAGGCCTCGGCGGCCTGCTTCTGCTCGGGGGTGTAGTCCTGGGGCGGAATGGTCGGCAGCCGGTCCTGCGCCCGCGCCGCGGTGGTCGCCAGCGGCAGGGCCAGGGAGATGGCGGCAAGGGTCAGCGCGCGGCGGAGGGTCATCGTTTCGCTCCCGTTGGATCTGTGCAGTCGCGCCGCACGATTGCGGCAGCGCCACGCGGCCGCCAGGGCCCGGACCGGGAAGCCCGTGTCGAATCCCGCACGGCGTCATGGGAACGCCGGACGCGCCGCGGACCCGGGTCCGGACCGGTTGCGCTCGGCGCCGCGCCGCGCCATCAGCGGCCGCGATGGCCGGTCCCGCACCCGTGCTGCCGATCGAGGCGGCGCTCCCCGATCTGCGTCGCGCGCTCGCCGCGCGGAACGCCGCCGTTCTGGTGGCGCCCCCCGGCGCCGGCAAGACGACCCGCGTGCCCCTCGACCTCCTCGCGGCGCCCTGGCTCGATGGGCGTCGGATCATCTTGCTGGAGCCGCGCCGCCTCGCCGCGCGGGCCGCCGCTGCCCGGATGGCGCAGACGCTCGGCGAGCCGGTCGGCGGCACGGTCGGCCTGCGCGTCCGCCTCGGCTCGAAGATCACCGCGCGGACGCGGATCGAGGTGGTCACCGAGGGCGTGTTCACCCGGATGATCCTGGACGATCCGGAACTTTCCGGAATCGGCGCGGTGCTGTTCGACGAGTTCCACGAGCGCTCCCTGGACGCCGATCTCGGTCTCGCCCTGGCCCTCGACGCGCAGGGCGGCCTGCGGGAGGATTTGCGGATCCTCGTCATGTCGGCGACGCTCGACGGCGCGCGGGTCGCGCGCCTGATGGGCGACGCGCCCGTCGTGACCTCCGAGGGTCGCGCTTTCCCGGTGGAGACCCGGTACGTGGAGCGCGATCCGAACCGGCGGATCGAGGATTCGGTGGCCGAGGTCACTTTGCGCGCCCTGCGCGCGGATCCCGGCTCGATCCTGGTGTTCCTGCCCGGACAGGCGGAGATTCGCCGGACCGCTGACCTGCTGGCCGATAGGGTCGGATCCGACGTGCAGATCGCGCCCCTCTACGGGGCGCTGACGCCCGCCGAGCAGGACCGGGCCGTCGCCCCCGCGGCCGCCGACACCCGGAAGATCGTCCTCGCGACCAGCATCGCCGAAACCTCTCTGACCATTGAGGGCGTCCGGATCGTGGTCGATTCGGGGCTTGCTCGGGTCCCGGTCTACGAGCCGGGCCTCGGTCTGACCCGGCTGGTCACGGCCCGCGCCTCCCGCGCCTCCGTGGACCAGCGCCGGGGCCGCGCCGGCCGGACCGAGCCCGGGCTGTGCTGGCGGCTCTGGTCCGAGGCGGGCACCAACGCCCTCGAGCCGTTCACGCGGCCGGAGATCCTGTCAGCGGACCTCGCCGGGCTCCTCCTCGACTGCGCCGCCTGGGGCGTGACCGACCCGTCCGCGCTCGCCTTCCTCGACCCACCCCCGGCACCCGCCCTGGCGGAGGCCCGCGCCCTGCTGACCGAACTCGGCGCGCTCGATGCCGACGGCCGGCTGACGCCGGTCGGCGCGCGACTGCGGGCGCTGCCTCTGCCGCCGCGGCTCGCCCGGATGGTGACGGTCGCGGCCGGCACCGGTCAGGCGCGGGCCGCCGCCGACCTCGCAGCCGTGCTGGTGGAGCGCGGCCTCGGCGGCGACGGCCTCGACCTCGACGAGCGGGTCGAGCGCTTCCGCCGCGACCGAGGCGGGCGCGCCGCCGACATGCGCCGGCTCGCCGAAGGATGGGCCCGGATCGCCGGGGCGGGCGGTTCTGCGGGCCAGGATGCCGGTCCGGCCGCCGCCGGGCCCCTCCTGGCGCTCGCCTACCCCGACCGGGTGGCGCGGGCTCGCGGCCGCGAGGGCGAGTTCGTGATGGCGAGCGGTCGGGCCGGGCGCCTCGACCCGGCGAGCCCGCTCGCCCGCGAGACCCATCTGGTGATCGCCGATCTTGCCGGAGCGGCCGGGAACGCCCGGATCCTGGCCGCGGCGGCGATCGGGGCCGAGGCGGTCGAGCGGCTGTTCGCCGACCGGATCGAGTCCCGCACCGAGATCACCTTCGATCCGCAGGCCGCCGCCCTGCGGGCGCGGGCGGTCCGTCGGCTCGGCGCCGTCACCCTCGGGGCACGGCCGCTGCCGGTGCCGTGCGACCTGCACAGCGCTGAGATCCTGGCGCGCGGCATCGCGGAACTCGGGATTGACCGCCTGCCTTGGACGCCGGCCCTGGCGCAGTGGCGGGCCCGGGTGACCTTCCTCCACGCCGCCGAGGGCGCTACCTGGCCCGACCTGTCGGACGCGGCGCTGGCCCGGACGGCGGAGACGTGGCTGGCGCCGTCTCTCGCGGGTCGCGCCGCCCTGGCGTCGGTCACGCCGAGCGACCTCGCGGACGCCCTGCAGGTCTTGCTGCCCTGGGACCTGCGCGCCCGTCTCGACGCGGAGGCACCGACCCATGTCGAGGTGCCGACAGGCTCGCGCATTCCGGTGGATTACACGGCCGAGGAGCCCGCGCTGTCAGTCCGGGTCCAGGAGCTCTTCGGCCTCGACCGGCATCCCAGGGCTGGCGGGCGACCGCTGGTCCTGCACCTGCTGTCGCCGGCTCAGCGACCGATCCAGATCACCCGAGACCTGCCGGGCTTCTGGCGCGGATCCTGGGCGGCGGTGCGATCCGAGATGCGCGGGCGCTATCCGCGCCATCCCTGGCCTGAGAATCCGCTCAACGAGGCGCCGACTCGCCGGGTCAAGCCCCGGGGAACCTGACGGCCACCACGTCCTTCTCCCGCATCGGCACGAACGGACCGGACGCGATGACAACCGAAACGGAAGCCCTCGATCCCGTCGGCCACGGCTGGGCCCTGGTGGAGGACAAGGGCTTCATCGCCCATGTCGGGCCGCTGCATCTCAGGGGCGCGGACGGCGCTTACGCGTTCCGGGCGGAGCAGAAGCACGCCAACCTGATTGGCGTGGTCCATGGCGGCATGCTGATGAGCTTTGCCGACCGCGCGCTTGGCGAGACCGCGATGTGGGCGGCGGACGGCGCCAATTGCGTGACCATCCAGCTGGAGATGAAGTTCATCGATGTCGGCCGCCTCGGCAATTGGATCGAGATCCGGCCTCAGGTGGTCAAGCGCACCGGCTCCCTCGTGTTCATGCGCGGCGACGTCCGCGACGGCACCCGACTCCTCGCCTCGGCGGACGGAGTCTGGAAGATCCTCCGGCGCCGGCCGGATTGACCCGCGCAGGACATTGGTCCTAGCCTGTCGGCGCGCATCGCGGAGCACTTGCAGGATGCGCGATGGAGAAACGCATGCGGCCGTCGCAGACCGACGCATCCGGGATCGAGGCGGAGCGCGGGCTCCCCCCGCCTTCCCGACGCGCGATCCTCGCAGGATTAGGCGCCCTCGCCGCAACGGTCGGTGACGCGGCGGCGCAGCCCGAAGTGCCGAGCACGGTGACGCGCCCGCCGCGCGACTTCCGGCCGGGCGCGGCCCCGACCACCTACTTTACCGATCCGGACGTGATCGCGGTCGACCCGGCCTTCGAACCCTACATCGTGCCGAACAGCGCCATCCGGCGGCTCTGGAGCGGCGCCCTCTGGGCGGAGGGGCCGGCCTGGAGCGCCGTTGGCCGCTACCTCGTCTGGAGCGACATCCCGAACAACCGGCAGATGCGCTGGCTAGAGGAGGACGGGCACGTCTCCACCTTCCGAATGCCGAGCAACAATTCCAACGGCAACAGCTTCGATCGCCAGGGGCGGCAGCTCAGCTGCGAGCACGCCACCGGGCGCGTCGTGCGCTACGAGCTCGACGGTTCGGCGACGATCCTGGCCGATTCGTTCGACGGCAAGCCGCTGAACTCGCCCAACGATGTCGTCCAGCACCCGGACGGCGCTTACTGGTTTTCCGATCCGCCTTACGGCGCGCTGCTCTACGAGGGCCTGCCCGACGCGGCGGGTGGGCCGAGCAACCCGCAGGGCCATCTCGATCCGCGGCTCGGGCAGCCGGCCGGGACCGTCCTGCGGCGACGTGCGCTCCCGAACGCGGTCTACCGCATCGATCCGGCCGAGCGGATCGATCGTGTGCTCACCGACGATGAGGTGCCCGATCCGAACGGCCTGTGCTTCTCGCCCGATCACCGGACGCTCTACGTCTGCTCCACGGGGAAGGGGCCGGGGGATACCGGGCCCGGTGGCAAGGGTGAGATCTACGCCTTCGACGTCGGGACCGGGGCCGCGCTCTCGAACAAGCGTCTCTTCTCGGATTGCGTCGTGGACGGGGTGAAATGCGGGCTCGACGGTCTGCGGGCCGATGTCGACGGCAATCTCTGGGTGTCCAGCAATGCCGGCCGGGCCGTGGGCTACAACGGCGTGACCGTCTGGACGCCGAAGGGCAAGCTCATCGGGCGGATCCGTCTGCCGGAAGTGTGCGGGAATCTCACCTTCGGCGGCCCCAAGCGCAACCGCCTGTTCATGGCGGCGAGCCAGTCGCTCTACGCCCTGACGGTGAACACCCAGGGTGCCGGGCCGTCCTAAAGTCGCGGACGTCGGCCCTCACCCGGCCTGCGCGTCGGGCCGACAGTTGAGGCCCTGCAATCCGGGACGGAACCGGGGCCGATCCTTCGGTCCGCCATGGCTGACCGGCCATCGGCACGCTATCTGTGTCGGGCATGAGCGAGGATCCCGCCCCAGACCCGACCTTGAGCCGCCTCAGCGCGGCCCTCGGGGACGTGCCGACGCGCGGGCTGCCGCCGGTGGAGCGGTGGGACCCGCCTTATTGCGGCGCCATCGACATCCGCATCGCCGCGGACGGGACGTGGCATCACAACGGCTCGCCGATCCGCCGGGACAAGCTGGTCAAGCTGTTCGCCACCATCCTGCGGCGCGAGCCGGACGGCAAGACCGTCCTGGTCACGCCGGTGGAGAGCGTCGGCATCACCGTCGAGGACGCGGCCTTCGTGGCCGTCGAGATGGCCGTCGACGGCACGGGCGAGGGGCGACGCATCTCCTTCCGCACCAATGTGGACGATCTCGTGAGCGTCGATGCCGAGCACGCCCTCCGCTTCGAGGAGGGGCCGGACGGGGCACTGAAGCCCTACCTCCATGTCCGCCGCGGGCTCTGGGCGCTCGTCACCCGGGCGCTCACCTATGACCTCGTCGATCTCGCCGAGGAGCGCGTCGTCGACGGCGAGCCCTGGCTCGGCCTGTGGGCCGGCGGCACCTTCCATAGCATCGCGCCGGTCGCCACCGCGTGAGCGACCCGCTCGCCGACTTCCTCGCCCGTGCCGCGGCCGGCCTGTCGCCGGATCCGCCGGGGCCGGACGATCCGACCTCCAACCCGCGCGGCGACCACAGCCTCGACCCCGACGGCTCGGCCGTGATGCCGCCGCCGCCCCATCGCCGGGCCGCCGTCCTCGTGCCGGTCGTGCGACGCGCGGAGGGCCCCAGTTTGATCCTGACGATGCGGGCGGCCAATCTGCGCGACCATTCCGGGCAGGTGGCGCTGCCGGGCGGCAAGATCGATCCGTCCGATCCAGGTCCTGCGGAGGCAGCCCTGCGGGAGGCGTTCGAGGAGATCGCGCTCCGGCCCGACGCGGTGCGGCTGCTCGGCTATCTCGATCCGTATCTCTCGGGCACCGGCTTCCTGGTGACCCCGGTCATCGGACTAGTCGATGCCGACGCGGTGGTGACACCCAATCCCGCCGAGGTGGCGGACGTGTTCGAGGTGCCGCTTCCGATCCTGATGGATCGCGAGCGCTACCGCCTGCGTTCCCGGTCCTGGCAGGGGCGCGAGCGCTGGTTCTATGCCGTGACCTTCGGCGAACGGCTGATCTGGGGCGTTACCGCGGGGATCCTGAACAATCTCCGGGAACGGCTCTATCCCGAGGCCGAACCCGGCGACGTCGGCCGCCCGGCACGCTAGGCTGCCCCCATGCTGCGTCGCGTCCTCGAAGAGTTCGGCCTCTTCCTCATCCCCTTTGCCCTGTTCCTGGTCTACCTGCTGCTGACCGGTCGCAACCCGCTGCGCCGAATGCACTGGGACCCCCACGTGCTCCGCCTCGTCCTGGCCGGGCTGGCGGTGGTGATCGGCACGCTGGTCTACGAGGGCCTGTTCTCCGAGCGCCGCCCCGGGGGCTACGTGCCCACCCACATGGAGAACGGCCGCCTCGTGCCCGGTGGTTTCCGGTGAACCGTGCGCTCCACCGAGCCGGCCTCACGGCCCTGCTCGACCGCCCGGGCGTGCGCCGGGTGTTCGCGGCCCTGGACATTCCGGGCGCCGAGACCCGCCTGATCGGCGGTTGCGTGCGCGACGCGCTGCTCGGCGTCCAGACCGCCGATATCGACATGGCGACCACCTTGCTGCCCGGGGCGGTGATGAACGCCGCGCAGCGGACGGCCGGCCTCAAGGCGGTGCCGACCGGGATCGAGCACGGCACGATCACCCTGGTCACCGAGGACGGACCGATCGAGGTCACGACCCTGCGCGAGGATGTCGAGACCGATGGTCGGCATGCAATCGTCCGATTCGGCACGGACTTCCTCCGCGACGCCGAACGTCGGGATTTCACCGTCAACGCCCTCTCGCTCAGTTCCGACGGAACGCCGCACGATCCGGTAGGCGGGCTGCCCGACCTCGAAGCCGGGCGGGTTCGCTTCATCGGAGACCCGGCAACCCGAATTCGCGAGGACGCGCTGCGGATCCTGCGCTTCTTCCGCTTCCATGCCCGCTTCGGAGCCGGGGCGCCCGATTCGGCAGCCCTGGCGGCCTGCGTGGCCGCGCGGGACAGCCTCGACCGGCTCTCCCGCGAGCGGGTGCGGGCGGAGTTCCTGAAGCTGCTCACGGCTTCTGGCGGAGCTGTCATGGTGAGGACGCTGAGCGCCACCGGCCTGCTCCAGCGGATCACCGGCGGCGTCGCCGAGCTTGGACGTCTGGAGCGCGCCGCCGCCGCGGGGCTGTCCCCGGTGATGCGCCTCGCGGCCCTGTCGGTCGGCGCCCGCCATGACGCGGATCGGCTGCGGGATCGACTGCGTCTCTCGAACAGCGAGCACGGGCGGCTGCTCGGCTACGCGGAGGCGCTGGCCGATCTCCACGGACGCGCGATCCTGGATGAGGCTGCGATGCGGGCCCTCACGGCGGGACACGGCCTGGCGCAGCTGGCCGACATGCTCACGATCCTGGCCGGCGAGCCGCGCCCCACCGTGACGGAGGCGGCGACAGCTGCCCTTCGCACCCTCGAAGGTGAGGGAGCGTCGCCAATCTTCCCCCTGGCGGGAGCGGATCTGATCGCCGCCGGTGTCGCGCCGGGGCCCGGCATCGGGCGCGGGCTGGCTGCGGCGCGGAAGGTCTGGCTGGAGCGGGGCTGTCCGGCGGATTCGGACGCGCGGGCCGAGCTGCTGGTGCGGGCGCTGGAGTGCGCCCGCTGAACAACGCTCAGAGCTTGGCTCAGAGCTTGAGAAGCGCCTTGGTCTCCTGCAGCTGGACGATCTGGCCGTTCAGCTCCTCGCGCTTCTGCAGGTCCTCGGTGGCGTCGCGCTGCATCTCGATCGCCTCGATGTCCCGGTCCAGGGATTCGTGGGTCAGTTCCTCGATCGGCGCGGCGCGCTCGGCGAGCACGGTCACGGCGGTCGGGCCGATATCGGCGAAGCCGCCGCGGACATAGATCCGCTTGCCGCTGCCTTGGCTCTCGGTGACCACGATGACGCCGACCCGCAGCGAGGTCAGCACGGGCGCGTGGCCCGGCATGACGGTCATCTCGCCCTCGGTGCCGGGCAGCTGAACGGCGGTCACCTCGCCGGAATACAGCGTCCGCTCGGGGCCGACGAAATCGAAATGGAAGGTGGCCATCGGTCTCTAGCTTCCCGAACCCGCAACGCGCGCTCCTCCCCCGTGCGGGGAGGAGGTGGAGGTGGGGTTGGCGCAGGAGGCACCGCGGCGCCCGATCCTGAAACACCCCCACCCCCGACCCCTCCCCGCAAGGGGGAGGGGAGGGAGCAGCCTTACGCCGCCTTCAGCTTCTTGGCCTTCTCCTGGGCCTCCTCGATGGTGCCGACCATGTAGAAGGCGGCCTCGGGGAGATCGTCGTAGTCGCCGTTCACGAGGCCCTTGAAGCCCTTGATGGTGTCTTCCAGCGCCACCTGCTTGCCCGGCGAGCCGGTGAACACCTCCGCCACCGAGAAGGGCTGCGAGAAGAAGCGCTCGATCTTGCGGGCGCGGGCCACGGTCAGCTTGTCCTCTTCGGACAGCTCATCCATGCCCAGGATCGCGATGATGTCCTGGAGCGCCTTGTAGCGCTGCAGAGTCTGCTGAACGCGACGGGCGACGTCGTAATGCTCCTCGCCGAGGATCGTCGGCGACAGCATGCGCGAGGTCGAGTCCAGCGGGTCCACCGCCGGGTAGATGCCCTTCTCGGCGATCGAGCGCGACAGCACGGTCGTGGCGTCGAGGTGGGCGAACGAGGCGGCCGGCGCCGGGTCGGTCAGATCGTCGGCGGGCACGTAGATCGCCTGCACCGAGGTGATCGAGCCCTTGTTGGTGGTGGTGATGCGCTCCTGCAGGGCGCCCATGTCGGTAGCGAGCGTCGGCTGATAGCCCACCGCCGAGGGGATGCGGCCCAGAAGCGCCGACACCTCGGAGCCCGCCTGGGTGAAGCGGAAGATGTTGTCGACGAAGAACAGCACGTCCTGGCCGTCGTCGCGGAACTGCTCCGCAATGGTCAGGCCGGTCAGGGCGACGCGCGAGCGGGCGCCAGGCGACTCGTTCATCTGGCCGTAGACCAGGGCGCACTTGGAGCCCTCGGCGGAGCCATGCTCCTTCGGGTCCACGTTCACCTTGGACTCGATCATCTCATGGTAGAGATCGTTGCCCTCGCGGGTCCGCTCACCCACGCCGGCGAAGACCGAGTAGCCCGAGTGCACCTTCGCGATGTTGTTGATCAGCTCCATGATCAGCACGGTCTTGCCGACGCCGGCGCCGCCGAACAGGCCGATCTTGCCGCCCTTGGCGTAGGGGGCGAGCAGGTCCACCACCTTGATGCCGGTGACGAGGATCTGCGCCTCGGTCGATTGGTCGGCGTAGGAGGGGGCCGGCTGGTGGATGGCGCGGTAGGTGTCGGCCTGGACGGGGCCGGCCTCGTCGATCGGCTCGCCGATGACGTTCATGATGCGGCCGAGCGTGTTCATGCCCACCGGAACCTTGATTGGCTCGCCGGTGTCGAAGCACTCCTGGCCGCGGGTCAGGCCCTCGGAGGTGTCCATGGCGATGCAGCGGACGGTGTTCTCGCCGAGCTGCTGGGCAACCTCGAGGACGAGGCGGGCGCCGTTGTTCTTGGTCTCCAGCGCGTTCAGGATCTCGGGCAGGTGGCCCTCGAACTGCACGTCGACCACGGGGCCGATGACCTGGGTGATCTTGCCGGACTTGTTCGAGCCGGTGCCGGGGATTGCGGTGTTCGCCATCGTAAACCTACCCTTCAAGCTGTGCGGTCGGGTTGCGGTGCCTCAGAGGGCTTCCGCACCCGAGATGATCTCGATGAGTTCCTTGGTGATCATGGCCTGACGCGTGCGGTTGTAGATCAGCGTCTGCTTCTTGATCATCTCGCCCGCGTTGCGGGTAGCCGAATCCATGGCGCTCATGCGTGCGCCCTGCTCGGAGGCGGCGTTCTCCAGGAGCGCCCGGTAGATCTGCACCGTCAGGTTCTTCGGCAGCAGCGTCTCCAGGATCGCCTCCTCGGACGGCTCGAATTCCAGGGCGGCGTTGCCGGAAGCGGCCTTCGCGGTCGTGTCGGCCGCGGGCAGCTCGGCTGGGATCAGGCGCTGTGCGGTCGGGATCTGCGAGATGACCGAGCGGAACTCGGAGTAGAACAGCGTCGCGACGTCGAACTCGCCGTTCTCGAAGCGAGTCAGAATCTTGTCGGCGATGCCGGCCGCGAAGTCGTAATCGACCGGCCGGTTGCCGCGGATATCCATGCTCTCGACGATCTGGTCGCGGTACTGCCGCCGCAACGCGTCGAGACCTTTCTTGCCGACCGTCATGATCTTGACGGTCTTGCCCTCGGCGGCGAGCTTCTGGGCGTGCTCACGCACTGCGAGGCGCACGATCGACGAGTTGAATGCGCCGGCGAGGCCACGGTCGCCGGTGCACACCACGAGAAGATGCGTCTGCTCGGAGCCGGTCCCGGACAGGAGCCGCGGGGCGCCGACGCCGCCGACGAGGTTGCCCGCGAGGTTGCCGAGCACCGCCGACATTTTCTCGGCGTAGGGACGGCCGGCTTCGGCAGCCATCTGCGCCCGGCGCAGCTTGGCGGCGGCGACCATCTGCATGGCCTTGGTGATCTTCTGCGTCGCCTTCACCGAGGTGATGCGGTTGCGCAGGTCCTTCAAACTCGCCATCGGGTGAGGTCCAGGTCCATTTGAAAGGGCCTCTCCTCCCCCTTGCGGGGAGGAGCCGGAGGTGGGGGTGGTTCAGGATGGAGCGGCACGGTGCCTCCTGCACCACCCCCACCCCTAACCCCTCCCCACAAGGGGGAGGGGAGGTGCCTTAGCCGATCGACTTGGCGACGCTCTCGACGATGCTCTTCAGCTTGCCGGCGTTCTCATCCGACAGGTCCTTGGAGGCGGCGATCGAGTCGAGCAGGTCCTTGTGCTTGGTGCGCAGGGTGCTGAGCAGCGCGTCCTCGAAGGGACGGACCTTGCTGACCGGCATCTTGTCCAGGTAGCCGTTCACGCCGGCGTAGATCACCGCGACCTGCTCTTCCATCTTCAGCGGCGAGAATTGCGGCTGCTTCAGGAGCTCGGTGAGCCGCGAGCCGCGGTTCAGGAGCGCCTGGGTGGAGGCGTCGAGATCCGAGCCGAACTGCGCGAAGGCGGCCATCTCGCGGTACTGCGCGAGCTCGCCCTTGATCTTGCCGGCGACCTTCTTCATCGCCTTGGTCTGGGCCGAGGAGCCCACCCGCGACACCGAGAGGCCGACGTTCACCGCCGGGCGGATGCCCTGGTAGAACAGGTCAGTCTCGAGGAAGATCTGGCCGTCGGTGATCGAGATCACGTTGGTCGGGATGTAGGCCGAGACGTCGTTGGCCTGGGTCTCGATGACCGGCAGCGCGGTCAGCGAGCCGTTGCCGGCGGCGTCGCCCATCTTGGCGGCGCGCTCGAGCAGGCGGCTGTGGAGGTAGAACACGTCGCCCGGATAGGCCTCGCGGCCCGGCGGGCGGCGCAGCAGCAGCGACATCTGACGGTAGGCCACGGCCTGCTTGGAGAGATCGTCATACACGATCACGGCGTGCATGCCGTTGTCGCGGAAGTACTCGCCCATGGCGCAGCCGGCGAACGGCGCGATGAACTGCATCGGCGCCGCGTCGGACGCCGTGGCGGCGATCACGATGGAGTATTCCAGGGCGCCCTGGTCCTCCAGCACCTTCACGAACTGGGCCACCGTCGAGCGCTTCTGGCCGATGGCGACGTAGATGCAGAAGAGCTTGGCCTTCTCGTCACCGCCGGCGGCGTGGCCGGGCTTCTGGTTCAGGATCGTGTCGAGGGCGATGGCGGTCTTGCCGGTCTGGCGGTCGCCGATGATCAGCTCGCGCTGGCCGCGGCCCACCGGGATCAGGGCGTCGATCGCCTTGAGGCCCGTGGCCATCGGCTCGTGCACCGACTTGCGCGGGATGATGCCCGGAGCCTTCACGTCAACGCGGCGGCGCTCGGTGGAGACGATCGGGCCCTTGCCGTCGATCGGGTTGCCGAGGGCGTCGACGACGCGGCCGAGCAGGCCCTTGCCGACCGGCACGTCCACGATGGCGCCGGTCCGCTTGACGGTCTGGCCTTCCTTGATCTCGCGGTCGGAGCCGAAGATCACGATGCCGACGTTGTCCTGCTCGAGGTTGAGGGCCATGCCCCGCACACCCGACTCGAACTCGACCATCTCGCCGGCCTGGACATTGTCGAGGCCGTAGGCGCGGGCGATGCCGTCGCCGACGGACAGGACCTGTCCGACCTCGGAGACCTCGGCCTCTTCGCCGAAGTTCTTGATCTGCTCTTTCAGGATCGCGGAGATCTCGGCGGCGCGGATGTCCATACTCGGGCCTCTGTCGCTGATGCGTTTATGCGTGTTCGGGTCGGATGGGGGCGCTTAACGCGCGGCCCGCATCGCGAGGCGGATACCGTTGAGCTTGGTCTTGAGGGAGGCGTCGACCATGCGCGAGCCCATCTTCACGACGAGGCCGCCGATCAGGCTCGGGTCGATCACGAGGTCGACGGCAACCTCGGCCTTGGCGATGTCGCGCAGCGACGCCTTGATTTCCTCGACCACGGCGTCGGACGGCTTCTCGGCCACGCGCACCTGGGCGCGGACGATGCCCTTCGAATCCTGGACCAAGCTCCGGAATGCCTCGATCATGTCGGGCAGGGCGAAGAGCCGGCGGTTCGAAGCAGCGAGACGGATGAAGTTGCCGGCGAGACCGCCGATGCCGGCCTTGTCGAGCACGGCGCCGATGGCGCCGGCCTGCTCCTCGGCACTGAACACAGGGCTGCGGACGAGGCGGCGGAGATCCGCGCTCTCTTTCAGCAGCGTGTCGAATTGATTGAGGGACTCGGCGACCGCGTCGACCTGGCGCTCGTCGCGCGCGAGATCGAACAGGGCGGAAGCGTACCGGCCCGCCACGCCTGCGACCAGGGGACCAGCCTCGGAACCGTTCTGCGCCACCCGTCGCTCTCTTCTCTGGTTGCCCGCCCGCTCCGCGCGCTCCGGCAGGAGCGCGGTGCGTGACCGTTCGGGACGTGGGATCGCGCCGGCGACGGACAGGGTCGAGAACTGTCCTCGCGGCGCGGCGACCGCCTAGCATGCCAGCATGGCCGCACGCAACACGGTAGGCGCCGCGCGCAGCGCGTCACGACGGCGGAAGTGTGACGCAGGAGGCGCTCCAGGCGCGCCCCAGCATTAGGGGCTCAGCACGCAAGCCGGTCGCAGCGCCGGACGCTCGCGATCATCTTCGCCATGGCGCGGGCGCCGGGATGTCCGAGGATACCGCTGTTGCCGAGGACGTAGGACGGAGTTGCGTAGAGGCCGAGATCGGCCGCCATGCGCATCTGGCTCTTGAGCGCCGCGCGCACCTCCTCGCTGTCGGCGATCTCCTCGACCTCCGCCTGGGGGATCCCCAGCGTGGCGGCGACGGCGAGCGCCCCGGGCCCATCGATGCGGCCGGGCTTGCCGAGCAGCGTCTGATAGAAGTGCCACGCGGCCTCCGAGCCGAGCTTGCGCTGCACCGCCAGCATCACCTTGGCGGCCTGGGCCGACTGCGGTGACAGGATCGGGTTGTGGACAAGCCCGATGCGCAGTTCCGGGTCGCTGTCGTGCAGGGCGACCACGTCGGCGGCGGCCTTCCGGCAATAGGGGCAGTTGAAGTCGAAGAACTCGTAGAGCGTGGTGCCCGCTTCCCGCGGGCCGACATAGGTGACGCCGCGCAGGGCCGGGATCTGCCCGGTGATCTCGCCCGGCAGGATCGAGTTCGCCACCGCCTTGCCGTCGTCGCCGGTCACGGGAACGCGCTGGCCATAGGATTGCGCCCGGACGGGCATCACGCCGGCACCGAGGGTGGCGACTGCGGCGAGGAGGAGGCGTCGCGAAACAGGCATGGAAGCAGACATGGGACTCGTCCGGGGCATCGCTGTCCCGCCCCGGCCGCGCCGAAGCGGGGCCGGACCAGAACCAGGGGGTCGAGTCGGTTTGATGGCGAATGGGCGTGAACGCGGCCCTACCGCAGCCCCTTCGGCCGCTCGCCGGCTGCCCAGGACAGCGCCTGCTCCAGCCGATCGTTGCCCCAGAACAGCTCGCCGTCATCCGCCAGGAAGGTCGGCGCCCCGTAGATCCCGCGGGAGCGCGCCTCCTCGACACTGACCCGCAGCTTGGTCTTGTTGGCTTCGGCGGCAGCGGCTCGCACGGTCTGCGTCCCGTCGAGGCCGAGCGAATCGAGGATCTCCGCCACCGCCGCCGGCTCCGCGATGGAGCGCCCCTCGGCGAAGCTGGCGGTGAACACCGCCTTCGAGAACGGGACCAGCCAGTCCTGGTCCTGGCCGAGGATGGCGACCCGCACGGCGCTGAGGCTGTTCTGTGGAAATTGGGCGGGGCGGGTCACTGGCGGCAGGCCGAGGCGCGCGGCCTCGCGCTCGACGTCCCGCCACATGTTCTTGCCCTTGGCCGCGTAGAGGTTGAACGGCGAGGTGGTCCAGCCCTGCGCGGCAAAGAGCGGCCCGACCAGGAACGGGCGCCACCGGATCGCCACGCCCGCCTCGGCGGCAGCGGCCTCGACGCGCATGGCCGCGAGGTAGGAGTAGGTGGAGGCGAATTCGTACCAGAACTCCAGAATTGGCTGGCGCGCCATAGACTTCGCTTCTCCGATGCACTCTCGCGGCGATGACGACTGGCAACGCCGGCGCCGTTTCTGACACAGCCGCAAGGCCGCCGTGAGGCGAAACGCGGCCGATCCTCCGGCATCTGGGCTACGCGCGAGACGGCACGCCGGTTGCAGGCCGGTGATACCCGCGATAAGCCGCGGACGCCGAGCCAGATCCCTCGCCCAGTTCCGGAAGCCGCATGTCCGTCCCCGCGAAGAGCCCTGTGAAGAAGGTCGTGCTGGCCTATTCCGGCGGCCTCGACACATCGATCATCCTGAAGTGGCTGCAGACCACCTACGGCTGCGAAGTCGTGACCTTCACGGCCGATCTCGGCCAGGGGGAGGAGCTGGAGCCCGCCCGTCGGAAGGCTGAGCTGCTCGGCATCAAGCCCGAGAACATCTACATCGAGGATTTGCGCGAGGAATTCGTCCGCGATTACGTCTTCCCGATGTTCCGGGCGAACGCGGTCTACGAGGGCGTGTACCTGCTCGGCACCTCGATCGCCCGGCCACTGATCGCCAAGAAGCAGATCGAGATCGCCGAACGTGTCGGCGCCGACGCGGTCTGCCACGGCGCCACCGGCAAGGGGAACGATCAGGTCCGGTTCGAACTCGGCTATTACGCCCTGAAGCCGGACGTGACGGTGATCGCGCCCTGGCGGGAATGGGACCTGCGCTCCCGCGAGCAACTCATCGCCTTCGCCGAGCAGCACCAGATTCCGATCGCCAAGGACAAGCGCGGCGAGAGCCCGTTCTCGGTCGACGCCAACCTCCTGCACGCGTCCTCGGAGGGCAAGGTTCTGGAGGATCCGGCCGTCGAGGTGCCGGACTACGTCTACTCGCGCACCCTCTCCCCCGAGGAAGCGCCCGATCAGCCGACGCTCATCACGATCGGCTTCGAGCGCGGCGACGCGGTGTCGATCGACGGAGAGACGCTGTCGCCCGCGAGCCTGCTGGCCAAGCTCAACGAGCTCGGCCGCGCGAACGGCATCGGCCGGCTCGACCTCGTGGAGAACCGCTTCGTCGGCATGAAGAGCCGCGGCATGTACGAGACGCCCGGTGGTACGATCCTGCTGCCGGCCCACCGCGCCATCGAGTCGATCACGCTGGACCGGGGCGCCGCGCACCTCAAGGACCAGCTCATGCCGCAATACGCGGAGTTGATCTACAACGGCTTCTGGTTCTCGCCGGAGCGCGAGATGATCCAGGCCCTGATCGACAGGAGCCAGGAGAAGGTCACCGGCACGGTGCGGCTGAAGCTCTACAAGGGCGGAGTCCACGTGATCGGCCGCGAGAGCCCGCACTCGCTCTACGACCAGGATCTCGTGACCTTCGAGGAGGGCGCCGTCGCCTACGACCACCGCGACGCGGCGGGCTTCATCAAGCTCAACGCCCTGCGGCTGCGCACGCTGGCGCAGCGCAAGAAGCGCGAGGGCTGAGTCCCTCGGGCCCGCCGAGGCCGCGAAGAGTCAGGCGGGCTCCCAGCGCGCGGCCGCCCGACGGAAGTCGCCGGGCCCGAGATCGGCGTAGCGCAGGAAGATCTGCAGGGCCGGCTGCAGCTCGCGATGGAGCCGGACCAGCCGCGTCTCCGCATCCTCGTCGTCGTTCGCGGCTGCCCCAGGCACGGCGGCGAGATGGCGCCGCATGACGGCGCTGTAGGGTCCCTCTTCGCCGTAGGGCCGCTGCGGATCGACGTGCGGAACCCCCTGCGCGGCGTTCCAGCCGACATTGAGCCGCCGGATCAGGGCGAGGTGCTCCGGGGTCACCGCGAAGGTGATGACGTCCGGCGTCTCGCCGGTCGCCGCGTCCCGGAAGACGTCGCCAACCGCGCCCGGATCGAGCTTCGCCAGACCGTTGTGGTACTGGTACCGGCCCGGCTTCAGTTGCGCATTCTGGATGAAGACGGCGAGGCCGTCCTCGAGCGCCCGGTGCTCCTCCTCGGCCCCCTCGTCGTCGCCGGTGACGTTGGCGATGTCGCCGTCGCGGTCCAGGCTGCCGTAGGGCGCCGCCGGGTGGATGGTCGGCGCCCCCGGCTCGACGCCGCCCCAGGCGACGACCATCCGGCGGATCAGGGCGATGCGCTCCAGGCTCAGGTCGTAGACGGCATCGCTCATCGTGTATCGGCCCCGGGTCCCGCGTTTCGAAGGCCCGTCTTACAGAGGCCCGCGGGCCCCTGCTACCGCCGCAGGCAGCCCGTGAGCCCGTCGACCTGCCCCATCAGGCCCTGGATCCGTGCGGCCCTGCGGCGCACGCCGGGCGAGGGCCGGCCGGCGCTGCGGGTGATCGGGTTCGGCAGGACGGCGGCGAGGAGAGCGGCCTCGCCCCGGTTCAGCCGGCTGGCATCCTTGCCGAACCAGTGCCGGCTCGCGGCCTGCGCCCCGTAGATCCCGTCGCCCCACTCGGCGACGTTGAGGTAGATCTCCATCATCCGGCGCTTGCCCCAGAGCGTGTCGAGCGTCAGCGCCAGCGGGATCTCGATGGCCTTGCGGATGTAGGATCGGCCCGGCCACAGGAAGACGTTCTTCACCGTCTGCATGGCGATCGTCGAGGCGCCGCGGTTCGGCGAATCCTCGTCCTCGACGACGTCGCGAATCGCGCCGAAATCGACACCGTGATCCAGGCAGAAGCGCTGATCCTCCGAGGCGATCACGGCCTGGGTCAGGGCCGGCGCGACGGCGGAGAGCGGGACCGGATCCCAGTTCACCGGTTGAAGCGTCACCCATCGCCCGAGCATCAGGGTCGACGGCGGCATCACCGCGCTATAGACGAGCGCCAACGTCAGCGCGAGGACGAACCCGACGGCGGGGAGCAGCAGCAGCGCTCCCACGGCCTGGCGGACGCGGCGGGAACGGCGCGGGCGCGCGAGTGGAAGGTCTCGACCTGCCGTCTCCCGCCTGCGTCGAGCCCCATCCACCGTGAGTCCGTCCCCGCCCAACTGACACCCGATTGGTTTTCGCAAGGCCAGGACCGGACGTAAGCCCGATGACCCCGACCCCCTCAACGCAGGCACCGACCGGTTCGGTCAAGGCAGTCACGCCGGCCGCCGATTTTACCCACAGGTTGACGGAGGTCGCCGGGATGGTCGAGACCTTCCTGGTTGAGCGGCTCGGCCCCACGCTCGGCGCCGGCGAGATCGCCCGGCCGCCGCGCCTGATGGAAGCCATGCGCCATGCGGTGCTCGGCGGCGGCAAGCGTCTCCGGCCGTTCCTGGCCATCGAGACCGCCCGGATGCTCGGCGGTTCGGAGGCCGCGGCCCTGGCCGCCGGGGCCGGCGTCGAGCTGGTCCATTGCTACAGCCTCGTCCACGACGATCTGCCGGCCATGGACGACGACGACATGCGCCGCGGCAAGCCGACCGTGCACAAGGCCTACGATGAGGCCACCGCGATCCTGGTCGGCGACGCCCTGCAGACGCTGGCCTTCGAGATCGTCGCCGATCCGACCTGGCAGCCGGATGCGCGCATCCGCGCCGATCTCGTGCTCGGCCTCGCCCGCGCCTCGGGCCTCGGCGGCATGGTCGGTGGCCAGCTCCTCGACCTGACCGCCGAGGGCCGGTTCGGCGTGGCCAACATGGACGTGGACGACACCCTGCGGATGCAGGCGATGAAGACCGGGGCGATCCTGGCCTTCTCGGTGGAGGCCGGCGCGATCGTCGGCGGCGCCGACGAGGGCCAGCGGGCGGCCCTCCTGCGCTACGGGCTCGCTTTGGGCCAAGCCTTCCAGATCGCCGACGACATCCTCGACCGGGAAGCCTCACCCGAAGCCATGGGCAAGGCCACCGGCAAGGACAAGGAGGCCGGCAAGGCGACGCTCGTCGACCGTCTCGGCATCGACGGTGCCCGCGCCGAATGCGACCGGCTCGTCGGCGTCTGCGAGGACGCGGTGTCGTCCTGGGGGGAGGGTGCCCGCGTCCTCCGGGATGCCGCCCGCTTCACGGTCGCCCGCAAGACCTGACCTTACCGGCGGGGATATCCGCGCACGGCCTCGGCGGCGCCGCGATGCGAGGGCACGGCGGCCCTGTCGGTCCATTATCGCACGCGCAGCGAAGCGGCCCGGGGCAGCGCACCGTCTCCGAGCGTGGCGGTGCCGGATTGCGTCGCTCCGCTCGCGAAGGTGGATCCGCGCTGCTTCGCCTGGATCCGCCTGACGCGGACATGATCCGGTGCGTCGGAGCTTGTGCAGCCCTCAGAGCCGGTTGTTCTTGTTGTGGACGTCGAGGCAGACGGCGGCGAGTAGGACGACGCCCTTGATCACCTGCTGGTAGTCGACGCCGATCCCGAGCATCGACATCCCGTTGTTCATGATGCCGATGATGAAGGCACCGATGACGACGCCCGAGACCTTGCCGATGCCGCCGGCCGCCGAGGCGCCGCCGATGAAGCAGGCCGCGATCACGTCGAGTTCGAACCCGACGCCGGCCTTCGAGTTCGCGGTGTTGAGCCGGGCTACGAAGATCATCCCGGCGAGCCCCGCCAACGCGCCCATATTGGCGAAGGTCAGGAAGGTGAGCCGCTCTGTCTTGATCCCGGACAGGCGAGCGGCCTTGATGTTGCCGCCGAGCGCGTAGATCCGGCGTCCGATCGTCGTCCGCATGGTGATGAAGTGATAGAGCATCACCAGGGCGAACATGACGAGCAGGACGTTGGGCAGGCCGCGATAGGCGCTCATCTGATACGCGAAGGCGAGCATCAGCGTCGCGGTCACGCCGTTGCGGAAGATGAAGGACGCGAGGGACTCGGCCGGGCCCTCCGCCCGGATCCGCGCCTGCCGGCTCCGCCAGTTCAGGCCGATCAGAAGCGCGGTGACGCCGAACGCGATCAGGAGCGCGGTCCAGGGCCCGGCGAAATTGGCCAGGAACCCCTTGGAAAGCAGCTGGAACACGTCCGGGAAGGGGCCGATCGAGGCGCCCTGGAGGAGCGCCTGCGTCAGGCCCCGGAAGACCAGCATCCCGGCCAGGGTCACGATGAAGCTCGGGATGGCGAGATAGGCCACGAAGTAGCCCTGTACCCCGCCGATGATCGCGCCGACCACCAGACACAGGGCGGTCGCGGTCAGCGGGTCGACCTGAAAGCGCACCATCAGCAGGGCCGCGAGCGCCCCCATAAAGCCGACCGCGGAGCCGATCGACAGGTCGATATGTCCGGCCACGATGACCAGCAGCATCCCGAGCGCCATCACGACGACGTAGCCGTTCTGGAGAATCAGGTTGGTCAGGTTCAGCGGCTGGAACAGGACGCCGCCGGTCGCGACCTCGAAGAACAGCGTGATGATCGCGAGCGCGAAGATCAGCCCGTAGGCGCGCAGCTGCGCCATCAGCAGGCGTTCGCGCCGCCGGCCCTGTGGCTCGCCCGCGGCCGCGCCGCCCGAGAAGAGGTCGCCGCCGGGCTTCATGGACTTGCTCGCCGTGATGTCGGTCATCCGTTCAGGCCCTTGGAGCGCATGATTGCGCGCATGATCGCTTCCTGGCTGGCCTCGACCCGCGGGAACTCGGCCACGAAGCGTCCCTCGTTCATCACGTAGATGCGGTCGCAGAGGCCGAGCAGCTCCGACATCTCGGACGAGATCATCAGGACGCCGCGCCCGTCCTCGGCCAGTTCGTTGATGATGCTGTAGATTTCGTATTTGGCGCCGACATCGATGCCGCGGGTCGGCTCGTCGAGGATCAGCACCTTGGGCTGGGTGAACAGCCACTTGCTCAGCACGACCTTCTGCTGATTTCCGCCGGACAGGTTCACGGTCCGCTGCGTCACCCCGAAGGAGCGGATGCGCATCTTCGTGCGGAAGCCGGTGGCGACCCGGTGCTCGACCGCCTCGTCGATCACCGCGGCGGTGGAGATCCCAGGGAGATTCGCGAGCGTCGTGTTCCGGGCGATATCCTCGCCCAGCACCAGCCCGAGCTGCTTGCGATCCTCGGTGACGTAGGCGATGCCCGCCGCGATCGCCCGCTCGATCGTCGAGACGTCGACCTCCGCACCGTCGATCCGGACGGTGCCGCGGATGCCCTGGCCGTAGGACCGGCCGAAGAGGCTCATGGCGAGTTCCGTCCGGCCCGAGCCCATCAGGCCGGCGACCCCGACGATCTCGCCCCTGCGCAGGGTCAGGCCGACATTGCGCACCACCACCCGGTCGGCATGGACGGGGTGGTGGACCGTCCAGTCGCGCACCTCCATCAGCACGTCGCCGATCCGCGGCGCGCGCACCGGATAGCGGTTCTCCAGCGTGCGGCCGACCATCGCCCGGATGATGCGGTCCTCGTCGATCGCGCCATTGCGGCAATCGAGCGTCTCGACGGTGGTGCCGTCGCGCAGGACGGTGATCCGGTCGGCCACTCTGGCGATCTCGTTGAGCTTATGGGAGATCAGGATCGAGGCGATGCCCCGAGCCTTGAAGCGCAGCAGAAGCTGCAGCAGGGCCTCGCTGTCCGTCTCGCTCAAGGATGCCGTCGGTTCGTCGAGGATCAGCAGCTTGACCTTCTTGGCGATGGCCTTGGCGATCTCCACGAGCTGCTGTTTGCCGACGCCGAGATGGGTGACGAGGGTGTCGGGGCTCTCGTCGAGCCCCACCATCGCCATCAATTCGCGGGCGCGGGCATAGACCCGGCCCTGGTCGATGATCCCGAACCGGGCCTGCTCGTTGCCGAGGAAGATGTTCTCGGCGATCGACAGGTAGGGCACCAGGGCGAGTTCCTGGTGGATGATCACGATCCCACGGCGTTCGCTGTCGGAGATATCCCGGAAATGGCCGGGCCGGCCCTCATAGGTGATGTCGCCCGCGTAGGCTCCGTGGGGATAGACGCCGCTCAGGACCTTCATCAGCGTCGATTTCCCGGCGCCGTTCTCGCCGACCAGGGCGAGGATCTCGGCGGGCTCGACGGTGAGGTTGACGTCGTCAAGGGCCTTCACGCCGGGGAAGGTCTTGGAGATCCCCCGCATTTCGAGGACGGGCTGCATGCGGCGCCTACCAGCTCGGACTGCACGTTCGGACCCCGCGCCAGCCATGGTGGCGCGGGGATGGGACCGGACGGAGCGGTCGCGCTCCGCCGCAGCGTCGATCACTTGAGCTGTTCGAGGGTGTAGTAGCCCGTATCGACCAGAGCCGACTTCCAGTTGGCCTTGGTGACGATCACCGGCGTCAGCAGGTAGGAGGGAACAATCTTCTTGCCGTTGTCGTAGGTCTTCGAATCGTTGACCTCGGGCTGTCGGCCGGCCTCCAGGGCGTCGATCATCGCCACGGTGACCTTCGCCAGATCCCGCGTGTCCTTGAAGATGGTCGCGGTCTGCTCGCCCGCGATGATCGACTTGACCGATTGCAGCTCGGCATCCTGGCCGCTGACCACCGGCAGCGACACGGCGCCGGAGCCGTAGCCGACGCTCTTCACCGAGGAGAGGATGGCCGTGGAGATGCCGTCATAGGGCGAGAGCACCGCGTCGAGATGGGCGTTGCCGTAATAGGCCGAGAGCAGGTTATCCATCCGGGCCTGGGCGGTCGCCGGATCCCAGCGCAGGGTCGACACCTTGTCCATGCCGAACTGGCCCGACCGCACCACGAGCTTCTTCGCATCGAGGTAGGGTTTCAGCACCGACACGGCGCCGTCGTAGAAAAAGTATGCGTTATTGTCGTCCGGCGAACCGCCGAACAGCTCGATGGTGAACGGTCCTTTTCCCTCCTTCAGCCCGAGGGCGTCGACAATGGAGGTGGCCTGCTGGACACCAACCTTATAGTTGTCGAAGGTGGCGTAGTAATCGACATTGGGCGTGCCCCTGATGAGCCGGTCATAGGCAATGACCTTGACGCCGCGCTCGCTCGCCTTCGCCAGCACATCGCTGAGGGTCGTACCGTCGATGGAGGCGATCACCAGGGCCTTTACGCCCTTGGTGAGCATGTTCTCGATCTGAGCGAGCTGCGTGGGGATGTCGTCATCCGCATATTGAAGATCCGGCTTGTAGCCCTTCTCCTTGAGCAGCCGGACGATGTTGTTACCGTCGTCGATCCAGCGCTGCGACGACTTCGTGGGCATGGCGACCCCGATCGAATCACCACGCGCCGCCTGCGCCGGTCCAACGGCGTGCCCACCCAGAAGCGACGCAGCCAGCAAGAGCCGGGAAAACATCCTTTTCGCGACCATGATTCCCCCCTTTATTTGCAACTGTTCGGTCTTATTCGCGCCGCTATGTTAAACAAATCGACTTTTTAATTTAATAATCTGTTTTTAAAATTTAGGAAACAATAATCAGCGGTGATCGATTATTAATCATGGAAAATTGGCAACACATTAGATCATTTTATCTTCCATCATTGCCATGCAGAACTCTGACCGGTTCAATAACACCGTCTGCACTTGATCGATCCAGCCACAAGGATCTTTGTGTCAGCCTGTCTTG
The DNA here is from genome assembly GCF_008329595.1 of Methylobacterium sp. P1-11. Classification (NCBI taxonomy): domain Bacteria; kingdom Pseudomonadati; phylum Pseudomonadota; class Alphaproteobacteria; order Hyphomicrobiales; family Methylobacteriaceae; genus Methylobacterium; species Methylobacterium sp. P1-11. The sequence goes on from NZ_NPKS01000006.1 coordinate 107,090, forward strand.
CCCTCTCCGCGCAGGAGCCCGGGCGCGACCGGAACGATCCCGCCGAACGATTTGTATGAGTTATGGTCTGGACCGTCAATCAGCGAGGCGATGTTGTGCGCCCAAAAGCGCGACTGTGGTCGCATGGCTGAGCGGCAGATAAACCCGCGCGACGGCAATGGCCGGCGCATCGCGAGTCCGGAGCAGGGAATGCTCCGTCTTATGTCCTTCGCGTGGGATTCGCAGGCGGCGTCCGTCCTGTGCAGGGTGCCCGAGCGCCGGCCGGCGTCCGACCTGGGCGCTCCGTCGGAGCCCTCTCGATCTCGGAAAACGCATCCGAACGAGGCTCACGGTGGCGGCTCCGGCAGCGCCCTCAACCGGCGATCATGGGCCCGACACCCGTCCCGAACAGGCTCTGAAAGCCTGGTTCGGGGGCGCCTCCACGCTGGATCTCGGCGCCGGGGCCGGCTCAGCCGCGGCCGACGAACGGCATCTTGGTGGCCATGATGGTCATGAACTGCACGTTGGCCTCGAGCGGCAGGCTCGCCATGGTGAGAACCGCCTGGCCGACATGGTCCGGGTCCATCACCGCCTCGGCCCGGAGGGAACCGTCCGCCTGGGGCACGCCGGCCTTCATCTTGCCGCCCATCGGCGTGTCGGCGTTGCCGATGTCGATCTGGCCGCAGGCGATGTCGTAGGCGCGCCCGTCGAGGGAGGTCGCCTTGGTCAGCCCGGTCACGGCGTGCTTGGTCGCCGTGTAGGCGATGGAATTCGGCCGGGGCGCGTGGGCCGAGATCGAGCCGTTGTTGATGATCCGGCCGCCGCGGGGATCCTGGTCGCGCATGATCCGGAAGGCGTGCTGCGTGCACAGGAACAGGGCGGTGAGGTTGGTGTCGACCACCTGCCGCCAGGTCTCGAGGGGCAGATCCTCCAGCGGAACCGCCGGGGCTCCGATCCCCGCATTGTTGAACAGCAGGTCGAGCCGCCCGAACTCCGCCCGCGTGCGGGCGAACAGGGCGGCGATCGAATCCGGATCGGTCACGTCGGTGGAGACCGCCAGGGCCCCGTGGCCGATCTGCGCGGCGACCTCGTCGAGGAGGGCCTGACGCCGCCCGGAGAGCACGACGCGCCATCCGGCGCCGGCGAGCGCCAGGGCAGCGGCCTTGCCGACACCCGTCCCGGCCCCGGTCACGATCGCGATCCGCTGTGCCTTCGACATGCATTCCTCCCGGTTTCGGTGTTGCTCCGCCTGTAGCGGATGGCCGACGCCGCGCGAAGGGATCGGCGTTTCAGATGCGGGAAGCGGTCACGGGGCGTACCGGCGCGCGCAGTGCGCTATGGTGGTGCGAAACACATCGGATACGGGAGGGGAACGGGACGATGGCGCTGGGTTCGTCGGCAGGCCTGTACAGGACGATGGACGCGGTGGTTCCAGCGTGAGCGGGCCCGAGATCCCGTTCCTGGCCGGCCTCGAAGAGTCGGCGGTCGCGGCCATACGAGCCCGCATGGTGCCGCTGGCGGTGCCGGGCGGCCGGACCCTCTTCGAGCAGGGCGAGACCGGAGACGCGCTCTACACGCTGGTCTCGGGCGCGGTCGGCATCTCGGCCCGCGACCATGCGGGGCGGCCGACCCGAATCGCGCGCCTCCGACCGCCGGAGACCTTCGGCGAGATGGCGCTGCTCTCGGACGCGCCGCGGGCGGCCACCGTGATGGCCCTGCGCGATTCGCACCTCCTGCGGCTCACTCGCGACGCCTTCGAGGCGGTGATCGCCGAACATCCGCACACGCTCCTCTACTTCGCCCGGATGCTGGCCGACCGTCTGCGGGCGACCCACGACGGCTACTCGGTCCACCACGCGCCGCGGATCTTCACGATCCTGTCCGTGACGGAGGGGCTCGATCCGGCGCGGGTGGCGCGGCAGCTCGCCGCCGCGTTCGACGCCCTGCTGCCCGGCACGACCGGCTGCCTCACCGACTGGCCGGAGGGCGCCGACGAGGCGTGGTTCCAGGCCTTCGAGGGCGACCACACGCGCACGATCTTCGCGGCGCACGAGATCGACTGCCCCTGGTGCCGCCAGAGCCAGCGGCGCGGTGACCATGTCCTGCTCCTGGCCGAGCCCGGCGCAGCGCCGCGACCGGGCGTGGCCGCCTATCTCGAGCGGGTGCGCTCCGACTGGATCCGCATGGACCTCGTCGTCCTCCAGGATCCCGCAGCCTGCCGCCCGAAGCCTCTGCATCCGGAGGTGGCCGCCTTGCCCACGGCCATGCGGATCCAGCTTCGGGACGGCAACCAGGGGGATCTGCACCGCCTCGCCCGGCTCGCCAGCGGCGCCGCGCGGGGCCTCGTCCTCGGCGGGGGCGGGGCGCGGGGGCTCGCCCATCTCGGGGTGCTCAAGGCCCTCGACGAGGCGTCCTGCGCGCCGGATTTCGTCGGCGGGACCAGCATGGGGGCGATCATCGCGGCGAGCCTCGCCATGGGCTGGGGCGTGGCGGAGATCCAGGCGCAGATCGAGGCGTTCTTCGCCACCAGCAACCCGATCAACGACTACACCCTGCCGCTGCACGCGCTGACCCGCGGCGCCAAGGTCGATGCCGGCCTCGCCGCGCGCTACGGCGGCGTGCGCATCGAGGATCTCTGGCTGCCGTTCTTCTGCGTCTCGTCGAACCTGACCACCGGCAACACCATGGTGCACCGCTCGGGCGACTTGCCGAAGGCCCTGCGGGCCAGCATCGCGATTCCCGGCCTGCTGCCGCCGGTGCTCTGCGACGAGGGTGTCCTGGTGGATGGCGGGATGATGAACAACCTCCCGGCCGACGTCGCCGCCGGGCTCGAGCGCGGCCCGGTTCTGGCCGTCGATGTCGGGACCGACCGGGCGTTCCAGGACATGCCGCGGCGCGGTTGGAGCGGCAGGATCATGCGCAAGCTGATCGGCTCGCCGCTGGCGATGCCGGGCCTGGCACCACTGCTGCTGCGCGCCGCCACCGTATCGAGCGACGCCCAGAGCCTGATGGCGGCGGCCCACGCGACCGCCGTGCTCAAGCCCCAGCTGTCCGGAATTGATCTGCGGGGTTGGTCACGCTTCCGGGAATCGGCGGAGCTCGGCTACCGGGAAACCCGCGCCGGGATCGCGTCCGGCACGCTGGCGCGCTGGCTCGACCCGCTGCGGTGAGATGTCCGCGTGCGGCAGCGCACGGTCGCCGCTGCGGGACCTGTAACCCTGAGCCGGCGGCTCCGATCCCTTCCACACGACGTCCCCAAGACGTCTGTCAGACGACCTTTGGAGATCAGAGCCATGACCCACCTCGCCACGCCTCCCGTCGTCCCCGGTCGTGAGCAGGTCCGGGACGCCGCGGCCGACCGCTCCGCACCGCAAGCGCTGCTGCACGGCGCCGCCTTCGTGCTGCTGTGCCTCTGGACGCGCACGGCGCCGGACCGCCTGCGAGACCAGCTCTCTCCGGAAGCCGGCGCTTGCGCCACGCTCGGCTTCTGAGCGGATCGGACCCGCGCGCGCACGCGTTCTCAGCCGGTGGGAGATCGACATGACGAAGTGGCAGACGCGATGCACGGCGCGGGCGTGAGATTCCGCCGGGTCGCGCGGCCGGAGGTCAGCCTGCACGTGGCCGAGGCGGGTTTGGAGACGGGACCACCGACCATCCTGCTGCACGGCTTCCCGGAATTCTGGTACGGCTGGCGCCATCAGATCGGGCCGCTCGCCGAAGACGGCCTGCGGGTCATCGTCCCGGACCAGCGCGGCTACGGGCTGAGTGACAAGCCGGCCGGGATCGCCGCCTATCACCTCGACCGGCTGGCAGACGACGTCCTGGCGCTGGCCGACGCCTGTGGCGCCGCCACGGTGCGGCTGGTCGGCCATGATTGGGGCGGCCTCGTCGCGTGGTGGGTCGCGAGCCGCAACCCCGACCGGGTCGACCGGCTGGCGATCCTCAACGCGCCGCATCCCGCCGTGGTGGGCGCCTACATGCGGCACCATCCCGGCCAATGGCTGCGCAGCACCTATGTCGGCCTGTTCCAGCTCCCCCGCCTGCCCGAACGACTGCTCACGGCGGATCGCTGCCGAGCCCTGCGCCGCGCGCTGACGACGTCCAGCCGCCCCGGCGCCTTCACGAGCGCGGACCTCGACCGCTACGTCGAGGCGTGGCTGCAGCCCGGCGCGATGACCGGCATGCTCAACTGGTACCGGGCGTTGGTTCGGCTGCCGCGGGCGAGCCCGCCCCGGGTCCGGGTGCCGGTGCTGATCCTCTGGGGTCGGCGGGATACCGCGCTGCAACCCGGCTTGGCGGAGGCGAGCCTCGCAATCTGCGACGCGGGCCGGATCCGCTGGTACGAGCAGGCCAGCCACTGGCTCGCGCACGAGGAACCCGCATCCGTCAACGCGGAACTCCGCGCGTTCCTGCGCTGAGCTGCCGGGCCCCCTGGAGATCACGCGCAGCGCTGGGCTCATTCCACGCGGGCACGTTGCAGGTATAGGGTCAATGCTCGGACGAGCCCCGACAGTGCCAACGTCGGCGCGGCCGAGTACGCGCGGTGAGCGCCTGTAATCCGCTCTTCATCCGGGAACCGCACGATATTTTTCGTTCTCTGATGCGGAACATGACGAGCATCAGATTCTTAGCTGGTGACTTGCATGAGTTGATCGGAGTTACTCCACGATGAGTTTTCGTTCTCTTTTGACCGCGGGCGTGGTCTTCGGCGGCCTTCTGGCGGGAACTGTGGCCTCTGAGGCCGCGCCCGCGAGGGCGCAGCCCGGCTTTGGCGGATCCGACATGGTCGAGACCGTGGCGATGCATCACCACCACCGCATGCAGCACCATCGGATGCACCGCCATCACTCGACCCGCCACGAGCGCCGGATGCGGCGCATGAACACGATGCGCCATGGAAACCCGAACGCCCGGAATCCGTCGCGCCCGGGCTACCAGCAGCAGCTCGGCAACACGACCGGCGGCCCGCGCTACTGAGGTCCGGACCGCGCCTGGATCCTGTGTTGTGCGTGTGTCGGATCCAGGCGCCATCCACCGACGATGCGCCTTCGAATCGTCTTCTCCCCAGGCGCGTCGACTCGCGCGGCCTGATTCGCCGGCGGCGCTCTGCTAAGAGGCGGCATGGCCCGAACCGCCGTCCGCCCCGCCCCCGACCCGACGCCCACGCCCGGCCTGGACCCGGCCGGCGCGACGCCGATGATGGCGCAGTATATCGAGATCAAGGCCGCCAATCCGGACTGCCTCCTGTTCTACCGGATGGGCGATTTCTACGAGCTGTTCTTCGAGGATGCGGAAATCGCCTCCCGGGCGCTCGGCATCGTCCTGACCAAGCGCGGCAAGCACGCGGGCAGCGAGATCCCGATGTGCGGCGTGCCGGTCGAGCGCTCCGACGATTACCTCAACCGCCTGATCGCCCTCGGTCACCGGGTCGCGGTGTGCGAACAGACCGAGGATCCGGCCGAGGCCAAGAAGCGCGGTCCGAAATCCGTGGTCCGCCGCGAGGTCGTGCGCCTGGTCACGCCCGGTACGATCACGGAGGATAGACTTCTCGACCCGGCCCGCGCCAACCTGCTCCTGGCGATCGGCCGCCGGAAGACCGGGGAGGGGGCAGTCGCCTATGGGCTGGCAGCCGTCGACATCTCCACCGGGCGCTTCTCCCTGAGCGAGGTCGCGGGCGGTGACCTGTCGGGTGCCATCGCCCGGCACGACCCGCGGGAGATCGTCCTCTCCGAGGCGATCCACGCCGATCCGGCCCTCGCGCGGATCTGGCAGGAAAGCCGTGCCGCGATCGTGCCCCTAGCCCAGGCGGAGCTGGAGCCGGCCGCCGCCGAACGGCGCCTGCGCGAGCAATACGGGGTGACGACCCTGGAGGGGTTCGGCCAGTTCACCCGGGCCGAGATCGCGGCGGCCGGGGCGGCGCTGCTCTACATCGCCCGGACGCAGCTCGCGGCCCGGCCGCCCCTGGCGGTTCCGACCCGCGAAGACGGCGGCGCGACCCTGGCGATCGACGCGGCGACGCGCGCCAATCTCGAACTCACCCGCACCCTGTCGGGAGAGCGGACCGGGAGCCTGCTCGCCACGATCGACCGCACCGTGACGGCGAACGGCGCGCGGCTGCTGGCCGAGCACCTCGCGGGCCCGCTCACGAACCTCGGCGCCATCGCCCGGCGACATGCGGCCGTGGCGCATCTGGTGGAGGACGCCCGCCTGCGCGGCGGCCTGCGCGACGCCCTCGTCCGGGCGCCGGACCTCGCCCGCGCCCTGTCGCGGACCGGCCTCGGCCGCGCGGGCCCCCGGGACCTCGCCGCCATCCGTGACGGCCTCGCCGTGGCCAGGGATCTCGGCGCCCGCCTCACCGCCATTCCGGACCTGCCCGAGGATCTCGCCCGGCTGGCGGAGCATCTGGCTGAGGCCGATCCGGATCTCATCGCCACCCTGGCGGCGGCGCTCGCCGACGATCTGCCCCTCAGCCGTCGTGACGGCGGCTTCGTGCGCGCCGGCTATCATCCGGCAATCGACGAGGCACGAACACTGGGGCAGGATTCCCGCAAGGTGATCGCCGCCCTGCAGGCGCGCTATGCCGAGCAAACCGGCTGCCGGACCCTGCGGATCAAGCACAACAACCTGCTGGGCTACTTCATCGAGGTTCCGCAATCCGTAGGCGAGGCCTGCCTGAAGGGTCTCCAGAGCGAGTTCGTCCACCGCCAGACCATGGTGGACGCCATGCGCTTCACCAGCGTCGAGCTGGGCGAACTCGAATCGAAGATCTCGGGCGCCTCAGACCGGGCGCTTGCCCTGGAGGCCGCCGTCTTCGACGACCTCGCGGCCCGCGTCCTCGCCAAGGCCGAGGCGATCGCCGTGGTGGCCGAGGCACTGGCCGGTCTCGACGTGGCGGCGAGCCATGCGGACCTCGCCGTCGAACTCGACTGGCGGCGGCCCGTGGTGGATGATTCCTTGAGCTTCGTCGTGGTCGGCGGCCGCCATCCGGTGGTCGAAGCCGCCCTGCGGCGCGCGGGCGAACCGTTCATCGCCAATGATTGCGACCTCTCCGGCGATACACGCGGCCGGATCCGGCTGATCACCGGACCCAACATGGGCGGCAAGTCGACCTTCCTGCGCCAGAACGCGCTGATCGCGGTGCTCGCGCAGATGGGCGGCTTCGTGCCGGCCGCGGAAGCGCGGATCGGCCGGGTCGACCGCCTGTTCTCCCGGGTCGGCGCCGCCGACGACCTTGCCCGGGGGCAATCGACCTTCATGGTCGAGATGGTCGAGACCGCCGCGATCCTCAATCAGGCGACGCGGCGTTCGCTGGTGATCCTGGACGAGATCGGACGCGGCACCGCGACCTTCGACGGCCTGTCGATCGCCTGGGCCTGCCTGGAGCACCTCCACGAGGTCAATGCCTGCCGGGCGCTGTTCGCCACGCATTTCCACGAGCTGACCGCGCTCGGCGACCGGCTAGCGCGGCTGGAGAACGCGACCCTGAAGGTGGCCGAGCATCGGGACGGAGTCGTGTTCCTGCACGAAGTCGTGCCGGGGGTCGCCGATCGCAGCTACGGCCTGCAGGTGGCGCGGCTCGCCGGTTTGCCCGGCAGCGTCGTGACCCGGGCCGGCGCGATCCTCAAGAGTCTCGAGACGGCCGAGCGTGGGCGCCCGGCCCGCGCCCGGATCGACGATCTGCCGCTCTTCGCCGCCCTCGCGCCACCTCCGCCGCCGGAGCCGACGCCGGAAGATCCGCTGGGCGCGATGCTCGACGCCATCGATCCGGACTCGCTGACGCCCCGGGAGGCGCTGGATGCGCTCTATCGGCTCAAGCGGGAGCGCGCGGCGCGGGGCTGAGACCCCGAGGCCGCGCGGTGGCGGCTTGGCCCGAAGCGCTTCAGACGGGCGCCGGCCAGAATCCGTCCGGACAGGCCGGCCCGTCGCGGCCGGCCCGGCGATCAGCCACGTAGTCGAGGGTGCTGGCCACGACGCGCTCGGAATAGGGTTTCGCGATCACTCCGATCGCGCCGGCGAAATCGGCCGGGATGCGCTTGGCGTTGGCGGTCATGAACACCACGGTGGTGCGCCGGTCGGCCGAGAGCGCACGGGCGACCTCGATGCCGGTCGGGCCGTCGACGAGGTGAATGTCCACGAGGGCGACGTCGGGCGCCGTGGATCGGCCCATGGCGATCGCCTCGGCGGCGTTGCCGGCGACGCCGACCGTGACATGCCCGAGATCATCCAGCAGACATTCGAGTTCGAGGGCGATCAGGGCCTCGTCTTCCACCACGAGGATGCGGAGGACGGCGTCCGCGGCGGCATTCCCGGTCCCCATGCGTTCTTCGTCCTCCCGCCCCGAGGCCAGTGAGCTTGCGGCCTCAACGTCGATTTCTCAAGCCGGCTGCCGAATCGGGATCTGGATCTCGACGGTCGTGCCCGGACTGGCGTCCGTCCAGGCGATCGTCCCGCGCATCTGTCGAACCACCATCTCCACGAGATTGCGCCCGAAGCCAGCCGGATTGGGGGACGCCGCGGCGACCCCGACGCCGTCGTCGCGGATCGTCATGTGCATGCCGGCATCGGTTCGGCGGACGGTGATCGAGACGCGGCCCTCCCGCTCGCCCGGGAAGGCGTGCCGCAGCGCATTGGCCGTGAGTTCGTGGATCAGCAGCGCCAGGGGTGCCGCCATCGCGGCGGTCACCGCGATCGGCTCGACATCGGCCTCCACCCGGCGCCGCTCCGGGTCGAGGCCGGCATTCATGTCCGCCAGGAACTCGTCCGCGAAATCGCCGAGGTTGAAATGCGTACAATCCCCCTCGGAATAGAGCATCCTGTGGGCCGTCGACAGCGCGCCGATCCGCTCCGCCATGCTCTGGAGCGCGTCCCGCGCCTCGCCCTCAGGCGTGCGCCGGGCCTTCAGCAGCATCAGCGAGGAGATCACCTGAAGATTGTTCTTCACCCGGTGATCGACTTCGTGGAGCAGGGCGGTCTTCTGCTCCAGGGCCGTGGTCAGGTCGTGGGTCCGGGCTCGGACGAGGCGCTCCAGCTCGTCGTTGGTACCGCGCATCGACACTTCCATCTGGTGGACATGGGTCATGTCCGCCTGAGCGGCGTAGAAATAGGCGAGGCCCTCGGCATCGCGCACCGGGGTGATCGTCATCGCGTTCCAGAAGGACGTCCCGTCCTTGCGGTAGTTGAGCAGTTCCACCGAGATCGGCTCGGCGGCCTCGACCGCCGAGCGGATGCGCTGCACCGTCGACCGGTCCGTGGCCGGCCCCTGCAGCATCCGGCAGTTGCGCCCGACGATCTCGTCGGCGGCATAGCCGGTCGCGTTCAGGAACGCGACGTTCGCCCAGGCGATCGGGTTGTCGGGGGCGCGGGCATCAGTGATGACCATCGGCGACGGGCTGGACGCGAAGGCGTCGACGAGCGTCGCGAGGGGCGGACCGGACACGGATCGGACACTCAACGCATCATTCCACAATGAGGCGGTGCATCCGTCCGTCCGGCGGCGCCACCATCGCGCTCCGATCGCGGAATGTGGAGACCGCGTTAAGCAAGCTTCTACCAAGATTGAGGCGCAAGACAGCACGATCCAGCGAAAACCGGTGCGGCGTAAGGCTGCCACGATTTCGCGAGATCAAGGCCACGAAGGCTCAGGAGTTCCATGCCATGGCGAACCAGCCACAGGCGATGCGTCGCTTCCGGCTCCGCGACATCGTCGAGGACCGGCGGATCGCGCTCATGCTGGCGCTCGGATTCTCCTCGGGCCTGCCGCTGCTCCTGGTGCTGGGGACCTTCACACTCCGCCTCGCCTTCTCGGATATCGACGTGCGGGCGATCGGCCTGTTCAGCTACGTGGCGCTGCCCTACTCGCTGAAGTTCCTCTGGGCCCCTGCGATCGACCGCCTGAACGTGCCGGTACTGAGCGCCCGGCTCGGGCGCCGGCGGGCCTGGATGGTGACCACGCAGGCCGCGGTCGCGCTGTGCCTGATCCTGATGGCCTTCTCGGACCCGAAGACCAACCTCGCGCTCCTGGGCCTCGGGGCCTTCCTGGTGGCCTTCTGCGCGGCCAGCCAGGACGTGGTGATCGACGGCTGGCGCATCGACGCCGCCGGCAGCGACTTCCAGGGCATCCTGGCGGCGACCTCGAATCTCGGCTACCGCCTCGGCCTGATCACGGCCGGCGCGGGCGCGCTGTTCATCGCCGCGTCCGGCGGCTGGACGATGGCCTACCTGATCATGGCCGGGCTCATGCTGGTCGGGATGATCGCGGCCCTGCTGGCCCCGGCCTTCGACAGGCCGCGCGCGGTCCAGGCGGAGACGCCCGGCCGGTCCCGCTTCTGGTCGATGCGCCGCGCCGTGCTGGAGCCGCTCACCGAACTGTACGGCCGGTTCGGCGGCGCCCTCTGGGGCATCCTCCTGCTCGTAGCCCTGTTCCGGCTGCCCGACTTCCTGTCCGGCGTGATGGCGAGCCCGCTCTACCGGACGCTGGGCTTCGACCTCAAGGAGATCGCCACCGTCACCAAGCTCTACGGCATCTGGGTCGGCATCGCGGGCGGCTTCGCGGGCGGCTGGGCGCTCGCCCGCCTCGGCCTGTTCCCGACGCTGCTGCTGGGCGCCTTCCTGGCCGCCTCCTCGCACCTCGCCTTCGCGTGGCTGGCGGCCGGCGCGCCCGAGCTGTGGCGCCTGACGGTCGCCATCTCCGTCGAGAATTTCTGCGGCTCCTTTGCCGGCATCGTGCTGATCGCCTACATGTCGAGCCTCACCAGCCCGGCCTACGCGGCGACGCAATACGCACTGTTCTCCTCGCTCTACGCGCTGCCGGGCAAGCTGATCGCGGGCTCGTCGGGCTTCGTGGTCGCGGCGATCGGCTATCCGGCCTTCTTCGTCATGACCTCGCTCGTGGGCATCCCGGTCCTGATCCTCTGCGTCGCCGTCGGGCGGCGCAGCTTGCAGGCTGAGACGGCGGCTGCGGCGCCGGCGCGAGACGGGCACGAGGCGGGGAACCGCATCCCGGGGCCCGAGCTTCCTACCACGGCGCGCGCCCCGGGAGCGGCGTGAGCGGGACAGATCCAAGGATCATCGGATGAGCACGAGCGACCTCACCCTCGCCGGCGAGACGCTGCCGGCGGCGACTCCAGAGACGGTGCTGAGCGACGCGGACCTGGCCGCCCTGCGCCGCGCCGTGCAGGTGCTGGAGCGTCCGAGCCTGGCGGCGCGGCTCTCCGCGGCGGCCGGCGCCCCCCTCGACATCATCGGCCGGTCGCTGCCGGCGCCGGTCACCGAGGCCGTCAGCCGCAGCACCGAGGCGGCCATGCGGGGCGCGCTCCACGTCGCGCTGGCGACGCTGCCGCGCAAGGAACTCGTCGCCGCCGAGCGTGACGGCCTCGGCGCGGTCGCCGCGAAGGCCGAGGGCCGGATCGCGCGGCTGCTCGGCTCGGGCGACGCCAAGCACAAGGCGATGGCGGCGCTCTCGGGCGCGGTCGGCGGCGCGTTCGGGCTCGCGACGCTGGCGGTGGAGCTCCCGGTCTCGACCACGCTGATGCTGCGCTCAATCGCCGAGATCGCCCGGGAGGAGGGTGAGAATCTGGAGACCCCCGAGGGGGCGCTCGCCTGCGTGCAGGTCTTCGCCCTCGGCGGCCGGACCGTGGCCGAGACCGAGGCCGGCGCGGCGCTGACCGAGAGCGGCTATTTCGCCGTCCGTGCCGCCCTGGCCAAGACCCTGTCGGAGGCCGCCCGCTACGCTGGCAGCAAGACGCTCCTCGACCAATCGGCCCCGGCGCTGATCCGATTCACCGCGCAGATCGCCGCGCGCTTCGGTCTGGTGGTTTCCCAGAAGGTCGCCGCGCAGGCGGTGCCGATCCTCGGCGCCTTCGGTGGAGCCGCGGTCAACACCGCCTTCATGAACCACTTCCAGTCGACCGCACGCGCGCATTTCACCGTCCGGCGCCTGGAGCGCTCCTACGGGGCCGCCGCCGTGCGGGCCGCCTACGAGGTCGAGAAGGCGGCGCTCGGGATCGCTTGATCCGCCCCCGGTTAAGCCGCAAGGATCCGCCCCATCCGCACGGGGCGGAGGGACGGAGGCGATCCTGATCGGCAACGGCGAGATGGTGGCCCGGCTGGCGCTGGCGGCCCTGTTCGGGAGCGTCATTGGGCTGGAGCGGGAGCGCCTGCTCTGGGCGGCCGGCCTGCGGACGCACATGCTGGTCTGCGTCGGCTCCTGCCTGATCATGCTGGTCTCGGCCTTCGGCTTCTCCGACGTGCTGGGCACCGCACACGTCGTGCTCGATCCCTCCCGTATCGCCGCGCAGGTGGTCTCCGGCATCGGCTTCCTGGGCGCGGGGACGATCCTGCTGCGCGGGGAGGTGGTGAAGGGCCTCACCACGGCGGCCAGTCTCTGGGGCGTCGCGGCGATCGGGCTGGCGATCGGCAGCGGCCTCTACGTGCCGGCCCTGGCCGCGACGGCGCTCATCGTCGGCATCCTGGCCGGGGTGAAGCCGTTTGAGGAGCGCTGGCGCGACCGGATGCGGGCCCAGACGCTGCGGCTGACCGCGCGGACGGGAACGATCTCGATCGACACCCTGCAGGCGGCGACCGGCGAGCGCGCCTCGCGGGTCCGGACCTTCAAGGTCCATCCGGGCCCTGACCCGGACCACGACGAGGTAACGATCACGTTCGTGCGCCTGTCCCGGACGAGCTTCGAGGCGATCGCGGCGAAGCTGCGGGCGATGCCCGATGTCACCTCGGTGGAAGTGGCCGAGGAGTGACGGCGTCCGGCGCAGCACCCTCCGTCACCGCGGGCGCTGCGCAGCGAACCAGGGCAGCGCGATGCCGGCGGTTGTGGCGCAGCCGGATGGCTGCGCCCCGCTGGCTCAGACGGAGCCGAAGTCTTCGATCGAGGACCGTCCGGGCCGGTGGCTGATCACGCCGCCCCGGCGCCCTCGCCGTCGAGGAACAGGCGGTAGGCCGGGTTCTCGGTCTCGTCGGTGGCCGGATAGCCGAGCGCCTCGATGACGGCGTCGAACCGCGCGCGCCCGGCCGGCGGCACCGCGATGCCGGCGAGCACCCGGCCGTAATCGGCGCCGTGATTGCGGTAATGAAACAGCGTGATGTCGAAATCCGGCCCCAAGGCATCGAGGAACTTCATCAGCGCGCCCGGCCGCTCCGGGAACTGGAAGCGGAACAGCCGCTCATGGGCGACGCCGACGGCGCGGCCGCCGACCATGTAGCGGACATGGACCTTGGCCATCTCGTTGTCGCTCATGTCGAGGACCCGATAGCCGGCCTCCCGCAGCGAGCCGATCAGCGCCTGCTTCTCGCGCTTGCCGCCGCTGATGTTGATGCCGACGAAGATCTGGGCCTCGGATCCCGGCGCGTGGCGGTAGTTGAACTCCGTGATGGCCCGCGGCCCGAGGGCGTTGATGAAGGCACGATAGGCGCCGGGGCGCTCCGGGATGGTCACGCCGATCAGGACCTCGCGCTGCTCGCCGATCTCGGCACGCTCGGCGATATGGCGCAGGCGGTCGAAATTCAGGTTTGCCCCCGACGAGATGGCGATCAGCGTGCCGTCCCCACCCTCGCGCTCGGCGTAGAGCTTGGCGCCGGCCAGACTCAGCGCCCCGGAGGGCTCCGACACCGCGCGGGTGTCGTCGAAGATGTCCTTGATCGCGGCGCACATGGCATCGGTGTCGACGGTGATGACCTCGTCGAGGTGCTCACGGCAGAGCCGGAACGTCTCCTCGCCGGCCTGACGCACGGCGACGCCGTCGGCGAACAGGCCGACGCTGGGCAGGCTGACCCGGGTGCCGGCCGCCAGCGCCGCTGCCATGCAGGCGGCGTCCTCGGGCTCGACGCCGATCACCTTGGTGCCCGGCCGAAGGTATTTCACGAAGGTGGCGATCCCTGCGGCCAGCCCGCCGCCGCCCACCGGCACGAAGATCGCCTCGATCGGCCCGGTATGCTGCTCCAGGATCTCCTTGCCGATGGTCCCCTGGCCGGCGATCACGTCGGGATCGTCGAACGGGTGCAGGAAGGTCAGGCCTTGCTCGGCCTCGAGGATCTTCGCCTGCGCGAGCGCCTCATCGAAGGCGTCGCCGTGCAGCACCACCTCGGCGCCGCGAGCCCGGCAGGCATCGACCTTGATCGACGGGGTGGTGCGCGGCATCACGATGACCGCGCGCGCGCCGAGCTTGGCGGCGGCGAGCGCCACGCCCTGCGCGTGGTTTCCGGCGGACGCGCAGACGACGCCGCGGGCGATCTGGTCGGGGCTCAGGCCCGACATCTTGTTGTAGGCACCGCGCAGCTTGAACGAGAAGACCGGCTGGAGATCCTCGCGCTTCAGCAGAACCGGCCGGCCGAGCCGCTGCGTCAGGCGCGGCATCGGATCGAGGGGGCTCTCGATCGCCACGTCGTAGACGCGGGCGGTGAGGATCTTGCGGATGTAGTCCGTCACGGTGTGGAGTCTCGGCCGATGTGCAGGGCTATGCCGGCCAGATAGACCCTCCGGCCCGCGGATGCGAGCGCGCCCGGCGCGAGGCAGATCAGCCCAGCCGCTCGACCAGCGCCGCCACCCAGACGAGCAGGGCGGCCATCTGCGCCATGAAGGTGCCGGCGGAGGCGAGGTCCTTCACGGTGCCGATCATCGGATGATGACCCGGATGGACATGGTCGCAGAGCTTCTCGACGGCGGTGTTGAGGAACTCGGCGGCCAGCATCAACAGCAGGCTGCCCATCAGGGCGACGCGCACCCAGAGCGTCGCGCCGAGGAAGAGGGCGACCGGCACGCCAAGGGCCAGGAGCACGAGTTCCTGCCGCACGGCCCGCTCGGTGCGCGCGCCGTGGCGCAGGCCGCGCCAGGAATTCAGGAAGGCGAGAACCAGGGCGTTCATCGGATGGCCGTCTCCGGCACGGACCGGCTGATCCACTTGGCGAGCAGCGGGCCGGTGAGCAGAACCACGAACAGGCGCAGGGTCTGGACCGCCAGCACGAAGGAGACGTCGGCCTTCGAGCCGACCGCGATGATCGCCACCGAATCGAGGCCGCCGGGGCTCGTGGCCAGCACCGCGGTGAGGAGGTCGATCGGCAGAAGCAGAGTCAGCCCCCAGCCCCAGGCCGCGCACAGGGTGATGACCGAGAAGGTCGCCGCCAGGATTCCGGGCAGGGCCGTGACGGTCAGGCGCAGCGTCTCACGGGTGAACCGTAGGCCGACATAGATGCCGATGCAGGCGTAGGCGAGTTCGAGGATCGGCACCGGCAGCGCCATGCGGACGAGGCCGGTGGCGTGAAGCAGGCTGCCGAGCACCATCGGGCCGACCTGCGCGCCGGCCGGGACACGCAGCGCGAGCGCCGCACCCGCACCCACGACCGCGACGGCGAGCGTCGCGAGCAGCGAGAGCGGACCGGTCGCCTCACCCACGCCCGCAGCCGCTCCCGGGACCGGGGTTTCCATCAGGAAACGGGCGGCCAGCGAGGCCGAGAACACCACCGCGGCGACGCGGACATACTGCATGAAGGCGACGAGGCGCGGATCGGCGCCGAAATCCTCCGCCATGGCGACCATGGCCGAGGCGCCGCCGGGGGAGGAGCCCCAGGCCGCCGTGGTCCCGGGGAGCACGCGCAGGCGGGTCAGGATCCAGCCGACGAGCCCGCTGACCGCGACGGTCACCAGCACGACGGCGACGATGAGCGGCCCGTCCGCCAGCAGGGTCTGGGCGATCTGCCCGGTGACCGCGTGCGCCACGAGGCAGCCGATCGCCGCCTGCGAGGCCTGGAACGCGGAACGGGGCACGCGCAGGCGCGAGCCGCCGACACCGAAGGCGATGGCCGCGATCATCGGCCCGAGCAGCAGCGCGGCCGGAAACTGCGCGCGCACGAGGCCATACGAGACGAGTGCGGACGCGGCGGCGAGGGCGGCCCAGAGGCCGATTGTGCGGAGAGGGGGCAAGGCAACCGATCGGGAGCGGCCCGCACGAGCCGGCAGGCGTCAGGCGCGCGCTATACCGCAATATTGGCCCTGTCACGGCAGAGTTTCGGCACGGCGCCCCCGCGCCGGGATCAGGGCTCGCGCGTCAGGCCCGCGAAGGCGGCGTCGAGGCGCGCCCGGGCCTCGTCCAGCCCCTTGCGGCGGGCGTCGAGCCATATGCGGTCGGCCGCCAGCCGGTCCCGGGCGCCGGCCAGCATGCGCCGGACCTCCGCGGGTTGCGGTCCGCCGAGTCCCTTGGCGGCGTCGACCATGCCGCGCGCCGACAAAGCCGCCCGGAAGCGGGCCTCGTCGAGGGGCAGGTCCGGCATCAACCCCGACCCGGCAACGGCCTCGGCGTAGATCCGCCGCACCTCCGGGAAGGGCAGATCGGCCGGGCGCAGATCGTGGCCGCGGCCGTAGCCCACGAGTTCCGACGCGAAGTGGTGGCCGAGCCGGAACGGCACGTCCGCCTCGCGCTGGAGCGTGTCGGCAAGTTCGGTGGTGGTCGCGTAATCCGCCGCGACCTCGTCGGCGGCGCGCGCCCGGTCCACGACCAGCCCGTCGAGGACGCGGGTCCAGCGCCGGCACATCTCGGCGGCCTCGGCGAGCGTCCGCCCCGGCGGCTCGTCCTGGTTGCGCTTGTAGTCCGGCATCCCGGACTCGACGTTGTGGGCCATGATGACGAAGGCCTGCGCAGCGCCGACCACGTCGCTGGCCTTCATGCGCAGGGCATAGAGCGCCACGGGATTGCGCTTCTGCGGCATGATGCTGCTCGGTCCGGTCAGCGCGCCCTCCCGAAGCAGGATCCACGGCCGCGTCTGGTGATACTGGGCGTAGAGGTCCTGCGCGAAGCTGCCGGCGATTGTGGCGAGGTTGCCCGCCAGACCGGTCAGCTCCAGGCCGAGATCCATGGGCGCGAGCTGGCCGGCATCGTAGCTGTTCTCGACCGGCCCGTCGAAGCCGAGCAGCGCCGCCAGCCGGTTGCGATCCACCGGGAAGCTCGACGTCCCGAGGGCAGCCGCGCCCAGCGGCGACAGGTTCAGGCGCGCCCAGGCCTCCCGCAGGCGATCCGCGTCGCGGGCGAGCACGGCCGCGTAGCCCAGATAGAGGTGGCCGAGCGTCGTCGGCTGGGCCTGGACGCCGTTGGTATAGGCCGGGACGATCGTGTCGGCCTCGCGATCGGCGACCGCCAGCAGGGCGGCCCGGGTCGCGTTCAGGGCCGCGGCGAGGGCGAGGAGGCGGTCGCGCTGCTCGAGCTTCAGCACCGTCGGGATGATGTCCTGGCGGCTGCGCCCCGAATGCATCCGGGTGGCGTCGGGGCCGGCGATGGCGGTGATCAGCGGCTCGATCCGGAGGTAGTCGTCCGGCCGTTCCGCACCCGGCTTGGCGGCGTCGGCGGCGACCTGATCGAGGGCGCGGGCGATGGTCGCGGCCAGTGGACGCGGGACGATGCCGGTCTCCACGCTCATTACCAGGGAGGCCCGGTCGATCTGATCGATCCGCGCGAAGCTGTCGGTCGGCGCGGCGCGGGCGCCGACGGGGGCCAGCAGCACCAGAGCCCCCCAGATCATCCTGCGCCGCATCGGCCTGCTCCGCATGTTCTGACCGGTCCTGATAGACCCGCCGCGCGTCCGTCCGCATCACGACCTCATGACGCGAGCGCCTCACGCCACCGCGTCGTCGCCCCGGTAGGCCGTGGTGCCGGGCGGCGCGTGCGCCCGGAAGAAGGCGGCGAGGCTCGCCAGTCCCGCGGCGCGCGGATCGCTCGCCCGCCAGACCAGCGCGATCGTCCGACCGGGACCGTCGACATCGAAGGCCCGGGTGACCGTCAGGCCGCTGGGATCGGGATTGGCGGGCACCGCGAGGGCCGGAAGCAGCGTGTATCCGGCGCCCGCGGCCACCATCGAGCGGAGCGTCTCCAGGCTGGTGGCGTGGCGGCCGACCGAGGAGCCGGCGCCGCAGGCCGCGATCGTCTGGTCGCGCAGGCAATTGCCTTCGTCGAGCAGCAGGAGGTCCGGCCCCGCGATCTCGGCGGCCGAGAGCGCGCCGCCCCGGGCGAGGGTGTGCTCGGACGGGCAGGCGAGCCAGAACGGCTCGACGAACAGCGGCGAGACCGCGAACCCGCCGGACGGCAGCGGCAGCGACACCAGGGCCGCGTCGACGCGGCCGTCGCGCAGGCCCTCGACGATGTCGGCGGTCCGCGATTCCGACAGCGACAGCATCAGCAGCGGGTACTGCTCGCGCAGCGGCCGCAGCACCAGCGGGAAGAAGTAGGGGCCGAGCGTCTGGATCGCCGCCAGGACGAGCCGGCCGGTCAGCGGCGAGCCGCGGCCCTCGCTGGCGAGCGCCAGCAGCCGATGCGCCTCCGCGAGCACCACCCGCGCCTGCCGCACGATCGCCTGCCCGGCCTCGGTGAGCAGGACCCGGCGGTTCGAGCGCTCGAACAAAGTCAGGCCGAGCGCGGTTTCCAGCTTACGCACCTGCACGCTCAATGTGGGCTGGCTGACATTACAGCGCTCGGCGGCCCGGCCGAAATGCCCCTCGTCGGCGACCGCGACGACATATTCGAGATCCCGAAGCGAGAGGCCGGCCAGATTCATAGGCTGCGTCTATCAGAACCTTTGTGACGATGCATTTGCCTCGGGGTCACGCCGGGGTCATAACCTTTCACCAGAACGGTTCCAGGCTGACCTCGTCCGCCGAGAGCCTTCGCAGAACGGAGAGACGGTACGCATGAGCGATCAACGCCCGATCCTGACCACCCGCCAGGGCCATCCGGTCCGCGACAACCAGAGCACCCGAACGGTCGGTGAGCGCGGCCCGGCGACGCTCGAGAACTACCAGTTCATCGAGAAGATCACGCATTTCGATCGCGAGCGGATCCCGGAGCGGGTCGTCCACGCCCGCGGCGCCGGCGCCCATGGCTGGTTCGAGGCCTACGGCAAGATCGGCGACGAGCCGGCCTCCAAGTACACCCGCGCCCGCGTTCTGAACGAGACCGGCGTGAAGACGCCGATGTTCGTGCGCTTCTCCACCGTCGCCGGCGCGAAGGAGAGCCCGGAGACCGAGCGCGACCCGCGCGGCTTCGCGGTGAAGTTCAAGACCGTCGACGGCAACTGGGACCTCGTGGGCAACAACCTCAAGGTCTTCTTCATCCGCGACGCGATCAAGTTCCCGGACATGATCCACGCGTTCAAGCCGGATCCGGTGACGAACCGCCAGGAGGCATGGCGCTTCTTCGACTTCGTGGCCCAGCACCCCGAAGCGATCCACATGGTGACGCACCTGAAGTCGCCCTGGGGAATCCCGGCCAATTACCGGGAGATGGAAGGCTCGGGCGTCAACACCTACAAGCTGGTCAACGACCAGGGCGAGGCGGTGCTCTGCAAGTTCCACTGGATCCCCAAGCAGGGCGTCCGGAACCTGACCTCGAGCCAAGCGTCCGAGATCCAGGCCAAGGATGTCGGCCACGCGACCCGCGACCTGTACGACAACATCAAGGCCGGCAACTTCCCCGAGTGGGAATTCGCCGTGCAGATCATGCCGGACGGCCCGAACGACCACCTCTCGTTCGACCCGCTGGACGACACGAAGCTCTGGCCGGTGGACCAGTTCCCGCTCCTGCCCTGCGGCCGGATGGTGCTCGACCGCGTGCCGGACAACTTCTTCGCTGAGGTCGAGCAGTCGGCCTTCGGCACCGGCGTTCTGGTCGACGGCATCGACTTCTCGGACGACAAGATGCTCCAGGGCCGGACGCTGTCCTACTCGGACACCCAGCGCTACCGCGTCGGCGCCAACTACCTGCAGCTGCCGATCAACGCGCCGCAGCCCGGCGTGAAGGTCTATTCGAACCAGCGGGACGGGCAGATGACCTACGGTGTCGACGGCACCGGCCCGAACAAGCACATCAACTACGAGCCCTCCACCCTGGCCGAAGGCCTGCGCGAGGCGCCGAAGCCGGCCAAGGACTATCACCAGCCGGTCCAGGGCAATCTCGGCCGCTACCAGACCTCGCGCACAGAGGACGACTACACGCAGGCCGGCGTGCGCTACCGCTCCTTCGAGGATTGGGAGCGCGAGGACCTGATCGCCAACCTCGTGGCCGACATGAAGCAGTGCCCGGAGCCGATCCAGCTGCGGATGGTCTGGCACTTCTGGCACGCCGACGAGGATTACGGTCGCCGGGTCGCAGAGGGCGCCGGGATCGACCTGGAGAAGGCCAAGGCCCTGCCGCCGCTGCCGGGCCGGGCCGCCCCGGGCAAGCGCCTGCAGTCCGAGACCTACACGGACGGGTCGCAGGCCCACCGGGTCGCCGCCGAGTAAGCCGCGCGCGCCGCGACCACGATCGAAGCCCCGCGCGGTCACCCGGCCGCGCGGGGTTCCTGTTTGGACACCCAGCGGGGACGGCGATGACGAGTGTCGTGCAGCGCGGGCTCGGCCCGAACGCCGTCGTCGGCGGCATGCGGATCTCCTATCTGGCGCGCAGCGACGAGACGGGCGACGGCCTCGGCATCTATCGGGTCGACATGGATCCGCGGACGCCCGGTGCCGGACTGCACCGCCACGCCCGGCTGACCGAGACCTTCTCGGTCGAGGCGGGCCGGCTCGCCCTGCATGTCAGCGATACGGACCACGCGCTCGGGCCAGGCGATTTCGCGCTGATCCCGCCCGGGATCGCCCACGCCTTCGCCAATCGCAGCGAAGAGCCGGTCCGCTTCACCCTGAGCTTCGCGCCGGCGCTGGGTCGTGAGGGCTTCTTCGAGGGGCTGGCGCAGCTGGCCGCGGAGGGCCGCCTCTCGGATCGGGTCGCGATGACCGACCTGATGGCGCGCTACGATCAGGAACCGCTGGCCGGTTTCGCGGGCTGGAGCGACGCCAGCGGCTGAGCCGCTTTCCCGCGCATCTCAGGCTCGGCCGCGCTGACCTTGCGGTCGCGGCCCGCGGCCTGGCCGATCAGGATCGCCGCGACGGCGATGCCGACGAACAGGGCCCCCGGCACGCCCCAGCCGCCCGTGGACTCATGGGCCAAGCCGAAGACCAGCGGCCCGAGGCAGGCGCCCGTGTAGCCGATGCCCTGCGCCATGGCCGAGAGCCCTGCGGCGCTCGCCGCGTCGGCGGCGCGCAGGACGATCAGGGTGAGACCGAGGCCGAAACACCCGCCGATGCCGAAGCCGAGGGCGCCGGCAGCCGGAATGCGCAGTGAGTCCGCCCCGAAGGCGAGGACCAGGAAGGCCACGGCGGTGAGGCCCGGGATGGCCACGATCCAGCCCCGCTGATCCCGGGCGCGCGCGGCCAGCATGGCGGTGAGGAGCGCGCCGGGAGCCTGAACCAGCGTGGTCAGCGAGGCGTAGAGCCCGGCATCGAGCGGCGTGAGGCCGCGTCCCTGCAGCAGCAGCGGCAGCCAGCCGAACAGGATGTAGGCGAGCGACGATTGCAGGCCCATGAAGCCGGTCACCCACCAGGCCAGCGGGTCGCGCAGCAGTCGCCCGGCGGAGGGCGCGGCGGTCGACATCGTCCGGCGCGCGAACGGGATCCACACGAAGGCGGCGACGAGCGCCGGCAGCGACCAGACCGCCAGGGCAGAGGGCCATCCGCCCCCGAGGGCGTGCTCCACCGGAACCGCCGCCCCGGCGCCGGCGGCGGCGCCGAGGCACAGGGTCATCGTGTAGAGTCCGGTCATCAGACCGCCGCTGCCGGCGAAATCGCGCTTCACGAGGGCCGGCAGCAGGACGTTGTCGAGGCCGATCCCGATCGCGGCGAGCGCCGTTCCGGCGAAGAGCGGCACGAGGCCGCCGAGGCCGCGAAGCGCCAGGCCGGCCACCAGGATCGTCGATCCGGCGAGAACCGCGAGGTCGGGCCCGATCCGGCGGATCAGCGGCGCGGCCAGCGCGCAGGCGATGCCCAGGCACAGGACCGGCAGCGTGGTGAGGATGGCGACGCCGCCGGCACCGAGGCCGGTGCCGTCCCGGATCGTCGCCAGCAGCGGGCCGACCGTGCTGAGCGCCGGGCGCAGGTTGAACGCCACCAGCATCAGCGCCAGGCCGAGCAGGAAACGGTTCGCGCTGGTGCGCCCCGGGCTCACGGCCGCCGCCGCGCGATCACGGCACCGCCGAGGCAGGCGGCGAGCATCAGCGCGAAGGCGGCATCGCCGAACTGGCCATAGAGCGTGCCGCCGACGATGCGGGCGGGCAGATCCGCGTCGAGCCAGGTCTCCGCGTCCAGCCTCGTCCGGGCGACGATTCGGCCATGCGGGTCGATCACTGCGGAGATCCCGGTATTGGCGTCGCGCACGAGCGGCAATCCCTCCTCGACCGCCCGCAGGCGCGCCTGGGCCAGGTGCTGGCGCGGACCGGGCGTGTCGCCGAACCAAGCGTCGTTGGTGACGTTCAGGATGAGCCCCGGCGGCTGCGGCGACGGCGCGGCGTGTCCGAGAGGCAGGATCGCGCCCGGGAAGATCGCCTCGTAGCAGATCGTCGCCGCCACCGGCGGCAGGCCCGGAACCGTCAGGATCCGTTGACCGGCGAGTGATCCAGCCGAGAAGCCGCCCGGAATGGCCACGAACTGCCGTAGGCCGAGGGCCCGCAGGGCGGCATCGAGCGGCGCCGGGAGGTATTCACCGAACGGAACGAGGTGGACCTTGTCGTAGCTGTCGGAAATCGTGCCGTCCGGCCCGATCACCATGACGGCGTTGAAGAAGCGCAGGCGCTCGCCCGGCAGCGGCTCCTCGGCACGGGCCGCCCCGGTGATCAGCTGCTGCCCGGGCTTCAGGCCGGCCGCCACCTTGGCCAGGGCGTCGGGATCCCGCTGGATCAGGAACGGGAAGGCGGATTCCGGCCAGACGATGTGGGTCGGCTCGGGCGCCCCCGCCTCGGTCGGGCGCTGGCTCAACTCGATGTAGCGGTCGACGATATCGGCCCGGTTTTCCGGCCTGAACTTGGCATCCTGCGGCAGGTTCGGCTGAACGAGGCGCAGCCGGATTCCGGACACGGCCGGATCGGGCGGGCCGAGCCGCTCGGCGCCGGCGAGGGCCATGCCGATGAGCATGATGGCGGCGGCGACGCTCGGCCCGAACCGGTCGCGCCGAGTCGCGCCGGTGGCCAGGGTCGCGGGCGCCGCGCAGACGAGCACGGCCAGGATGCACAGGCCGTAGAGCCCGATCGTCGCGGCCCATTGCATCAGCCAGAGGTTCTGGGCCAGCGCCATCCCGAGGGTGTTCCAGGGGAAGCCCGTGAATAGGTGACCGCGCAGCCAGTCGGCGGCGCCGAGCCCGAAGGCGAGGGCGGCGATCCGCGCCGCGCCCCGGCCCCATAGCAGGCCCGCCGCGCCGAAGCCGGCCCCGTAGAACAGGCCGAGGACGAAGGGCAGGCCGACGACGCCCAGCGGCAGGGCCCAGAGGAACTCGTCGGCCTCCACCAGGAAGGCCTGGCCCAGCCACCAGAGACCGGCGGTGAGATAGCCGAAGCCCCAGGCCCAGCCGACCAGGAAACAGGGCCAGAACCGCCGGAGGGTGGTCCGGTCGGAGGCGGCCCCGTCCTGCAGCCAGACCGCGACCGTCAGGGACAGGACGAGGGCCGGCAGGATGCCGTAGGGCGGCATGGCCAATGCGCCGAGCGCGCCCGCGAGCCACGCAAGCCCGAGCCGGCGCCAGCCGGTCAGGCGCCCGATAGCCCGGACGGCGCCCGGCACGCGCGCGCGCTCCGGATCGGACATGGGACCCCGCATCGGCCCGCGCATGGATGCGCCGACCGCCGAGGGCGACCGGGCGAAACCGTCCGCCGCACCCGTCACGCCGCGACCGTCACGGGTGCGGCGTCTCGGCGACCGGCTTGCTCGACGGCGGGGGCAGGGCGAGCGGCACGACGGCACCGATCCGCGCCGCACCCTTGTGGAACCGCAGGCGCTTCAGGCGCCGGGGATCGGCATCGAGAACCTCGAATTCGAGATCGCCCGGGCCGGCGATCAACTCGCCCCGCGACGGGACGCGGCCGGCCAGCGTGACGATCATGCCGCCGAGCGTGTCGATCTCCTCGGCCATCTCGCCGACCGCCGCCACGAGGTCGACGCCCGTCACCTCGGAGACCTCGGCCAGCGGCGTGCGCGCGTCGGCCACGAAGACCTCGCCCTCGCCGTCGACGCGCTGGACGTATTTGTCCTCGGCGACGTCATGCTCGTCCTCGATGTCGCCGACTACGACCTCGATCAGATCCTCGATGGAGATCAGCCCGTCGGTGCCGCCATACTCGTCGATGACCAGGGCCATGTGGGTGCGGGTCGCCTGCATGCGCACCAGCAGGTCGATGGCCGGCATCGAGGGCGGCACGAACAGGACCGGACGCTGGATGCGCGCAGCCGCCAGAGTCGTCGTCAGGTCGACCTTGCCGAGATCCAGCCCGCGCGGCAGGCGCGCCGCCGGCCGGCGCGGGCGCGGTGCCGCGGATGCATCCGCGGCACCGTCGACCGTCGTCTCCGCGGGCTTCACGACGGCCGGCGCGCTGCGCCGGGCCGGCTCCGCCTTGGCGGCGATGTGGTCGACGAGGTCGCGGATATGGACCATGCCGCGGGGATCGTCGAGGGTCTCGCCGTAGACCGGCAGCCGGGAATGACCCGCCGTGCGGAACAGCTTGAGCAACTCGCCGAGGCTCGTGTCGTTCGACACGGCGACGATGTCGGCCCGGGGCACCATCACGTCGTCGACGCGCACCTTGTGCAGGCCGAGGACGTTCTTGAGCATGACGCGCTCGAGCGGGGTGAGGCCGCTCTCGCCGGCATCCGGCTCCGCCAGCGCCTCCTCAAGGCCTTCGCGCAGCGAATCGCGCGGCTTGAGATGGAGGGCCTGAAGCAGGCGGTCGTACCAGGGCTCCCGGTGCTGGGATTCACCCTCGGTGGAACTGGGCGCGGCCAGGGCCGCGCCGCGACTTCGATCGTTGCTCATGTCTCTCGGGTCTGGGGTCGATCGGGCGTCGCGCGCTCAGGCATAGGGATCCGGGATGCCGAGGGTCGCGAGAGCCGCGACCTCGAGGGCTTCCATGGCATCGGCCTCGGCCTCGCCGATCTCGTGGTCCTGACCGAGACAATGCAGGGTGCCATGGACGAGGAGGTGGGCGAGGTGATTCTGGAGCGGCTTCGACTGCTCCGCACTTTCGCGCACCAGGGTCTCGTAAGCAAGGACCACGTCGCCGAGCGGCGTCGGGACGCCGGGATGAGCCGGCTGCGGTGCGGCCGGGAAGGACAGGACGTTGGTCGGCTTGTCCTTCCCGCGCCAGGTCCGGTTGAGATCCTGCACGGCGGCGTCGTCGGTCAACAGGACGCTGACCTCGACGGGGCCGCCAGGCTTCTCGGGCGCGATGGCGAGGCCGGCTTCCACGGCGCGCATGATTAAGGCCTCGAGGTCCGGGATCGCCGCCTCCCAGCGCGCGTCCTCGACGGCGAGATCGATCGCGTGCGGCATGCTCACGCCAGCGGCCGCCGCCGTGGATTGGGATTGCGGTCGGTCTCCGCGCTGCCGTGGGCGGCGCGCTCGTAGGCGGTGACGATCCGGCGGACGAGGTCGTGGCGGACCACGTCGACATCCTTGAACCGCACGTGCCCGATCCCCGAGACGCCGTCCAGCACGCTGACCGCTTCCACGAGGCCCGATTTCTGGCCTGGCGGCAGGTCGATCTGGCTCGGATCGCCCGTGATGATCATGCGCGAGCCCTCGCCCAGGCGGGTGAGGAACATCTTCATCTGCATGGAGGTGGTGTTCTGCGCCTCGTCGAGCAGGACCACCGCGTTGGTCAGGGTCCGCCCGCGCATGAAGGCCAGTGGCGCAATCTCGATCGTGCCGGTCTGCAGGCCGCGGTCGACGTGGCGCGCCTCCATGAAATCGTAGAGGGCGTCGTAGATCGGCCGCAGGTAGGGATCGACCTTCTCGCGCATGTCGCCCGGCAGGAAGCCGAGGCGCTCGCCGGCCTCGACCGCCGGACGCGACAGGATCAGCCGCTCGGCATGGCCCTGTTCCAGCAGCGACACGGCGTGGCCGACGGCGAGCCAGGTCTTGCCGGTCCCGGCCGGCCCCTCGGCGAAGACCAGCTCGTTGGTGCGCAGGAGCTTGATGTATTCGTCCTGCGCCGGGTTGCGCGCGCGCACGGCCCCGCGCTTGCGGGTGGCGATCTGCTCGAAAAGCGGACTGTCGGCCTCGGCGGCAATCGCCTCGGCGGGGAACAGCGTCGCCTGGGCGGTGGCCTCGCGGATCGCGCCGTCCACGTCGCCGAGCGTCAGCGTGCTGCCGCCGGTGCGGACCCGCGCGTAGAGCTTCTGGAACACCCGCCGCGCCGTCTCGGCGGCGTCGGCCGGCCCCTTGATGACGAGGTGATTGCCGAGGGCGGTGGCGGTCACGTCCAGCCGGCGCTCGATATGGGCGACGTTCTGGTCGTATTGGCCGAAGACGAGGCTCGCGAGGCGGTTGTCGTCAAAGGTCAGCGGCACCTCGACCGCCGCGTCCGATCCGGCCGGCCGCGCCGCCGGGCCGCGACCCCGGAGCGCGCCGCGCGCGCTCGCCCCGTCCGTTGCGCTCAAGCCGTCATCCTCGCCAACATCCCCGTCTTGAACCCGCCCGTCATGCCGCCGCAGCCGCCGAGACAAGCTGCCCGAACAGGCTGTTCGAGCCGGCCTCGGTGATCCGAACGGGCACCACCTGCCCGATATGGTGAGGCGCGGCGTCGAACTGCACGGCCAGCAGGTGCGGCGTCTTGCCCGCGACCTGGCCGGGATGCCGCCCCGGCTTCTCCACCAGCACGTCGAAGACCCCGCCCTCGGCCGCCCGCTGATAGGCGTGGCGCTGGCCGTCGAGGAGCGCCTGCAGCTCCGCGAGCCGCGCCGCCATCACGGTCTCCGGCACCTGATCGCCGCGATCGGCCGCCGGCGTGCCCGGACGGGGGCTGTACTTGAACGAGAAGGCGCTCGCAAAGCCGATCTCGCGCACGAGTCGCAGGGTATCGGCGAAATCCGCGTCGGTCTCGCCCGGGAAGCCGACGATGAAATCGGAGGAGAGGGCGATGTCCGGCCGGGCGGTACGCACGCGGTCGATCAGGCGCCGATACGCGTCGCCGGTATGCTTGCGGTTCATGGCGGCGAGGATCCGGTCCGAGCCCGACTGCACCGGCAGGTGCAGGTAGGGCATCAGGGCCGGAACCTCGGCATGGGCCCAGATCAGCGCGTCGTCGAAATCGTTCGGGTGGCTCGTCGTGTAGCGGATCCGCGCGATGCCGGGGATCCGGGCCACCGCGCGCACCAGTTCGGCGAGGCCCACGGGCGCGCCGTCGGCACCGTCGCCGTGATAGGCGTTGACGTTCTGGCCGATGAGCGTGATCTCGCGCACGCCCCCTTCGGCCAGCTTCTCGGCCTCGGCGAGCACCGCCGCCACGGGCCGCGAGATCTCGGCACCGCGGGTATAAGGCACCACGCAGAAGGCGCAGAACTTGTCGCAGCCCTCCTGCACGGTGAGGAACGCCGAAGCCCCGAGCGTCCGCCGCCGGGGCAGGTGGTTGAACTTGTCCTCGACGGGGAATTCGGTGTCGACGACGCGGCGCTCCCGGGACCGCGCCAGAAGGTCCGGCAGGCGGTGGTAGCTCTGCGGGCCGACCACGACGTCAACGGCGGGCTGGCGCGCCTGGATCTCGGCGCCCTCGGCCTGGGCGACGCAGCCGGCTACCACGATGCGCGTGTCGAGACCTTGCGCTTTCCGCTCGCCCTTGAGCACGCGCAGGCGGCCGAGTTCTGAATAGACCTTCTCGGCGGCCTTCTCGCGGATGTGGCAGGTGTTGAGGACGACGACATCGGCCTCCTCGACCGAGTCGGTCGCCGCGTAGCCCTCAGCGCCGAGGACGTCGGCCATGCGCGCCGCGTCGTAGGCGTTCATCTGGCAGCCGTAGGATTTGACGAAAGCCTTCTTCAACGCGCGCCGTCCCGAACCAGTCCGCTTCCATTCTCGAGCCCGCCCTCCAGGGATGGGCCGGCGCGTGGCCTCTAGCACGGATCGTGCGGGCCGTCGCGGCGGCGGCGGCTCCCATCCGGCAATCGCAGGCTCGGCCTTCACCGAATCACAGCACCGCGTCATTCCGGGGCCGCATAGCGGAGCCCGGAATGACGCGGTGAATGTGGACTGGCGCGCGCAGACGGTGCGGGGTTCCGTCGGTCAGAACGGGGGTCCTACGCCCGAGCGTCGACGCCGGCCGCCCGTGGGCGACCGGCGCAGCCATCGAGGCTTCAGTGCGCGGCCGGCGCCGCAGCGGGCAGGTCGATGACCATCTGCTGGAAGAACGGCACGTAGGCCTGCAGCATCACGAACAGGCCGACGAGGCAGGCGAGCGCGATCGAGTGCCAGAACACGAAGCGCAGGATCTTGCCTTCCTGGCCGAAATAGCCGGTGGCCGTCGAGGCGACGACGATCGACTGGGCGTCGACCATCTTGCCCATCACGCCGCCCGACGAGTTCGCCGCCGCCATCAGCACGCCGGGCAAGCCGAGCTGCTCGGAGGTGATCCGCTGCAGCCCGCCGAACAGCACGTTCGAGGCCGTGTCCGAACCCGTGAGCGCCACGCCGAGCCAGCCGAGCAGCGTTCCGAAGAACGGGTACAGGATGCCGGTGCCCGCGAAGGCGAGGCCGAGCGTGGCATCGACGCCCGCGTAGCGGGTGAGGACGCCGAGCGCGAGCATCGCCGCGATGGTGATCAGCGAGTAGCGCAGGGCCCAGATCGTCTCGAAATAGGCCGTGACGAGGCGCAGCGGCGAGAAGCGCATGATCAGGCCGGAAATGAGCGCGGCGATCAGCACGCCCGTGCCGGTGTAGGACATGTAGGTGAACAGGAAGACCGCGCCCTCGGGGACGGGCTTGGCCACCACCGGCGGCACCTTCATGATCACGTTGTGCAGGCCCGGCACCTCGTATTTCCAGGTGAAGAGCGGGTTGACGATACCCTTGAACCAGCCGGTTCCCCAGATCGCCACCACGACCGAGAGGATGATCCACGGCACCCAGGCCATCAGGATCTCGCCCTGCGACGCGGTGCGGGCACCGGTATGGACCGGGGGCGTGCCGGGCACGCCGGCGCCGAGTGCCACCGGACGGGGTCCGGCCACGGCCAGCGACGGATCGTGGCCGCGCAGAGCCGGCGAGGTCCAGATCTCGCGGGGCTGCCAGACCTTCAGGAACAGGACCAGGGCCAGCATCGAGGCGAGCGAGGCGCCGATATCGACGATCCACGGGTTCACGTAGTTCGAGATCAGGAACTGCGCGACCGCGAAGGTGGCGCCGCAGACCAGGATCGGCGGCCACACCCGGATCATGCCGCGGAAGCCCGCGAACACCCAGATGAGCCAGAACGGCACGATCAGCGAGAACAGCGGCAGCTGCCGGCCGATCATCGCGCCGAGGATCTCGGGCGGGTAGCCGGTCACCGAGGCGAGGCCCTGGATCGGCGCGCCGAGCGCTCCGAAGGCGACGGGGGCGGTGTTGGCGATGAGCGACAGGCCCGAGGCGGCGAGCGGCGAGAAGCCGAGGCCGATCAGGATCGCGCCCGTGACGGCCACCGGCGTGCCGAAGCCGCCTGCGCCCTCGAAGAAAGCGCCGAACGCGAAGGCGACCAGGAGCAGCTGCAGGCGCCGGTCAGCCGTGATGCCGGCGACCGATTGCTGCAGGATCGCGAACCAGCCCTTCTCCACCGTCAGCCGGTAGAGGAAGATGACGTTGAGGATGATCCAGCCGATCGGGAAGAAGCCCGTGACCATCCCGAGGATGGCCGCCCGGGTGGCGAGTTCGGTTGGCATGCCGAAGCCGACGATGGCGACCAGCATGGCGAGGCCGAGGGCGATGACGGCCGCGATATGGGCCTTCACCCGCCCGCTGGCGATCATTGCGAGCAGTGCGATGACCGGCACTGAGGCGGCGAGCGTCGAGAGCCAAGCGCTCCCGAACGGATCGTAAACCTGATTCCAGGTTTGCAACGGGCGTCCTCCACAATTCCCGACTGTTCCGGGTTGCGGCTTAGCTAGCAGACGGATTCCGCCTGCTCAATGCGTTGCATCATGTATTCCGGCGGTCATTTCTCCAGATTATTCTTGCGTGGACAGCCAAACACACCCAGTGCAACTCCAGCCCCACCCGTGCTGCCAACATGACGCACCGCGTGCAGGCCTGCATTCGGCATCGGAACCGGCCGAGCCTGCTGATCAGGACTGGAGTCCTTCAAGAGTATGCTGCCCGGAAGCGTCCCGGTCTCCGGGGGTGAAGCTGCGTCGCACGGTGGCGCCATCGGAGCTCCGGTCATGCTCCGGACCGGCATCATCCCGCTCGCAAGACCGCGGCTTGGCGTAGCGCAAGACTGAACGACGTGGCGCTGGCTGGCTTGCCGCGCCTGCGCGCAGAGACCGCGCGGGCGACGCCCTCGGACCATACGCCCGGATCATCACACCGAAGCGGATCCCGTTCGCTGCATACGTGACCCTGCCTGCACGGACGGCACCCGAGGCGGGTTCAGATCGCCGCGACCTCCGAGCCCTGGAGACCGAGATCCGGTGAAGCCGGCCGCGCATCCGGCGCGGGCAGGCTGCCGCCGCTCGCACGCATGCCCCGCAGGGCCGCGCGCACCTCGGCCTCGGCGGCGGCCGTCGCGGCCTTTCGGTCTGTGGTGGCCTCGAAGGCGATCGGCGCCCCCCAGACGACGTGGACGTCGATCGGGCCGCCTTGCAGGAAGGCGGCAAGGTGGGGCGCCAGTTCCATGTCGCCGTACCACGCGATCTCGGCGCGCTCGGCGCGCGTCACCGGCAGGCCGTTGCGACGCGGATAGGCGATAGCCAGCGGCTGGAGGCGCACCCGCCCGCGCCCGGCCTCGGCCTGCAGGGCCGCGCGGGCCGCGCCGACCAGCGAGGAGCGGAACGGCAGGAGCCGGGTGCCATCACCGGTGGTCCCTTCCGCGAACAGCACGACCAGCTCGCCCTCGGCCAGGCGATGGCCCATGGCGGTGCTGACGTGGGCGGTCGCGCCGCGCCGCTGGCGGTCGATGTAGATCGTCCGCTGCAACCCGGCGAGGGTGCCGATCAGCGGCCAGCCGGCAATCTCGGACTTCGCCACGAAGGAGAGTGGCCGCAACGCGCCGATCACGATGATGTCGAGCCACGACACGTGGTTGGCGAGGACCAGAGCAGGCTCGCCGAGGACGGGCGGCATGCCGCTCTGTGTCACCCGTACGCCGAACAGGCGCAGGACGGTGCGGTGAAACAGGATCGGCGCCAGGGCCGTGCGGCGGCCCAGCAGGCGCAGTGCGATCCAGTGCGGCGGTCCCAGCAGCGCAAAGGCGAGAGCGAGGGCCGCGACCCGCCAGGCAATGCCGAAGCGGCTCACGGCGTCACAGATCGGCGCTCATCGTCAGCGCGGTCGCCCGGCTGCCGTCAGCCTTCAGATAATAGCCGGTGCGCGAGCCCACCTGCCGGAACCCGTGCCGCGCGTAGAGGCGGAGGGCAGGCGCGTTGCCCTCGTCGACTTCCAGATGCACCCGGGCGACCCCGTCGAGCGCGAGGCTCGACAGATGCTCGCGGAGCAGCTTGCGGCTATGGCCGCCGCCGCGCAGAGCCGGGGACAGCACGACCGTCAGGATCTCGGCCTCGTCGGCCGCCCGGCGCGAGAGCACGAAGCCCTGAAGCATCCCGGCGCGCCACAGGCCATGCGCGTGGGTCGAGCGCTCGCAGAGCATGCGCTCGAATTCGTGCGCGTCCCACGGGCGCGCGAAGGCCGTCGCGTGGAGCCGGGCAAGGGCAGGGGCCTGCGCGGCGTCGCGGAGGGGGGCGACGTAGGGCTCCGGGGTCAGCGCGTCCCACCACGCGAACCACCAGTCGAAGGGCCAGAAGGGGAGCGGGCGCGTCATCGCCGTGCGATCCGCGCATGGTCCTGCGGCCGCGCATCCGGGCCTCGCAGGTAGAGGGGCCGGGGCAGCGCCTGCGCCGGATCGGCGACGAGGCCGAGGGACGCCACCGACACGATATCGGGACCAGCCACGTTGGCGACGCGGGCTTCGACGCCGCGCTCGGCCAAAGCCGCAGCCAGCAACGGCGCGCCGGAGCCGGTGAGCACCACCGGGCCGGAGCCCAGCCGCTCGGCCGCCTCGTCGACGGGGAGATGCGCGGGCGCGAGGCCGTCGCCGGATCCCAGGGCCTGGACGTAGACGGCGCCGTGGCGGGCATCGATCACCGCCGCGATCGTACCCTCGACGGTCTCGGCCAGGAGGGGTGTCAGGAGGGCCGAGAGGGTGCCGACTCCCACCACTGGCTTCCCGGTCGAAAGTCCGATCGCCCTCGCCGCCGAGAGCCCGACCCGCAGCCCGGTGTAGCTGCCCGGCCCGACCGTGACGGCGACGCGGTCGATCGCTTCGAATCCGCCCTCGACCCGGGCGATCACCCGCTCGATCAGCGGCAGCAGGGATTCCGCGTGGCCGCGCGCCATCGGCAGCGACTCGGCGGCGAGGGGCGCCTCGGCATCCTCCGCCATGACGCAGGCGGCGCAGGTGTCCAGCGCTGTGTCGATGGCCAGGATACGCACGCTCACTCCCACGGGCCGGTCAGAACCGGCCATTGCCTCCCTGCGCTGCGACGGGCGCGCAGAGTCTCAAGCGTTAGAGCAAAACCGCCGCGTCGTCAGCGTCGGGGCAGCCGCGCCGGACGGATCAACGGTGGAGTGTTGCCGGCTTGCGCCGGTGGACGTCGACGGTGCGCGGGCCGTCACGCGGCGCGCACGGTCTCGAGGAAGCGGCGCACCTCCTCGGTGAGGCGGCCGGATTGCCGAGACAGATCGGAGGCCGATTCCAGCACCTGCGCGGCCGCCATGCCGGTTCCTTCCGCGGCCTTGGCAACGCCGGCGATGTTGCCCGTCACCGCACCGGTTCCGCTCGCCGCCTCAGCGACGTTGCGGACGATCTCCCGCGTGGCCGCACCCTGCTCCTCGACCGCGGCCGCGATGCCGGCCGCCAGATCGTCGATCTCGCGGATCCGGCCGGTGATCGCGCCGATCGCGGCGACCGCCGCATGGGTCGTTCCCTGGACCGCGCCGATCTGGGCCGCGACCTCGTCGGTGGCGCTGGCGGTCTGGCTTGCCAGCGCCTTGACCTCGGCGGCGACCACCGCGAAGCCGCATCCGGCTTCGCCGGCCCGGGCCGCCTCGATCGCCGCGTTTAGCGCCAGCAGGTTCGTCTGGCCTGAGATGGCAGCAATCAACCCGACCACGGTGTCGATCTTCGCCACGACACCGCTCAGCGCCTGCATCCGATGGACGGTCTGGTCTGCCTCGCCCACGGCCCGTCGGGCGAGATCGGACGCGTTCTCGACCTGCCGGCCGATCTCGGTGATCGAGGTGCCGAGTTCCTCGGCCGCCGCCGCCACGGTGCCGACGTTGGAGGCGGCCTCCTCGGCGGCGGTCGCCACAGCGCCGGACTGGTTCGCCGCCTCGGCAGCCGCGGACGTCATACGCGCGGCGGTGGCCTGCAGCTCCGCCGCGGAGGCGGAGACCTGGGCGGCGATACCGCCGACCGCCTCCTCGAACCGCGCCGCCAGGGCGACCGTCGCGTGCCGCCGTTCCTGAGCGGTGGCCGCATCAGCCCGGCGCAGGCGCTCGGCCTCCTCGGCTGCCTTCCGCACCATCATGGCCTTGATTCCATCGACCGCCCGTCCGACGG
The DNA here is from genome assembly GCF_008329595.1 of Methylobacterium sp. P1-11. Classification (NCBI taxonomy): domain Bacteria; kingdom Pseudomonadati; phylum Pseudomonadota; class Alphaproteobacteria; order Hyphomicrobiales; family Methylobacteriaceae; genus Methylobacterium; species Methylobacterium sp. P1-11. Next base: position 140,714 of record NZ_NPKS01000006.1, read on the forward strand.
CGCCGATCTCGTCGCGACGGCGCGCCTCCGCGATCTCCGCCATGACCTCGCCGCGGGCCATGCGCTCAAGCGCGGCGACCAAGCGGCCCAGGGGCCGGGAGATCCCGAGGACGGAAACCAGGCTCGCGCAGACGACGCCGGCGAGCAATCCGAGGGCACCGAACCCGATCAGACCGTAGCGGGCCGCCCCGGTCTGGACCGTGAGCGCATCGGACCGCGCGTACATGCTGCCTTCGATGGCATCGCCGAGCCGCTTCCCCTCGATGCCGAGGGTCGTGATGCTCGGATCGATCTCCTCACGCGCGCGGTCGAGCGCCGCAGCCCTCTGACCCGCCAGGGCCAGGCCGCGCACCGCCAAAGCCTGCGCGACAAAGAGGTCGGTGCGGTCCCGCTGGGCCAGTACCAAGTCGGAGAAGGCCGGGACCTGCCGGGCCAGTTCGGCGAGCGTCTCGCCGGTCTCGCCGACAACCGTGTCGAACCGGCCAACGATCGAGCGGATCCGTTCCGGGTCGGTCTCGCCGATCAGGCGGTACAGCAGGTAGGCCAGCGTCATATGCAGCCGGTTGCTGCGGCGGACATTCGAGACCGCCTTCGCGTCGCGGACGATCATCGTGGAATAGGCAGCATCCACCGCCATCATGCGGTTCTGCGCAAACCAGATGCAGCCGCCGACGATCACGGCGACGATCAGATTGATCGACAGGAGCTTCGTGAGGAGCTTCGTGCGCGCGAGGACGTCCATGCGAATCTCCGGGAACGATCCGCAACCCGGACAAGCCGCAACAGCATTCGTCAAGATAAATTCGTGTATTACCCGGAGCCGATTATTCAACAAATCGAAGATGCGGACGATCCGTGACTAAGTCATACTCGCCCGCAAATTGCCCAACAGCCGGACAACGCGCCGGCTCAAGAAACGCTATTCGCCCATCTGCGACGCATCGTAATCGGCCGGATAACCGCCACCGGGGCACCGCCAACCTGTTGATGGCCGCTCAGCAGCGGCCACAGGCTGGCCGGTGTGACGCGGCGGGCAACATTCGCCCGAGGGCCATACCCGATGGCATGGCCCGCAGGCTGCTCTGTGAGGCCGGATCGTCAGATCGCCTGGACCTCGCGGATCTCCGGCAGGAAGTGACGGAACAGGTTCTGCACGCCGTGCCGGAGGGTCGCCGTGGAGGATGGGCAGCCCGAGCAGGCACCCTTCATCTCCAGATAGACCACGCCCTCCTTGTAGCCGCGGAAGGTGATGTCGCCGCCATCGCCCGCTACCGCCGGGCGCACCCGGGTCTCGAGCAGGTCCTTGATGGTCACGACGGTGTCGTGGTCGGCCTCGTCGTAGAACTCCTCGCCGGCCTCGATCTCGCCGTGGCCGCCCTCGGCCATCACCGGCGCGCCGGACTGAAAGTGCTCCATGATCGCGCCGAGCACGGCCGGCTTGACCTGCGCCCACTCCGAGCCATCCTCGGCCTTGGTCACGGAGATGAAGTCGTGGCCGAAATACACGCCTGCCACGCCCGGAACGGCGAACAGCGCCGACGCCAGAGGGGACCGGGCGGCGGCCTCGGCGTCCCGCGCCTCGAAGGTCGATTCAGCCAGGACGACACGGCCGGGCAGGAACTTCAAGGTGGCCGGGTTCGGCGTGGCTTCGGTCTGGATGAACATGATGGGATCACTCCGCTGCGCCGGTTCAAGGCCGGCCGGGACAGGCGCCGCGAGGCGCCACCTTCCATGTGGACCGGCAAGCGGATTTTCTCAACCGGTCGACCCGGTCTCGCCTGCCCGTGAGAGTGGACATTCGAGCGGCGTCACGACAGGACGGGCGGCATCGGGAAGCCAGAGGAGCCGGCAGTGGACGTGACCGCGGACCAGACCCTCGCGCAGGAATTGCTGACGGATCTGCGCGAGGCACAAACCAAGCTGGAAGCGGCGCGTTCGGAAGCGGCTTCGCTCAAGGTGCTCCTCGCGTTGCGCACGCACCAGCACGACCAGGCCTGGCAGGACGGGCGGCGCCTTGCGGCGGCGCTCGAGAACGCGGAAGCGCGGTCGGAGGCAGCATCCGTCGCGGAGACGGTCGCCCGGAACCACGCGGCCGCAGCCGAGGCCGCCGCCATGGCCGACGAGCGCACCGAGGCGGTGCGGACCGTCCTTGGGGCCGTTCTCGCGAGCATCGGCCCCCGCGCCCTCGACCGGCGCCGGTTCCAGGACCTGATTGCCCGGGCCGGCCGAGAGGCGCCGGATCAGGGTCCCGGCGCGGCTCGGCACGCGGTGCTCCTGACCGAAGCGCGACGGGTCTTGGGGATCGCAGAATAGGCCGTGCGCCGGCGCGCCGTTCGCCTCCAGACGCCGCGGGCAGGGTTAACTGACGCTTAACCCCACTCTCCCATCGTCGCCCCGGGACGGACAGGAGATCGACCGCATGCTGATCAGCGAGCACCACGTGCGCGAGTGCGCCTATTACATCTGGGAGAACGAAGGCCGGGTTCACGGGCAGGCTGCTGCCCACTGGATCCGCGCCGAAGCCGAACTGCGCGCGAACACGATCATCGCGGCTGCCCCGGCATCCGAGACGGCCGAGACACTGAAGCCCTCCAAGGCCACCCCTGCGAAGTCCGGTGCCGCGAAGCCGTCCGCTTCCAAGACCGCCTCCGCCAAGCCTGCCGCCGTCAAGCCTGTCGCCGCAAAGCCGGCGGCCACCAAGGCGCCGCCCGTGAAGGCCGCCGCGAAGCCGGCCGCCCCGAAAACCGCCCGGGCCTCCAAGACGGCCGTTACCGCAGGCCTCGCCGCGAAGGCGAAGCCCGCCCGCACCCCGGCCTCGATGCACTGACGGACCGACGCTTCGGCGTTGCCGAGCCCCTCTTCGAAGCCCGTCCCTTAGCAGGGGCGGGCTTCTTTCGTTCGTGCGCCCCGACCGGACGGAACTGACCGACACCCGACAGGTTGTCCGGCCTGGCTCGCCTGGGTGGAGGCTTCGCGCATTTCGGCGTGACGGCAGACTTCACGGAGGTCCGCCGCCAGATCGGTAAAGGCGGCGACGAACTGATGCCCGTCTTCCCGTTGGAGGGGATCGAGCAGGAAAGGGAAACGATCAAGGCCTACCGCTCGATCCTGTTGAAGCGGCGCTACCTGTCCGAGGTCCGGCCCTTCCCCAGTGTCCGGCCGCTGTCCGAACGGATCCGCGCCGCCGGCCCGTAGATTGCGCTCACCTCATCGGGAAAGCGCTCCGAGGTCGAGCGCTATACTGAGATCTTAGGGATCGGCGACCTGCTCAACGTCGCCACGCGTTCGGACGATACCGACCGATCGAATCCGCACCCCGACAGGCTCGAAGTCGCCCTGAAGAAGCTGGACCGCATGACGCACGACGATATCCGCGTCGTCGGCGATACGCCCTACGATGCCGAGGCTGCCGCGAAAGCAGGCCTGGGCTGGATCGAACTCGTCTGCGGCGGCTTTCCAGAGACGGATCTTATCGCAGCCGGCTGCGTGGCGATCGACCGTGATCTGCCGGATCTAAACAACCGATTCGCGCAGCCGCCGCTCGCCGGCAGGTGAATTGCGCCTGGGCAAGCAGCTTTTGCGAAAGTGCCACCGTCGTCCACACTTTCCCGCCGCGCTGTTGCCTGAGGGTAACGCGGAGCGATGCCGGCTACGTATTCACGCGAAAGGGGCTGGTACCGAACGACTGAAAGGCGTAGCGACCCGCCCGCCAATCTGGATTCCTTCGAAGGACAAGCGCCTCGCATGCCCCAGACTCACCAGGCCAGCCCGGCACCGCGCTTCGTACCGGCCGCCAAGACGCTGTCGGAGCAGATCGCCGATGCCGTCGAGAGCCGGTCGACCCCGCTGAGCCAGTTGCTCCGCCTGATGGCCGCGCTCGAGGCCGAGGGGGGCAACGAGGCCCTACGCCTCCGGCTCCGCGCCCGGATCGGTGCTCCGCTCGACGCCTGAGCGCAACGTCGCGGATCAAGGCCGCCGGTGTCGATGACGCCGGCTTCCGCGCTTCACCGGCGGCGAGGCCGCCTGTGCAACGCGGCTCATGCAGGCGAAGTAGATGCGTCGCCCGATCTCTTCGAGTTCCAGCCCTTGGGGATTGGGCGCGGAAAAGACCTTGGCACGGGCCTCGTTGCGGCACGCCGCGTCCTCAGGGCTCCGGATCGGCGGCTCTGCTCGGGCAGCCCCGCAAATTAGAGCCGAGACGATCCAGGCTGAGGCGAATACCAATTTACGCGTGCTTGCCAGGGTACTCGGCATACTGACGTTCGGACCTCACTCACTCGACAGGCCGAAATAGCGCGCCGCGCTTACCAGGAAAGCTTCGTCAGAGTACGGGGCCTCGCGAAATCGATGTCTGGCTCGACTCAGGGCACGAGCCACAGGCATCGTCCCGCATTGGCGACAATCACGCATTCATAGGGTCTGCCACCGATCAGCGCCCGTTGCTCGACGGGGCCGACGTCGCTGCTCGGTATATGACGGCAGCCGGCCTCCGAGGGAGCAGGGGCGGCAGCCCCGGAGGCCGCATCGATCCGGCGTGCCGAGATCAACGTCTCGCAAGCGACCAGCGAGTCAGCCTCCCGCGCCCGTGGATCTGACGGCGCCGCGAGTGTCAGAGCACCCAGGACAAGCGCCAATATTGGTCGGGATCGCATCACGGCCTCGGCTACCCGCGCCGCATCAGCGCGTAGCGGGTTCAGCAGCGCCCAACGCGCCGAGGCGCCCGTGGGTTTCCGGAGTTAGACAGCATCCTTACATGCGACGACGCCCGCCTTGCGGCGGGCGTCGCGGCTCCCGAACTTCGGATGAGCCACCGGTCCGCAATCAGCGCTTGGTCTTGACCTTCGCCTTGCGGGCCGCGTAACGCGCATCGCGTTGCGCCTTCTTGGAGGCCAGCTCGGCCGACTTGCGCTCCTGCGCCGCTGCAAGTTCGGCAGCCTCGCGGGCGAGCTGGGCGGCGAGTTCCGCCTCCTCCCGTTGGCGCTTTTCCTCGGCGGCCTGCCGCTCGGCGGCGATTCTGGCGGCCTCGCGCTCGCGGAGGCGCTCATCCCGAGCCTTGGCGATCTCGGCACGCGCCTTGGCCTTGGCAATCACATCCGGATCGTCGGCCGGCGGGCGCGCCTTGAACTTGGCCAGCAAAGCGGCCTTGGCGTTCTGGGAGTTCTGGCGGCGGTCGTCGAAATTCCTGTAGTCGAATGCGCTCATATGACCTTTCTCGGTTTGGTACGTCTCGCGTGTTGCGGGAACATCCGGCGAGGCCGGGCACGTACTCAGTCTGCAGTTTCCAACGCCGTCCCCGTGCCTCGGAACCGCATCGATCCATCGGTACAGCCGATGGTCCGACCCGAGCGCTCGGCTTTCGACCGAGCGCTCGGGTCGGACCAGGGTTCGAAAAACGCAAAGCCCTTAATCAGAGCTTCACGCGCGATGCAATCGTCAGGATCTGCGCAAGAGGCCGCTGCAGCGACAAAGCACGCAATCTCTGTAAAAGTTTCGACCGGCGATGCCGAAAAACCTCAGACCATCGACTCAGCGAACGGCTCAGAGCAGCAGGGGTGGGATTGCATCATCACGCGCGAAAAGCGCTGCCTGAGACAGATAGGTCGTGCACAAGCTTCGGACAAGGACGGGAGCAGGCGCTCAGGTGGGCGCGCCAATCATAATCGACCAAGTCGATCCTGTGCGGCGTGAACGTCGCGCGGCCTAACGCATTCTTGTTTCACAAAGCAGATCTGCAAAATCCACAGCATTTCTGCCGCGTGGCTGCACGAAGCGGCAGTCGATCGTCTCCGGAAGTCGGTACGACGCCGCGCCCGAACTTTATCCGCTAGGGTCTGCACACGGCCTGCGCATTCGTGCCTCACTGCTGTGCCCGCTCTGGCATCGCAGCCGAAAATGCCTAAAATAGAGGCAACAATGTCGAGCAGCACAAGTAGGGGCCGGGTCTCTTCGCGGCACGAGGCCTGCTTGGCATTCCAACAGTGCTTGCCGAACCGAGCCTGAGGACAGCGATGCTTGAAACACCCACTGCCTTCGATCCAGTGACCTATGCTGAGGCTGCCGCCGCTCTTCTCGGCCTCAATCTCGACCCGATGTGGATCGCGCCGGTTACCGCCAATCTTCGGGTCCTGGCCGCGGCGGCCGAGCTCGTCGAGGCATTCCCCCTGGGCGACGAGGCCGATGCAGCACCGAGGTTCGAAGCGTGACTGCGAGCGATTCGCGGACGGCCGCCGCGATCACCGCGGCGATTGCCAGCGGTCAGTCCACCGCACGACAGAGCGTGATGAATTCGCTGGAGCGGATCGGGCGGCTTGACGGTCGGGTCGGCGCCTTCACCGACGTGCTGGCCGCCCGCGCCTTGGCCCGGGCCGACGCGCAGGACGCGGCGCTCCGCGGCGGCGCGGTGCCGGGACCGCTCGCGGGCGTGCCCTTCGCGGTGAAGAACCTGATCGACATCGCGGGCCTCCCGACCCGTGCCGGATCAAAGATCAATCGGAAGCGGCCGCCCGCCGAGCGGGACGGTGCCCTGGTACGGCGTCTGGAAGCGGCGGGGGCGATCCTGGTGGGCGGCCTCAATATGGGCGAGTACGCCTACGATTTCACCGGCGAGAACGTCCACGACGGCGATGCCCACAACCCGCACGCCCTCGACCATATGACCGGCGGCTCGTCCGGCGGCTCGGGTGCGGCCCTCGCGGCCGGCATGGTGCCCCTGACACTGGGCTCTGACACCAACGGGTCGATCCGCGTTCCGGCGGCCTTCTGCGGCTGCTTCGGCCTCAAGCCGACCTACGGCCGTCTGACGCGCGCGGGAAGTTTCCCCTTCGTGGGCAGCCTCGACCATCTAGGGCCGATGGCACGAAGCGTGACCGATCTTGCGCTTGCCTACGACGCGATGCAGGGGCCCGATCCGGACGATCCGGTGGCGGCGCCGCGTCCGGCAGAGCCGGTCTTGTCCGCGCTGGAAAGCGGCATCGATGGCCTGCGGATCGCAGTGGCTGGCGGCCACTTCGCCCGCGGCGGCGATCCGGAGGCCTTCGCTGCGGTTGCGCGCGCCGCCGACGCCCTGGAGGCGGAACGCAGAGTGGAGTTGCCCGAGGCGCACCGTGCACGCGCGGCCGCCTACCTGATCACCGCCGCGGAGGGCGCGACGCTCCACCTCGACCGCCTGCGGACGCGGCCGCAGGATTTCGACCCGGCAGTGCGAGACCGGCTGATCGCTGGGGCGATGATCCCGGCCGCGCACGTAGAGCGGGCGCAACGCTTCCGCCGCTGGTATCGGGCGCGCGTGCTCGAGGTGTTCGAGACCGTCGACGTGATCCTGGCTCCGGCCACACCGTGCCGGGCGCCGAAGGGCGGCCAGACCCACTTCGTCCTCGACGGCGTCACGCTTCCGGTGCGGGCCAACATCGGTGTATTCACCCAGCCGATCTCGTTCATCGGCCTCCCGGTCCTGGCTGCACCGATCCGGCTCGACGCCGGATTGCCGCTTGGGGTCCAAGTGATCGCCGCTCCCTGGCGCGAAGATCTTGCCTTCCGCGTGGCGCGTCATCTCGAACGAACCGGCGTAAGCACGGCACCGATCGCGGAGCTTTCCTGATGGTCATTGACGATCCTGCCGTGAAAGCCGAAGTCGAGGCCGCCTTCCGGGCCTACGAAACGGCGCTCACCACCAACGACGTTCCGACCCTGGAAGCCTTGTTCCGGGACGACCCGCTGACCATCCGGTACGGCATCGGCGAGAACCTCTACGGCATGGACGCGATCCGTGCTTTCCGCCGGTCGCGCTCGCCGGTGGGCCTGGAGCGCACCCTGGCGCAGACGCAGGTCACCACCTACGGACGGGAATTCGCCACCGCCATGACGCTGTTCACTCGCGCGGGCGCGCCCGGCAAGATCGGCCGTCAGAGCCAGACCTGGGCGCGCTTCCCGGAGGGTTGGCGGGTGGTCGCGGCCCATGTCAGCCTGATCGACGCCGAATAGAGCCGCATTCGGCTTGGTCACGCGCCGCGGAGCGTCTGGCCGCTTGCTTGCATACGGTCGAGCGTATCCCGCAGCCCTCAGGCTCGGGCCAACGCGAGTGTCCGATTCAAGATGCTGTCCCGTTTGAGAAATCTCGGCGCCCGTGTGGCGCTGGCCGGCACCCTGGTGATCTCGGCGAGCACCGCCGTCCTCGCACAGGGGACGTTGCGGATCGGCATGACCGCCTCTGACATTCCGCTGACCACCGGCCAGACCGACAATGGCGGCGAAGGCATGCGGTTCATGGGCTATACGGTCTATGACGGCCTCATCAATTGGGACCTGTCGAGCGCGGAACTCGCCTCAGATCTCGTCCCAGGGCTCGCCACCAGCTGGGGTGTCGACGCCAACGATAAGACCAAGTGGACCTTCAAGCTCCGGCCGGGCGTCAAATTCCATGACGGCTCCGACTTTACCGCTGACGCCGTCGTCTGGAATCTTGACAAGCTCCTGAAGGCAGACGCTCCGCAATACGACCCGCGCCAGTCTGCCCAGGGCAAGACCCGGATTCCAGCCGTGGCGAGTTACCGCGTCGTCGATCCACTCACCGTGGAGATCACCACGAAGGCGCCCGACGCGACGCTTCCCTACCAGATCGCCTGGATCATGATGTCGTCGCCGGCCCAATGGGAGAAGCTCGGCAAGTCTTGGGACGCCTTCGCCAAGCAGCCCTCTGGAACCGGCCCGTGGAAGCTCACCCTGTTCGCACCACGCGAGCGGGCCGAGATGGTGCCGTTCAAGGAGTACTGGGACACGAACCGCGTACCGAAGCTCGACAAGCTCGTGCTCATCCCGCTGCCCGAACCCAATGCCCGTACCGCGGCGCTCCGCTCCGGCCAGGTCGACTGGATCGAGGCACCCGCACCAGATTCCGTGGCGTCGCTCAAGGGCGCCGGGTTCACGATCATCACCAACGCCTACCCGCATAACTGGACGTGGCACCTGTCGCGGGTCGAGGGTTCGCCCTGGAACGACATCCGCGTGCGCAAGGCCGCCAACCTGGCCATCGACCGTGAGGGCCTGAAAGAGCTGCTCGGCGGTCTTGCGATCCCGGCCAAGGGCTTCATGCCGCCGGGCCACCAGTGGTTCGGCCACCCGACCTTCGACGTAAAATACGACCCAGAGGCGGCCAAGAAGCTCCTCGCCGAGGCAGGCTACAGCCCGGCCAAGCCGCTGAAGCTCAAGGTCGCGATCTCGGCCTCGGGATCCGGCCAGATGCAGCCGCTGCCGATGAACGAATTCGTGCAGCAGAACCTCGCCGACGTCGGCATTCAGGTCGATTACGAGGTGGTCGAGTGGAACACCCTGATCAACATCTGGCGGGCTGGCGCCAAGGCCGATATCTCCCGCGGCGTTTCGGCAATCAACTATTCGTACTTCATCCAGGACCCATTCACCGGCTTCATCCGCCACCTGCAGTGCAACTTCGCCCCGCCGAACGGCACCAACTGGGGCTACTACTGTGATCCTGCCATGGACAAATTGTTCGATCAGGTCCGCAACACGTTCGACAAGGCCGAGCAGACGAAGGTCCTCGAGAAAGTCCACGAGAAGTATGTTGACGACGCGCTGTTCGTCATGATCACCCACGACGTGAACCCGCGGGCGATGAGTCCCAAGGTTAAAGGTTTCGTACAGGCGCAGAACTGGTTCCAGGACTTTTCGAAGATCACTATCGCGACAGCGGGGCGGTAGCGAACGGGACGCCTCTCGCCTCCCCCTTGCGGAGAGGATCCGGAGGTGAGGGTAATTCAGGATGCGGCGTCTTGGGCCACATGCGCCACCCCCACCTCTGCCCTTTCCCGACAGGGTGAGGGAAATAGACTCGTTCGCGTGACACAGGGCGTTGAATGCTGCTCTACATCCTCAAACGACTGGTCTACGTGACGCCCGTAGCGTTCGGGGTCAGCGTGGTCTGCTTCCTGCTCGTCCATCTCGCTCCGGGCGATCCGCTGAGCGCGGTGCTACCGGCCGACGCCACGCAGGCCACCATCGACGAGATGCGGGCCGCCTACGGTTTCGATAAGCCGCTGCCGGTCCAGTACCTGATCTGGCTGTGGCACGTGCTTCACGGCGATCTGGGCGTCTCCATCGCGACCGGACGGCCCGTGCTGGGCGAGGTCAGCCGCGCGGTGGTCAACTCGCTGATCCTGGCCTCCGTGGCGACGGTGATCGGCTTCACCTTCGGCACCCTGTTCGGCTTCGTGGCGGGCTACCACCGAAATTCGCTCGCCGACCGGGCGGCCTCCGCGCTGTCGGTCTTCGGCGTGAGCGTGCCGCACTACTGGCTCGGCATGGTGCTGGTGATCGTGTTCTCGGCGACGCTCGGCTGGCTGCCGCCGACCGGCGCCGGGCCCGACGGCTCGAGCAACTGGCGGCCCGACCTTGAGCACCTGCGCTATCTGATCCTGCCGGCCTTCACGATGTCGGTGATCCCGATGGGCATCATCGCCCGAACCGTTCGGGCACTGGTCGCCGACATCCTGTCCCAGGATTTCGTCGAGGCGCTCCGCGCCAAAGGCATGGATGAGCGCGGCGTGTTCCGGCACGTGGTGCGCAACGCTGCCCCGACGGCGCTCGCCATCATGGGCCTGCAGCTCGGTTACCTGCTTGGCGGCTCGATCCTAGTCGAGACCGTCTTCGCGTGGCCAGGCACCGGCTTCCTCCTCAACGCCGCGATCTTCCAGCGGGATCTGCCTCTGCTGCAGGGCTCGATCCTCGTGCTGGCGATGTTCTTCGTGCTCCTCAACCTCCTGGTGGACGTCATGCAGACCGCCCTCGACCCGCGCATCGAGCGCGCCTGAGACGGAGCCCGACGATGACTGCTCCCGTCACCGCGGCCTCCGTCGCCCTCGACGGCGGCGTACTCGCCGCCGAGGACGTGACCCACGGTCCCGAGGCCGCCTTTGCTCCATCGCGCGGCTTCTGGGGCCATGTCGGCCACCGGCTGGTGCGCGACCCCGTCGCCATGGGCGCCGGGGCCGTAATCCTGATCGTCGTACTCATCGCGATCCTCTCGCCCTGGATCACGCCGATGGACCCCTACAAGGGCTCCATGCTGCGCCGCCTCAAGCATGTCGGCGACGCGACCTACTGGCTGGGCTCGGACGAACTCGGCCGCGACATGATCAGCCGGCTGATGCTGGGCTCGCGGCTGTCGCTGTTCATCGGCGTCACCCCGGTACTGATCGCCTTCGTCATCGGCTCGGGCATCGGGATCCTGGCCGGCTACGTGGGCGGCTGGACCAACACGATCCTGATGCGAACCATCGACGTGTTCTTCGCCTTCCCGTCGGTGCTCCTCGCAATCGCCTTGTCTGGCGCGCTCGGCGCCGGCATCTTCAACTCGATCGTGTCGCTGACATGCGTGTTCGTGCCCCAGATTGCCCGGGTGGCCGAGAGCGTCACCACCGGCATCCGCCGCCGCGACTACATCGATGCCGCCAAGCTCTCGGGCGCCTCGGCATTGACCATCATGCGCGTGCAGGTCCTGGGGAACGTCGTCGGGCCGATCTTCGTCTATTCGACCAGCCTGATCTCGGTCTCGATGATCCTGGCTTCCGGCCTCTCGTTCCTCGGCCTCGGCGTGCGTCCGCCGGAGCCCGAATGGGGCCTCATGCTCAACACCCTGCGCACCGCGATCTACGTCAATCCGGTCGTCGCCGCCCTGCCGGGGGTGTGCATCTTCGTCGTCTCGATCGCATTCAATCTGTTCTCGGACGGCCTGCGCGCCGCCATGGAAATCCGCCAATGACGGAGATTCGCCAGTGAGCGCCATCCCGGACGCCTCCGATCCGTTCGCCCGCGACCGGGGTGGCCCCGCTCAGCCGCTCCTGTCGGTCTCGGGCCTCACCAAGCACTTCCCGGTCCGCAAGGCGGGCGGGAAGAAGCAGGTTGTCCGCGCCGTCGATGGCGTCGACTTCGATGTCCTCAAGGGTGAGACGCTGGGCATCGTCGGCGAATCCGGCTGCGGGAAGTCCACCACCGCCAAGCTGCTGATGGGCCTGATCGAGCGCGATTCCGGCGGCCTGCTCTACGACGGGCAGGCGGTCGGCGAGCGCGCCATGCCCTGGCGGTCCTACCGCCGCCAAGTCCAGATGGTCTTCCAGGACAGCTACGCCTCGCTCAATCCGCGCATGACCGTCGAGCAGTCGATCGCCTTCGGCCCGAAGGTGAACGGCGTGCCCGGCCGAGAAGCGGTGGAGCGCGCCCGCGGACTGCTCGCCCGGGTCGGGCTGGAGCCGAAGCGCTTCGCCGGTCGCTACCCCCACGAGATTTCCGGCGGCCAGCGCCAGCGGGTCAACATCGCCCGGTCCCTCGCGCTGGAGCCACGGCTGGTGCTCCTCGACGAGGCGGTCTCGGCGCTGGACAAGTCGGTGGAGGCGCAGGTGCTCAACCTGCTCCTCGACCTCAAGGCCGAGTTCGGCCTGACCTACATCTTCATCAGCCACGATTTGAACGTGGTCCGATTCATCTCGGACCGGGTGATGGTGATGTATCTCGGCCGAGTCTCCGAAATCGGCCCTTCCGACACGGTGCTCGATGCGCCGGCTCATCCCTACACCGAGGCGCTGCTCGCCTCGATGCCCTCCCTCGATCCCGAGAACCGCACACAGGAGGCGCTGCTGGCGGGCGACCCGCCGAACCCGATCGACCCGCCCACGGGCTGCCGCTTCCACCCGCGCTGTGCTCTCGCAGAGGACATCTGCGGTCAGACGGAACCGCCGCTCGACGGGATCCAGCCGCTGCACCGCGTCGCCTGTCTCGCCCGGCAGCCCGGCTCCGGCCATTCCGCGGCACCCATTCCAGCGATCGCCGCATGAGCATGCCGATACCTCCTTCAGAACCCGCCGTCGCGCTCAACGACCTACGCGTCGCCTTCGGCAAGGTGCAGGTGGTCGACGGCGTCGACCTTACCGTGGAACGCGGACAGGCGATGGCGCTCATCGGAGAGTCCGGCTCGGGCAAGAGCGTGACGCTCCGCGCGATCCTGCGGCTGTTCCCTGAAGGCCGCAGCCGCATCGAGGGCCGGATCCTGGCAGCCGGTAAGGACGTCCAGGCGCTGACCAAGCGCCAGCTCGCCGATTTCCGCGGCGGCGACGTCTCGATGATCTTCCAGGAGCCGCTGCTCGCCTTCGACCCCGTCTATACGGTCGGCCGGCAGATCACCGAGGCGATCCTGCGCCACGAGAAGATGTCGAAGGACGAGGCCCGCAAGCGCGCCCTGGCCCTGTTCGAGCGGGTGCGGATCCCGAGTCCCGAACGGCGGCTCGACAATTACCCGCATGAGATGTCGGGCGGCATGCGCCAACGGGCCATGATCGCGCTCGCGCTCGCGTGCCGGCCGCAGGTGCTGCTCGCCGACGAGCCGACGACGGCGCTCGACGCCACGGTGCAGATTCAGGTGCTGCTGCTCCTGCGCGAGTTGCAGCGCGATCTCGGCCTGTCGATCATCATCGTGACGCACGATCTCGGCGCGGCCGTGGAGGTCGCCGACCGGATCGCCGTGATGTACGCGGGCAAGATCGTCGAGACCGGCACCGCCCATCAGGTCGTCCTGAACCCGCACCATCCCTATACGATCGGCCTGTTGCGCAGCCGGGCGGAAGGGGCGCTGGCCAAGGGCTCCCGGCTCGAGACCATCCCGGGCAGCCCGCCGGATCTCGCGAACCGTCCACCGGGCTGTCCCTTTGCGCCGCGCTGCTTCCTGGCCGAGGAGCGGTGCCGCCGCGAGATGCCGCCGGTCGCCGAGATCGCTCCCGGTCACCACGTCGCATGCTGGCGGACCGAGGAGGCCGCGGAGGCGTACCGAGCCGGCCCGACGCCGGTGCGCGCGGCGGAGCCGGTCCCGGCCTGATCTCGACGCCCCCGCACCGAGGCTTTATCCGGCTCGGCGCGGTTCCACGGCGGCGGACCGCGACCGAACCCGCCGCTCGGGCGTCATGATGAGCCAAGTCATTTCCGAGCAAGTCCCTACCGAGATCCTGCTCGTTCCGCGGGGCGAGGGCGGGCATTTCCTGCTCGCGGCGCTCGGCTGGCTGGGCAAGCGTATTACCGTCACGGCCCAGCCCGGCGCGGCGAATCACGTGCTCTGCCTGCCCGTCCTGGATTTTGTGCGCTTGGGCTTCCCGGAGCTGAACGGCCGCCTCGACCTCCTTGAGCCTGGGGATGCCGAGAACCTCCGCGCCGGGCGCGCCGCGCTGCTCCTCGACCTTTCGAACGAGGGGCCGGGCCTGCACGCGCCGACGTTCGAGGCGCTCCACCGCAACCTCGCGGGTCTCGGCATCCCGCGCGATCGAGTTATCCTGGTCACGCAGAACCGGCTGCTCCGGCTCGATTACGAGCGGCACTACGGCGAGGGCCTGCGGTTCTGGACCTTCGACTTCTTCCCGCTCCAGGTTGCCCTCTGGCTCGACGCCGAGGCGGGCCCGCGGCTCTTCCCCCAACACCCCCTCGACCGCACCGGCTACACGCCCTTCGCTCGCGCCTCCGGGCCAGCCCGCTTCCTCTGCCAGAACGCGGCTCTGCGCTGGCACCGTGTGCTCCTGTACCGCTGGTTCCAGCTCAGCGGGCTCGACCAGGACGGGCTGATATCCTTCCACGGCATTGGCGAGGACAACCCGAAGGCAGGCGGTATCAACGTCTTCCACGCCCCCCCGGAGATCGAGGCGGCCTTCGGGACGCTGCTCGCCGATATCGGCAGCTGGATTCCGCGCCGGGCGCAGCGGATCGATGCCGATCATCGCACCGACATGGTGATGACCCTCGACACCCAGGCCTATGGGGATTGCGACCTGACCGTGATCTCCGAAACCGACTTCTTCGAATCGGGCGTCGAGCGCATCACCGAGAAGTCGTTGAAGGCGGCCGCGACGGGCCTGCCCTTCGTGATGGTAGGCGCGCCGCGTGCCGTCGAACGGTTGTCGGAACTCGGGTTCCAGACCTTCGGTGGCCTGATCGATCACCATTACGATCTCGTGGCCGATCCTGCCGAGCGCCTGCCGCTCGTGTTCCGGTCGATCGAGCGGGCTTGGTCCGCCTGCCGGGACGACCGGGCGCGCTGGCAGCGTGTGGCCCGGGACCCGGCCCAAGCCAACGTCGCACATGCCCGGCACGGGTTGCTGCCGCAGCTCGACAGGGTGATGGTCGTGCCGCTGATCGAGCGCCTAAGCCGGTTTATGGAAACGGGCGCGATCGTGAACTGACTGCGCAAACGCCGTGACCGCAGCCCCTCTATCGCCGATCCGCCATTGCGGCGCCTGCGGACGCGGCCACTACGTCGCAGTCCAATTCTGCCCCTTCTGCGGGGCGTCCCAGGAGCCGCGGCGATACGGACCGGACGACGTTCCCGTGGAACCGGCGCCGGCAGACCCGGCGCCCGCGGTGAGCTTCCATCTGGTGCCGTCACCAGCACCGGACGAACCGGTCAGCGCGGAGGCGCCATCCGCCCCGGAAGCCGTCGCGCATCCACCGCCGCCCACGGGCGCCCCGTCTCGGCGGCACCATTGGGCACCGAGGCCGCGCCGTCTCGTGCTGGCGCTGATGACCGTCGGCGCGCTCGCATGGCTGGCGCTGGACAAACGGACCGCGCTTCCGGCTCCGGTCAGGATGGCGGTTCAGTCCGGCTGGACGGTGGTAGCGCTCGCCTCGTTTCAGGGCGCGACAGCGCTGCGGATCACCGGCGACGGTGTCTTCAGCTTGCGCATCGACGGTCGGCGGGTGGTGCGCGTTGCGCCGGGTCGCGGCGCAACCGTCCGGATGAAGACCCTGCGGAGCTTGGACGTGCGGTCTGTCCACGGGGGTGTCGTGGTCACGGTGACGCCGCGGGGGTGAACGGCACCGCGCCACGGATGTCAGGGGAGGGCGCGCAGGGTCTCCGCGAGGCGGCGAACGGCCGGATCGATCGCCCGCTCCGGCACGGCGGCGTAACCGAGCAGCAATCCCGGCTCCGCCGGCCCGGCATGATAGGCCGACAGGGCGACCGCGGAGATCCCAGCCTGCCCGAGCGCCGCCGCGGCGGCCACGTCGGTGAGGGAAGCGTCCCAGGCCGCCCCGGGGCGGGCGATGACATGCATCCCGCCCTCCATCGGGGCGATTGCGACGAGATCCGCGGCGTGGCGGCGTGCGGCCTCCACCAACGCCTCCTGCCGCAGCGCGTAGAGGCGGCGGGTCCGGCGGAGATGGCCGGCGAGATGTCCGTCCTCGATGAACCGCGCCAGCGCCCATTGGCCGATCCCGGGCGGGGCCGGCCCCGCCTCCGCGAGGGCCTGGTTGACGGGCGCCACGAGGCCGCGCGGCAGCACGAGATAGCTCAGGCCGAGGGCGGGGAGCAGCAGCTTCGAGAAGCTGCCGACATAGATTACCCGACCGCCGCGATCGAGAGTGCGAAGCGGTGCTAGTGGGCGCCCGGCATAGCGGTAGGCTCCGTCGTAATCGTCCTCGACGATCCACCCAGAGACTGCTTCGGCCCAGGCCAGGAGATCGAGGCGGTTCGCCAAGCTCATCGCGTGGCCCAGGGGGTAGTGATGTGCCGGCGTCACCACAGCGAGCCGCGCTCCGGGCGCCGGCTTGGCGGCCAGGGTCACCGGCAGGCCGCCCGGACCGACCGCGACAGGGATCGGGTGCAGGCCGGCACTGGCGAGGGCCTGTGCGATACCGGGAAAGCCGGGCTCTTCGACCAGCGCGGTCTCGCCGGGATCGAGAAGCAGTTCGGCCAACAGGCGCAGGCTCTGGCGGATGCCCGCCGTGACGATGACGTCGTCGGCCTCGCAGGCGACGCCGCGCGCCTGCGCCAGATAGGCGGCGATGGCGCCGCGCAGGGCCGGCGAGCCGCGCGGATCAGGCTGCTCGGTCGGGCCGTGACGCCACTCGGCCTGAAGCAGGCGGCCCCAGACCTCGAACGGGAAGGCGTCCTGAGCCGGCCGGCCGAGGGCAAAGGCATCGGGCAGGCCCGGCCCCGCCATGTAGCGCCGCACTGGGGCAGCCACGAGCCGGGTGCCCCGGCGCGACAGGTTCGGGGCCGGCTCGGCACCCGGTCGCCGGATCGGACACGGCGCGGGGAGCGCGTCGTCCGGCAGGGTCGCGGCGACGCGCGTCGCCGAGCCCTGCCGCGCCGTGAGATAACCCTCGGCGGTGAGTTGCTCCAGCGCCAGGACGACAGTCCCGCGCGCGCAGCCGAGATCGGCCGCCAGGACCCGCGAGGCCGGGAGCCGTGCTCCGCGCGGCAGGCGACGATCGAGAATCGCCGCGCGCAAAGCCTCCCGAAGCTGTGCGTGCAGCGGCGTCGCGGCCGCGGCGTCGAGAGTTAGCGTCAGGGGCAGGGGGGGCCGAGCCATGGCGCAAAGTGGTCCAGTGGCAGTTGGAAAATTGGACCTTTCGCCTGGACCGCCGAATGGTCAAGCACGGTCCTGCAAGACCGCCGCAGGACAGGCCCATGTACCAGCCGCCACAGTTCCGGGACGATTCGCGAGCCGCGCAGCATGCGCTGATCCGCGCCTATCCCCTCGGCCTGCTGGTTACCGCGGGCGCGGACGGCCTGACCGCCAACCCGATCCCGTTTCTGCTGGACGGTTCCGGTCCCCACGGGGTGCTGCGGGCGCATCTCGCCCGCGCCAACCCGCAGGGGCGGGATCTCGTCGCCGCGGAGGAGTGTCTGGTCGTGTTCCAGGGGCCGCAGGGCTACGTCACGCCGAGCTGGTACGCCAGCAAGCGCGAGCACGGCCGGGTGGTCCCGACCTGGAACTACGCCACCGTCCACGCCTGGGGTCGGCCGCGGGTGATCGAGGATGCGGACTGGCTCAGGCGCCAGATCGCCGATCTCACCGCCCTGCGGGAGGCGCCCCGGACCGAACCGTGGGCGGTCGCGGACGCGCCGGAGCCCTTCGTGACCGCGCAGGTGCGGGGAATCATCGGCATCGAGATTTCGATCACACGGACCGAGGGGAAATGGAAGATGAGCCAGAACAGGCCCGAGGCCGACCGCCGCGGAGTCATCGCGGGGCTGCGCGCCGACGGCGAGGCGGGTCTCGCCGGTCTAGTCGCCGAGCGGAGCGGCCTGTGAGCGCGCGCCTCAACGGCTTCGGCCAGCCCATCGGTCCGGCACTTCCAGATTGGAGCACGCGTCCGCGGCCGCCGCGCGCGCCCCTGGAGGGCCGTCACTGCCGGCTGGTCCCGCTCGACGCAGCCGCCCATGCGGACGCACTCTACGCCACCTACAGCGCCGCCCCCGACACGCGCGGCTGGACCTATCTCGGCGACGAGATGCCCGAGAGCGCGGAGATCTATCGGGCGCGGCTGACGACGCAGCAGGCGAGCGAGGACCCGCTGTTCCACACGATTCTCGATCCCGCGAGCGGCGACGCCCTCGGGATCGCCTCGTATCTCCGGATCGATCCAGGCAACGGCGTGATCGAGGTGGGCCATCTCCATTTCGGGCCGCGGCTGCAGCGTGCGCCCGCCGCCACGGAGGCGATGGCGCTGATGATGGCCCGGGCCTTCGACGAGCTCGGGTATCGGCGCTACGAGTGGAAGTGCGACAGCCTCAACGCCCCGTCGCGGGCGGCGGCCCTGAGACTGGGCTTCACTTTCGAGGGCATCTTCCGGAACACCGTCGTGGTGAAGGGTCGCTCCCGCGACACGGCGTGGTTTTCGATCACCGACGCGGAGTGGCCGCGGGTCCGCGCCGGCTTCGCAGCCTGGCTCGATCCCGCCAATTTCGACGCGGAGGGTCGACAGCGGCGCGGGCTTGCGGATCTGCGCGCCGCTGCGGGCTGAGGCGCCTCAGAGACTGCCAACCAAGAACGCCTCTGCACTGCGCAGGCTGAGCGCCATGATGGTCAGCGCCGGGTTTGCCGCGAGCGAGCTCGGAAAGGTCGAGCCATCGCAGATCCACAGGTTGTCGATGTCGAAGCTGCGGCCCTGCGGGTCGACCACCGCGCTCGTCCCGTCACGGCCCATCCGGCAGGTTCCGAGCGTATGGGCAACGCGCTCCAGCACCCAGATGTCCTCGGCGCCGGCATTCTCCCAGAGGTCGCGCATGACCTTCGTGGCGTGTGCGTTGAGACGCTTCTCGTTGGTGCTGTAGCCGAAGCTGATCTGAGCCTTGCGCATGCCCTGCCTGTCCGTCTCGTCCGCGAGGGTCAGCACGTTGGCGTCGCAGGGGAGGGTCTCGCCGTTGATGCCGATTCCGGCGAAGTAGTTGTAGCGGTCGAGGTAGTCGAGGAGCGGTTTCCCCCATAGGCCGCGCCCCCGCGCCGCCGAGTTGCCGAAGGTCACCGGCATGACGCCGAGGCTCTGCATCAGGTAGCCGCCGGCGAAGTCAGCGTCGGTGCGGATGAAATCCTCGGTGATCAGCGAGGACGGATAGCCCCGGTTCATCCGGACCTCGTGCGCGAAGGTGCCCCAGACCTGGGTCGCCACGTGGCCCATGTAGTTACGCCCGATCTGGCCGCTGGAATTGGCGAGCTCGAGATGGAGCAGCAGGCGCGGCGTCTCGACGGCTCCGGCACAGAGGAAGACCGCGCCGCAAAGCTGCCGCCGATCCTCCCCGTCCTGGCGGTAGACCACGCCGGTGATCCGGCCGTCCGCGCCGCGCTCCAGGCCGTGGACGACGGCCTCGGCCCGGATCTCGGCACCGCGCGCCACCGCGTAGGGCAGGTAGGTCACGTCCATGCTCGCCTTGGCGCCCGTGCGGCAGCCCTGGTGGCAGAAGCCGCAATTGATGCAGGCGTTGCGGCGGGGTCCGTCCTCGGACCGGAAATCCTGCGAGACCACGGCGGCGGGCGCGTCCGCCCACCGGATGCCGCGGGCCTCGCAGGCCCGCGCCATGATGTGCGCCGGGCCGTTCCGAGGGACCGGGGGAAGGGGATAGCGCCGGCCGGCATCCCACGGATAGCTCTGCGGGCCCGAAACGCCGAGGAACCGCTCGACCCGCTCGTAGTACGGGAGCAGATCGCCGTAATTCAGAGGCCAGTCGACTCCTTCGCCGGTCTCCGTATGGAGCCGCAGGTCTCGGGCATCGGCACGGGGCACGAAGGCGCCCCAGTGCAGCGTCGAGCCGCCGACGCCCGTGCCGCTGTTGTTCGCGCCGAAGGCCTCCGGAGTCGAGCCGCCGCTCAGGCGCTCATCGGTCCAGTAGATCTCGTCTGCCAGTGTCTCGTCGAAGGCGTAGTGCGCGGGCGTGAAGTTCGGCCCCGCCTCCAACGCCACGACCTTGAGGCCCGCAGCGGCGAGGCGCGCGAGGAGTGGCGCTCCGCCCGCACCCGTGCCCACCACGACCGCGTCGACAACGTCGTCCGCGCGGTAGGTCCGCATTCCCGCGAGGTTCATCGTCCCGCCTCCGCCTGCGGCACCCGGGGCTCCCAGGGCTCGGGCGCGTCGAGCCCGACGGCGTGGAAGCCCGGCAATCCGTCGGCGATCTCGCCCGGTCGGTCGCCGCCCGCCCCAATGCCCGAGAAGCCGATCCGCGCCAGCGCTGCGGGATGGCCGAGCCAGAGTCGGACCGCGTCGGCACGCAGGTCCTCGAACCATAACCGCATCCGCTCGGCGTCGAGCCGGCCACCGAGCGCATCCGGCACTTTCAGATCACCGCGCTGGCTGAGGGTAAGCAGCGCATCCTGCTGCGACGCGTCGAGGACCACGAATGGACGAGCATGGGCCGCCCGCGCGGCGGCATCCAGGGTGCGCAAGGCGGCGCGGTAGGCCTCGGCGTCCGGCGGCAGCACCGAGAAGCGCCAGCCGTCGCCATCACCGGATGCCAGTCGCCGGTCGAGGCGGGCGGCCAGATCGAGACGCGGTGCCGGCATCACTCGAGCGAGAGCGGCCCGCAGGATGGCGAGTTCCACCGCGTCGAGAGCGACGGGCCGATAGGCGGGATCGTCCGGTGCAGCGCGTTCCTCAAGTGTTGCGCGCAGGCGGCGGTTCACCCGGTCGGAGGCGATCAGCGCCGCGTAGTCCGGTGGTACCCCAGGAGCAGCCTCGACCGGCCGGCGGGGCCTATCGCCGATATGCCCGCGCAGACACGCGGCCAGGGATGTGGGCTGCTCCAGCGGCAGGAGGTGGCCGGCTCCGTCCACGGTCACGAGGCGGTGATGCGCGAGGTGGGGCGCCGTCAGGGCCTGCTGCGCATCCGGCCCGAGGTCGGCATCCTCGGATCCGGCCAGGATCAGCGCCGGGGTGCGCAGGACGCCAACGCGGCGGCACCAATCTTCATTCGCGCCCCCCGTGAGCCAAGCCTTCCAGGCTACCGGCGCGGCGCGCAGAACGTCGGCCACCGCCCGTTCCTCGCTCTCTGGATCCAGCCGGTCGCCGACATTCGCGCGCACGAAGGCCTGCGCCTCGCGCCGCCGGGTCTCGGGATCCGCGTCGATCCAGGCGAGCATCTTGGCCCGCCTGTCGTCCGGAATCGGCTCCGGACTCGGCGGCGAGCCGGAGACGAGGATGAGATCGGTGAGCCCGGCCAAGCCCACTTCGCCATCCTCGGACCGCCGCGCGAGGACCAGGGCGACCTTGGCCCCCATGCTGTGGCCGGCAATCCCGAAGCGCGCGGGCGCGTAGGCCCTGATGGCACCGGCCACGTGATCGGCCATCGCGGCGACGGAATAGCCCGGCGTGCCGGCGGCATCGCCAAATCCGGGCAGATCGAATGCTACGCAAGTCAACGGCGCCTCGTCGAGGGTGCGTGCGAGACGCTCCCAACTTCGGGCACTGCCACCCAGAAAGTGCAGGCAGAACAGGACTTCAGATTCGGACATCGCGGAGACATCGCGCGGCGCCAGAATGCTTCAAGCGTACGTGACGCCGCATGGTCAAAGTCTTGCGGGCGGACCCGTTGGCTAAGACGTGACCGCGTGCGATCACGGCGACAGAAGGAGGACGGGATGTCGGATTTGGAACAGGCTTGGCGCGTCGAGGAAGCGTGCCTGAACGCTTGGCCGAGCCCGCGCGAGCTCCTGGTGAACGGCTATTTGCTGCGGGCCGCGGGCGGCCGTTCGAAGCGGCAGAATTCCATCACTCCCATGCGCGGGAGTGGTGCGCCTGAACCCGCAATCGAGGCCGCACGCGTGATCTACGGGTGTCTTGGACAGCGCGCGATCTTCCGGATCCCGGCGATCGCACCTCAGATGGAGTCGCTCTGCGCCCATGGAGACGACATCGTCGTCGACGAGACCTGCACGCTCATCCGTGATCTCAACGGCCTCCCGGCGGCGCCCGATCCGGGCGTGGCGGTCGCCGCAGCCCCGGCTCCGGACTGGTTGGCCCTGCGCGATACGGTGAACCGAGCCGACTCCGCCGCCGCACAGGTGTTCCGCGACACCATCGCCGCCCTGGCACTGCCACGAGCCTTCGCGGCGGCCGCAGCCGAAAGCGGCATCGGCGCCATCGCCTTCGGGGTACTCGACCGCGAGCTGCTGGTCATCGAGGCGGTGGCGACGCCCGAGCCCCTACGCGGCCGCGGCCACGCCCGGCGCGCGGTTGGCGCACTGCTACACTGGGGCCGGGCGGAGGGCGCCGAGGCCGCCTGCCTTCAGGTCGTCGCCGCGAATACGCCGGCGCGGGCGCTATACAGCGCCCTCGGCTTCGAGCGGGAATTGTACCGCTATCACTATCGGGTCGGTCCGGAGCCGGAGTGAACGGCACGGCGGATCGCGACGTGCTTCCCGCGCTCGAACCTCACCGAACAGTGGTCACGCGTCCAGCGACGGGCATCGGTGTCACGTGACGTCAGCTTCGTCATGTCGACGGGATTGCCTTGCTTATGCGGACGGCCGAAGCGTCTCGCCCCCTGGTGGCGGCCGCCTCAGGCGTCGAAAAGCGATCCCTGCCGCGTCGGCGCGGCGCGCGGGAGGGCGCGCTTGCCGGAGGTCGATGAGGCCAGTGCTTTCCCGCGCTGCCCGGGCTTGGCCGGGAGCGACGGATCGGACGTCCCATCGGGCACGGCCGACATGGTCCCGTCGGCGAATTGCAGGCTGAGGCGGGTGGCGGTCACCGCATCCGCGGAGCGGCGGACAGGCAACCCGGCGGCGTCGCGCACCAGCACGTAGCCACGCTCCAGCACGGCGCGGTAGCTCAGCGAGCCAAGCAGGCCGGCCAGCCCGTCCAGCCGGTCGCGGCGCCGCTCGATGCTGCGGCCGCCCGCCTGGGCGAGGCGCTCCGAGAGAGCGAGCAGACGGTCGGTACGGCGCGCCTGCAGGGCCCGGGCCCGCTCCAGGCTGGCATCCCGCGCGACGACGAGGCGGCGCCCGAGCTGGACCAGTGCCTCGCCCTTGCGCTGGACGTCGTTGCGCAGGGCGTGGAGCGGTCGGTGGTCGATCCGCGCCAGCCGTGCGCGTGCATTGGCGAGCGCCACGTCGGGCGAGCGCCGCGCCATCCGGTCGAGGAGAAGCTGAAGCCGCGCGCGGTGGCGACTGGCGCCCGCTGCCAGGGCCGGGGCGAGACGCGCCTCGGCGAGATCGAGCCGCTGGCGCTTGGCCGCCAGCAGGGCGTCGGCGCTCGGCAGGGCGCGGCCGAGGGCGCGCAGGTCCGACCGGTCGCGGTCGATCCGGCGCCCGACCGCCCCTCTGCCGCGGGCAGACAGATCCGCCACGGTCGCGATCAGATCGGCGCGGACCGGCACCGCCATCTCGGCAGCACCCGTTGGAGTCGGCGCGCGCCGGTCGGAGACGTAGTCGATCAGCGTGGTGTCGGTCTCGTGCCCGACGGCCGAGATCAGCGGGATCGTGCTCTCGAAGACGGCGCGGACGACGCATTCCTCGTTGAAGGGCCAGAGATCCTCGATCGAGCCGCCGCCGCGGGCGACGATCAGCACATCCGGACGCGAAATCGGGCCTCCGGCCTGGAGCGCGTTGAAACCGCGGATCGCGGCCGCGACCTCCTCGGCCGCCCCGTCGCCCTGGACCCGCACCGGCCAGACCACGACGGGCCGCGGGAACCGATCCTCCAGTCGGTGGAGAATGTCGCGGATCACAGCACCGGTCGGCGAGGTGACGACGCCGACGACCCGCGGCAGGTAGGGGATCGCCCGCTTGTGCTCAGGAGCGAAGAGCCCCTCGGCGGCGAGCTGCTTCTTGCGCTCCTCCAGCAGCGCCATCCAGGCGCCGAGACCCGCCGGTTCCAGGCTTTCCACGACGATCTGGTAAGATGACTTCCCCGCGAAGGTGGTGATGCGGCCGGTGGCGACGACCTCCAAGCCCTCTTGGGGCTTCTGGCGCAGGCGTCCGAACACGCCCTTCCAGATCACCGCATCGATGCGCGCCTGCCCGTCCTTCAGCGCGAAATAGGCATGACCCGAACCGTGCTGTCCGCGATAGCCTGAGATCTCGCCGCGCAGGCGCACATGCCCGAAGGCGTCCTCAAGGGTGCGCTTCAGGGCGCCTGCCAGCTCGCCCACCGACCATTCGGGCTGGTTGGCATTGAGCACGCTGGTCGGCGGGATATCCGCCGCGGGCTGGGATGCGGGGCGCGGTGGCGGCACGAGGGGCATCGCCGGACGCTAGGGGGCTCCGGCGGGACAGTCAAAGGGCCGCTGTGGAGATGACGACGCTTGACAGGCGTCGGCGCGGCCTACTCCACGGCGAGTTCGCGCGGACGGTCCGAGATCGCCACCCGTGGAACCAGCAGCGAGAGGAGCAGGGTCAGCACCGCCACGGCGAAGACCGTCCAGAACGTGCCGTGCAGCGCGTGCTGCAGGCCGGCCCGGATCGCCTCGCCGCCGGTGCCGAGGCTGTCCGGATCATCCAGCAGGCGGCGGAGCTGGTCGGAATTCACCGCCGGGCCGCTCGACGGGTTGGTGAGCCGGTAATTCAGCACGGCCCCGAGGACTGTGGCGCCGAGGGTCGAGCCGAGATTGCGCGAGAAGATGTTGGAGGCCGTCGCCGCGCCGCGCTGTGCCCAGGCGACGCTGTCCTGGATGATCACGATGGCGGCGGTGGACAGAAAGCCCATGCCGAGCCCCATGACGACCGAACCGCAGGCCGCCACGACCGGAGAGTTTTCCGATCCGAGCGCCACGAAGGCGACCGCCCCGAGCGGCAGAAGCGTTGCGCCGACCAGCAGGATCGGGCGCAGGCCGAACCGCACGAAGCTGCGCGCAGCCGTCGTGGCGCCGATCGGCCAGCCGAGCACCATCAGGGTCAGCGTCAGGCCGGCGATCAGAGGAGATTGCCGCAGCACGCCCTGGACATACATCGGCAGGAAGGCCGTGAGCCCGATCACCGTCATGCCGGAGAGCAGCGTCGCGGTGTTGGCGGTTGCGATGGGACGCTGCATCCACAACCGGATGTCGAGCATCGGGTCCGGCGCGCGCCGCTCCTGGACAACGAACAGGAGCGCGGCCACCACGAAGGCCAGCGCCGGCCACAGGGCCGCTTCGAACGACTCACCCGCCTCGGTCAGCGCGATCATCAGCGCCGCGATGGCTGCGGTGAACAGGGCCGCACCGATCGCGTCGATCTGCCGGGGACGGCGCTCGACGCCCTCGTGGAGGAAGCGCAGGAACAGGCCGGCCGCGATCACGCCGATCGGCAGATTGATCCAGAAGATCCAGGGCCAGCTCAGATGGCCGATGATCAGTCCGCCGACCAGCGGGCCGGCGACCGAGGAGATGCCCCAGACGCTCGCGAGATAACCCTGGATCCGGCCGCGCTCCCGCGCCGAATACAGATCGCCGACGACGGTCAGGCTCACAGGCTGGATCGCCCCGGCGCCGATGCCTTGCACGAGACGGAACAGGATCAGCGAGGGCATCGACCACGCGAGCCCACACAACAGGGATCCCACCAGAAACACCACGATCCCGAAGAGCAGGACCGGTCGGCGCCCATACAGGTCGGACAGCTTGCCGAACACCACCGTGGTGGCCGTCTGGGTCAGCAGGAAGGAGGCGAACACCCAGGCGTAGAGGTGAAGGTCGCCAAGTTGCCCGGCGATCTGCGGCATCGCCGTCGAGACGATCGTCGCCTCAATGGCGATCATGAACATCGCCGCCATCACCGCGGCGAGGACCAGCGGGCGACGCGTCTCTGGGGGCGTTGGCATTCCACCCGTCTAGGCCCGGCGTGCGCACCGACCTAGTGTTGAGAACGTGCAACCGTCCCGATCGCGGCGAGAGCCGTGCGCGAGCGCACATGTGCCCCATTCCTGCTCCGCGGCGCGTGCATGGATACGCCGCCGCGATGCTTCGAACGCATGCGCTGAACCGGGCCGGCTCAACCCTCAGCGTCGAGATCGCGCTCGCGGGTCTCGGGCAGCAGGAAGGCGGCAATGGTGCCGACCAGGCTGAAGGCCGCGAGATAGTAAGCCGGCGCGAGCCGGTCGCCGGTTACGGCGATCAGCCAATTCACCACGTAGTTGGTGCTGCCACCGAATACCGAGACCGAGATCGCGTAGACGATTGACAACCCGGCGCTGCGCACCGCCCGCGGGAGCGCCTCAGGGATGCCGACGATCACCGCCGCGGCGTTGATGGACGACAGGGCCGAGAGCAGGAAGGTGACCGCGTAGACGCTGGCAGCGCTCGGCGCCTGCACCACCCAGGCGAAGGCTGGAACTGCCAGGATCAGGATCATCGCCCGTGGCCATATCATCACGGGTCGCCGCCCGAACCGGTCGGCCAGCCAGCCGCCGAGCAGCGGGAAGATCACCGAGGCGAGCCCGAGGGCAATCGGCACGGCCGTGGCCGCCGTCTCGCTCAGGCCAAGGGTCGCGCCGGCAAAGACCGGCATGTTGGTCCCGACCGCGTTCGAGACGGTCGAGGCTGCGATGACCAGGAAGGTCAGACCCAGCAATCGGCCGTGCTCGCGCAGGAGTCGGCCGATCACCGCCATGGTCGAGGCCGCCGCGTCCGGATCCTCCAAAGCGCCGGCCGTCTCCGGCAGGTGGCTCCGGATGACGAGCCCAATCGGCACGACGCAGAGGCCGAGGGCGAACATCAGCCGCCATCCCCACAGCGCCATGGCCTGGTCGCCGACCACGAGCGCCAAGGCGGTCGCGACGATCCCGGCGAACAGGGCGGCGCAGCCCTGGCTGGCAATCTGCCAGCTGGTCACAAAGCCGCGCCGGTCCGGCGGAGCGGCTTCCAGCAGGAAGGCCGTCGACGGCCCGACCTCGCCGCCGAGGGCGAGACCTTGGACCAGACGCCCGACGATGACGATCACCTGCGCCCAGCCGCCGATCATCGCGTAGGACGGGCAGGCGGCCAGCATCAGCATCCCGACCGCCATCAGCGCGATGGTGATCAGCATCGCGGGCTTGCGTCCCGCGCGATCCGCGAAGGCGCCGATGAGCACGCCGCCGATGGGCCGCATGACGTAGCCGATGCCGAACAGCGCCAGCGAAGCCAGAAGGCTGTGGGTCGGGTCGTTCGCCGGGAAGAAGGCCTGGCCGATCGGCTTGGCGAAGAAGGCGTAGACCGTGAAATCGTAGAATTCGAGGGCGTTGCCCAGGACGACGGCCCCGACGGACTTGCGATCCAGGGCCGGATGATGCGCGCCGGGATGCGGTGCGGTCCGGGCGTCCATCAGCGGCCCGACCCGTCGACCGGATGCTTGGCGAGACCGCCGGTCACGGGTTCTGCGCCGTTCGCAAGGGCTTCCTCGTATCCGGACAGCCAGAGCGCGTGTGCCTGCGTGCCCTCCGCATAGGGACAGGCTTCCCGTGCCAGCCCCTTGGCGGGCGCGGCTCGGCCGAGCGCGTGGGCATCGAGATCATTGGGGGGCGAATCCATGCGGGCGCAGCTCCTCGTCGATGGGCTGCGCCGCGATGTAGGGCGCGGATCGCGCGTCGCCGAACTCAGTGACGCGTCGGATCATCCAACGGCGGCAGCACGACGGCCTCGCTGAACGGGAATTCGAGCACGACCTCACCAGCCTCGTCCGTGACCATAAGGCAGGCGGTCATCAGCCGGGCCTGATCCTGTGGATCGTGCAGGGCGGCGCGGATGGTGTCCCGGGCCGCCTCCCAGGCTGCGTCCGGATCGCGCAACTCGATCCCGGTCGGGTCGGAGATGATGTCCTCACCGATCTGCGTGTGGAAGAAGTAGCGTGGCATGGCCATCACCGGTTAAGGGGCCGCTCCGGGGTGGAGCGATCCGTAAAGGTGGTGATCGCCGGTCACAGGACTAGGATGGCGACGCGCGGAGCCGCTCGCGCCCTTCAACCGTGCGCCGACCGCGCCTCCGGCGCGGATGGCACCGAGCGGAGGGTACGCAGCTGCCCGGTCACACCGCCAGCACGGTGTTGCTTCTCCATCGCCATGAGCGGCTGCAGCTCTGGCTCCGCGAAGTCGAGGAGCTTGGCGTTGCGCCAGCGTGGCTTGCCGGATCCGCGGCGGAACCAGCGGGGCCGCTCCTCCTCGACCAGCAACACCAGCCGGCCCGTCCAAGTCTTCCGGAACCAGAAACGCCCCGTCAGAGACATCGTCAATCCTTGCCGCCGAGCCGCCCCGTCTCGGCCGCTTCAATAGCTAACTTGGCGGTTCGCGTACGAGTTGAAGAAGCCAACGGACAGGCAAACCACCGATATCCACAGCCCCTGGTGAAACGTTTAGGCTCAGCGCATGACGAGCCGGACGGACAGCACCAGCACGACGAGCCGGATGAGTGCCGACAGGCCGAACACGAAGGCGTGGAGGATCGCTGTCTCGAGCGCCGGGTGCGCCGAGCACCGATCCGCCGGTCGCGGCACCCCGTCTCCCGGGGGAGGCGCCTTCTGCGCTCCGGCTGAGCGCCGCTCCGGTGCGGCGAGCAATCGCGTCAGGCTCTCCGGAAGCGGTCTGGGCTTGGGCCGCACGGTAGGCGCGAATCTACAGGGCGTCGCACCCGGGCGACAAGCCGTGTGGGCCGGATCCGGCCCTTTATCGCGACCGCCTCGCGCATGCGATTGGTGGCGTTCCGGCCCCATGCTACAGCTGGCCGTCGGCGGGCCGATCCGCCCGACGGACCGCGCATGTCCCAGCCTCCAGTTCTGGTCACCGGCGTCGCCGGCTTCATCGGGAACCAGCTTGCCCTGCGCCTCCTCGAGGCCGGCCGTCAGGTCGTCGGCCTCGACAGCGTCAACGCGTATTATGACGTGAGGCTCAAGGAGGCGCGGCTTCGCCGCCTCGCGGACTTCGCGGGCCACAGCTTCCAGCGTCTCGACCTCGCGGATCGGGACGGGCTCGACGCCCTGTTCCGCCGGCATCGCTTCCGGACGGTGATCCACCTCGCGGCCCAGGCCGGCGTGCGCCATTCACTCACCGATCCCCACGCCTACGCGGCGAGCAACCTCGTGGGCTTCCTGAACATCCTGGAAGCCTGCCGCCATGGCGGCGTGGAGCACCTGCTCTATGCCTCTTCGAGTTCCGTCTATGGCGGCATCACCGCCATGCCATTCTCGGTGCATCAGAACGTCGACCATCCGCTCAGCCTCTACGCCGCGACCAAGAAGGCGAACGAGCTGATGGCGCACAGTTACAGCCACCTTTACGGCCTTCCGACTACAGGCCTGCGCTTCTTCACCGTCTACGGCCCGTGGGGACGGCCCGACATGGCCCTGTATCTGTTCACCCGCGCCATCCTGGCAGGTGAACCGATCCGCGTGTTCAACGACGGGCAGATGCTGCGGGACTTCACCTACATCGACGACATCGTCGCGGGGATCCTGGCGCTGGCGGAGCATCCGGCTGCGCCGAACCCGGCCTGGAGCGGCGCCGCCCCAGATCCTGGGACCAGCGCCGCCCCTTACCGCATCTACAATATCGGCAACAACGAGCCGGTGGCGCTTTTGGATATGATCGCGCTCCTCGAGGCAGCGCTGGGCCGCAAGGCGGAGAAAATTCTGCTGCCGATGCAGCCCGGCGACGTTCCGGCAACCTACGCCGACATTGACGATCTCGTGCGCGATTCCGGCTTCCGGCCCGCAACGCCGCTGGAGACGGG
This sequence comes from Methylobacterium sp. P1-11, assembly GCF_008329595.1. Taxonomy (NCBI): domain Bacteria; kingdom Pseudomonadati; phylum Pseudomonadota; class Alphaproteobacteria; order Hyphomicrobiales; family Methylobacteriaceae; genus Methylobacterium; species Methylobacterium sp. P1-11. Next base: position 170,643 of record NZ_NPKS01000006.1, read on the forward strand.
GATCAACCGGTTCGTCGAGTGGTATCGAAGCTATCACGACGTTTGAGGCATACCTGGCGAGGCCTCCGAGGGACCGCCGACGGTCCGGGGAGCCAATCCGGCCGCACCGTGTTGAGGGAAGCGGCGACCGAGGGACGTCGCTGACCTGCACACCGGTACCGGCTTTGCCAGACTAGGCCGTTGCACCGGGCGGGCAGATTCATTTAGAGCTATTCCAGGCAGGAAAGCTCTGCCCGCATCGCTGCCGCGAGGGCGGCCAACAGGAGGAAATCCATGCGTTCACTCGTTTTCGGCGCCGTCCTTGCCGTCGCCATGCCGCTCGCGGCACAGGCCCAGGAGGCCGGAGACGCGGCCGCCGGCGAGAAGGCGTTCGCCCCCTGCAAGGCGTGCCACAATTTCCAGAAGAACGGCGTGGGTCCCGACCTGAAGGGCGTCGTCGGCCGCAAGGCGGGCACCTACGAGGGCTACAACTACTCCGCCGCCCTGAAGAATTCCGGCATTACCTGGGACGAGGCCAACCTCCACGAGTGGCTGAAGAACCCGAAGGCGAAGGTCCCGGGCACCAAGATGATCTTCCAGGGCTATCCCGACGACAAGAAGATCAACGACGTCATCGCTTATCTGAAGACGCAGTCCTGAGGCATCGACGCGTTAACGCCGAAACTGGGAGCGGCAACCGAGCCGCTCCCGGCCCTGTGGGATGGCGCTATTCGGGAATAAGTCCTGCCTGAAGGCCGAGCCTGAGGGTGACGAGATCATGAAGCAGGTCCTTACGGCCCTGCACATCGAGGCCGGTCAGCCCTCCTGCCTCGTCGGGAATGCAGGCCAGTTCGCCGCGCAAGGCCTCGCCGGCCGGGGTGAGAAAGATGCTGACCTGGCGCTCGTCGACCCGGTCCCGCGCGCGACGGACTCGCCCCGAGGCTTCGAGGCGCTTCAGAAGCGGCGTCAGCGTCCCCGAATCCAGGAACAGCCGATTCCCGATCTCCTTGACGGACAAACCGTCCTGCTCCCACAGCACCAACAGGACCAGATATTGCGGGTAGGTCAGTTCGTGGCGCCCGAGAAGATTACGGTAGGCGCGTCCGAAGGCGTGCGCGGCGGCATAGACCGCGAAGCACAGCTGATTGTCGAGGCGCTGCCGCTCCTGCTGCGAAAGCTGGTCGGCAGGCGAATGCCCCGCCCGATCCGGCTCAGCGCCGATCTGCGAAGCCGTTGGGCCTGACATAGGAAAACTCTCTCTGGTAAAGACGGGCTCGCATACCGGTACGGCGACGGGCCACTCTTAGGCAGTTCGCTATACGTATACAATTGGGGCACGCGGCCGGAATTGCCACGCGTTTTGCGCGGTGAACCTCAGCCATCCATCAATGGATGCAGATCCCGGACCATCGCCTTCAGGCGTTCATCAAGCACGTGCGTGTAGATCTGCGTCGTCGAGATGTCGGCATGGCCGAGCAGCTCTTGGACGACGCGCAGATCGGCCCCGTTCTGCAGGAGGTGACTGGCGAAGGCGTGGCGGAGCACGTGTGGGCTCACGCGGTCCGCATGCAGACCTGCCGCAGAGGCCAGGGCCTTGAGGTCGCGGGCGAAGGCTTGGCGGGTGAGATATCCGCTGTCGCTGTCGGCGGGAAACAGCCAGGCTGACTCCACCGGCACCGCAGGAAGATGTGCCGCCATGGCTACGCGGGCTGCCTCGGTCAGGGGAACGAGGCGCTCGCGGCCGCTCTTGCCCTTGACGATGAGGTAGCGCTCGCGGCTCGCGCCGGCCGCGCGCGGCAGGGCGACCAGCTCGGAGACACGCAGGCCCGTGGCGTAGAGTAATTCGAGCAAGCAGACCATACGGCGTGCACGGCAGGCCGGTCCCGGCGCCTGATCGGCGACAGCGGCGGCCTGCGCGGTCGCGAGCAGCCGGTCGACCTCCGCGATGGACAGCACCTTGGGCAGAACCCGGCCCCGGCGTGGACCAGAGACCGCGACGCTGGGATCGCTTTCGGCACCGCCCTCGGCGTAGAGGAACTTGTGGAAACCGCGGACGCATGACAGGCGCCGCGCCGCCGAGGATGCCTTGAGGCCGCGCGCTTCGAGGTCGATCAGAAAGGCCCGGAGCGTGCCGGCGTCCACGTTGCGGAGCGCGGTTCCCGACCGGGCGAGGTAGCCGAGGTAATCCTCGAGATCGCGCCGGTAGGCAGTCAGAGTGTTGAGGCCGGCGCCCCGCTCCGCGGCCAGCATGTCGAGGTACTCGGCGACCTCGGGGCAGGGTGCCGGGGCGGCGTCACCGCTGCCCTGCGACTCGCTCAACGGTTGCCCGGCTGGAGCTTTGAGGCCGGGATGGTCACGCTGATCTCCCGCGGTGTCGGCTGGACGAAGTTCGCGAGCGCGAACATCGCCGCAAAGACCAAACCCGCCAGGATCGCGAGGGTGGCAAAGAAACGGAACAGGGTCGGCACGTCGGTCGAACCTCGGGCAGACGGGCGCTGGCGGCGGGAAGGGGGCGGGCGAAGGCTTTCTCCGAGCCGCCGCCGGTGCCCGGGTTCGACCACGTGATCGCGGCGCTGACAAGGCCCACAACGACACAGCGATCCGTTTCGCAGAGCGCTTGAATCGCGCTAAGAGCCTGCCGCAGGATGTGAGGCTGCCCGGCGACGGACGCTCGGGCGCCGGTGAGGAGGCGGGGACGCCACACGGATGCGATGCAGGAGTCGATGCAGGAGGCCATGAGCGGCGAGGAGGCGGGTGAACCGGTCGAGGCGCGTCTGCGCCGCGCGCTCGGCCTGCGCTCGATCGTGCTCGTCGGCCTCATGGGCGCGGGCAAGAGCACCGTCGGCCGACGCCTGGCAAGCCGCCTCGGGCTGATCTTCAAGGATGCCGATATCGAGATCGAGGCGGCAGCCGGCCTGACGATCCCCGACATCTTCGCGATCTACGGCGAGCCGAGCTTCCGCGACGGCGAGGAGCGGGTGATCTCGCGGCTGCTCCGGGCTGGCCCCCTGGTCCTGGCGACAGGCGGCGGCGCCTATCTCCGCGAGTCGACCCGCGCGCGCATCGCAGAATCGGCGGTCTCGGTCTGGCTGAAGGCCGATCTGGATGTGCTGATGCGGCGCGTGCGCAAGCGCGGCAACCGCCCGCTGCTCCAGACCGAGGATCCCGAGGCGACGATGCGGGACCTTATGGCCGTGCGCCATCCGGTCTATGCCGCAGCCGACGTGATGGTCATCTCCCGGGAGGTCTCGCACGACCGGGTCGTTCAGGACGTGCTGGAGGCCCTGGACGCGCATCTCAGCGGTGAAGGATCCATCCCCGTTGCTGCCCAGTGACACCTGAGCGACCCGACCCATGACCGAGCTGACGCACCATCCGGACCTCCTGACCGTCCACGTGCCCCTCGACGCCGGCCGCGCCTACGACATCCTCATCGGGCGCGGGCTGATCGACACGGCGGGCACCGCCGTGGCCGCGCTCGGGGGCCGCCGGGCGGCGATCGTGACGGACGCGACGGTGGGCGCGCTCTACGCCGCGCGGTTGCGGACGAGCCTGGAGCGCGCCGGGCTCCAGGTGGGCGTGGTCACGGTGGCCCCGGGTGAAGCCTCCAAATCCTATGCGGGCTACGCGGAGGTCTGCGACGGGCTGCTGGCCCTGAAGGTCGAGCGCGGCGATCTCGTCGTGGCGCTGGGTGGCGGCGTGGTCGGCGACCTCGCGGGCTTCGCAGCCGCCACCCTCCGGCGGGGCGTGCGCTTGGTGCAGGTGCCGACGAGCCTGCTCGCGCAGGTCGATTCCTCGGTCGGGGGCAAGACCGGGATCAACGCGCCCCTGGGCAAGAACCTGATCGGCGCCTTCCACCAGCCGCGCCTGGTCCTGGCGGACACGGCCGCCCTCGACACGCTGTCCGAGCGCGAGATGCGCGCCGGCTACGCTGAGGTCGCCAAATACGGGCTGATCGCCGATCCCGGCTTCTTCGACTGGTGCGAGGCGAATTGGCGCGAGATCTTCGCCGGCGGTCCGGAGCGCGAGCAGGCGGTCGCCGCCTGCTGCCGCGCCAAGGCCGCAGTGGTCACCCGCGACGAACACGAGGACGGAGAGCGGGCATTGCTCAATCTCGGCCACACCTTCGGCCACGCCCTCGAGCGTCTGACGGGCTACGATTCCGCCCGGTTGGTGCATGGAGAGGGTGTGGCGATCGGTATGGCACTCGCCTTCCGATTCTCGACCAGGCTCGGGCTCTGCGCCGGCCAGGATGCGGGTCGGGTGGCCAACCACCTCGCGCTGGCCGGCCTGCCGACCCGTCTGCAGGCGGTCCCGGGTGGATGCGGCGACGCCGAGGCACTCGTCGACGCGATGAGTCAGGACAAGAAAGTCCGCGACGGCGCCCTGACCTTCATCCTCGCCCGTGGCATCGGGCAGAGCTTTATCGCCCCGGGCGTGGACCGGGCTGAGGTGGCGGCGTTCCTGCGCGACGAGTTGGCCTCGGACCCGAGGATCTGACGTCCGCAAGGGCCGGCTGCGGCCTTGCCTAACGCGGGCCGGGCCGCTATGAGCCTGCCACGTGCGGCGCCGGACACCGCGCGTCGCTGACGGTCCTATCAGGACCAGGGCCGCAATAGCTCAGCTGGTAGAGCACCTCATTCGTAATGAGGGGGTCGGGGGTTCGAATCCCTCTTGCGGCACCACTTTCCCCGACGACGTGCGCCTCTTCCCAGAAGCCTTGTCGCGGCCGAGCCTCTGTCCGATAGCCCGCGCCGGTTTCGAGCCGGCGGAGATGTGTTTTCAGGGTCGTGCGGCGCGTGGCTCGCTCATGCCATGGCCAGCACAGCCGCGATGATCGCAACCCCGACCGCTAGCCACGCCGCGTAATCGCCGATCAAGCCGCTGTGGAGGACTTCCAGCGCCCGCGTCGGCGCCGACTGCGTTGCACCAACTGGCCGGACGAGGAGCGCCGGCAGGCGGTTCCGGAACAGACCGTAGCCGGCCCCAGCCAGCGCGGCGGCCACGGACGCCCAGGGCAGCCAGCCCGGTCCCTCCGACACCGTATCAACCGCCGGCCGGTGCATGAAGGCCGACGCCGCCCGCGGAAGAGCGTGCTCGATCAGACCCGCCGGCACGCCCATATCGAGCGCGAGCAAAGCGCAGCACGGTCCCAGCATCAGCCAGAGCGGCCGATTGGCCTTCTCCCGCTCGTCCTCGCTCGGCGCCCCAGCCTCGTCGCCGGGATCGGGCCCGAGCCCGAGGAAGATGCGGCCTGCCGCCCGTAACACCGCCGCGCCGGTCAGAGCGGCGCCAATGACGCCGGCCACCAGCGCGATCCCGTGCCCCTGCTGCGCCAGCGCCCCCTGGATGAGGCGCGTGCCCTGGTCGAGCAAGCCGAGGGGCAAGCCACAGAGCAGCAGCCCGGCGAGAGCCATGGCCATCCCGGCCGGCCAGATCCCCCGGCCGAGGCCGCGCAGGGCGATCTCGTCGATGCTGGCCTGGGTGGCGAGCAGGATGCCGGCGACCATGAACAGGGCGCCCTTCACCAGCCCGTGCCCCAACACGTAGACCAGCATCCCGCCCGTCCCGTCGACTGAGAGGGCGCCGAGGCCGGTGAGCATGATCCCGGCATGGGAGATGGTCGAGAAGGCAAGCATGCGCTTGAGATGGCGCTGCAGGAGGGCCATCCAGCCGCCCAACAGCGCGGTGAAGCAGCCGAGGCCGATGAGGAGCGCCGGCAGGGCATGCTGGACCTGATCAGAGGCCCCGAAGACCACCGCGCTTACCTTCGCCAAGCCGAACAGCCCGAGCGAGACCATCGCTCCGGAGAAGATCACCGAGACCGGGCTCGGCGCCACGGCGTGGGCATCGGCGAGCCAGAACTGGAACGGCACGATCGCGCCCTTGATCATCAAGGCCCCCGCCACGAGACAGAAAGCCCCGGCTACCACCGGATCGCGGCCTCCCCGGGCAACAGCAGCCGCGATGCCCTCGAAATCGAGCGTGCCGGTCTGCGCGTAGATCAGCCCGATGCCGCCGAGCATCAGGAAGCCCGCGAGGCTGTTGACCACCGTGAAATTGATGGCGCCCGCGAGGCCCGATTCCGCCAAGTGGTAGGCCGTGAGCGCGAAGGCTGCGACGCTCATCACCTCGAACCACACGAACAGGTTGAACATGTCGCGGGTGAAGCAAAACCCGACCATGGCGGCCAGGAACAGCAGCATCAGAATGTGGAAGTGGCCGTGCGTGCGGTCGAAGAAACCCCAGGCGAACACGAAGGTCAGGGCGTAGAGGAGGCCGATGAAGGCCGCGACCCAGCCGCTGGCCTCATCCACCGAAAACCCAATCCCGAGATGGAGGCCGTCGCGCGGCTCCCAGCCGCCGAACCAGTAGACCAGGGGTCCGTCGGCGGAATGCACCGCGATGACGCCGCAGAGCACCGCGACGGTGAGCGCCGACAGCGTCGCCAGGATGTCGGGCAGGCGAGCCGGCAGGAGGTGCGCCGTTGCCAGCATTGCCGCGCAGATCACGAGCGGAATGGCAACCGGCAGCGGGAGGAGGGCCGCGGGGAAAGCGGTCAAGAGGTGCTTTGCTCCCGGTCGCTCACTCGGCTCGACCCGTGGCCGCGCCCGGATTTTCCGCCGGCGCGCATCGGCCGGAGCTTCTCCGGATCCAGGCTCCCGCCGCGCTTGTGAGCCTGGATCGTCAGGACGAGGAGCAGCGCCGTGAGCGTCGCGCCGACGACGATGTCGGTGAGCACCAGCGCCTGCATCACCGGATCGACCGCGGGGGTGCCCGGCGGGTGATCGTAGAAGATCGGCGCGATGCCGCCCCAGCGATAGCCGAGGCCGAGCAGGAGCACGTAGGTCGCCGACTGGCAGACGCCGAGGCAGCCCACGAGGTGGATGAAGTTGCGGCTGGTTGCGATGCCGTAGAGGCCGATCCCGAACAGCCACGCAGCGACCGCATAGGGCAGAACACTCACGCGGATTCCTCCCCCGGCTCCTCAGCCTCGTCCGCCGCGCGGGTCTCCTCCATGAATTCCAGGAAGAGCTGCGTGAACCCGCCTGTCACGGCCAGAGCGACGCCCAGGTTCTCGACGAGCATCAGCCCTCCCGAGAACAGGTCTCGGAATGTGCCGAGCGGCAGGATGTTCTGCAGGAAGGCAGCACCGGTGAGCATCGGCACCAGTCCGCACAGAGCGAAAAGCAGCGCGCCGCCGCCCTCCAGAGCGTCAAGCCAGTGACTGCGGATGGCGTCCCGCCACCCGGCATACCCTTCGCCGAGGTAGATCAGCAGAGTACCGGAAGCGAGGATGACGCCGCCCTGGAAGCCGCCGCCGGGGGTGACGGTGGCGTGCAGAACCACGTACAGGCCGAACAGGGCCGTGAGCGGACCGGCGATCCGGCACGCGAGGATCACGGCTTCGGAGCGGGGGATGGCGGCGCGGCCGGGCCGGCGCATGGCGTGCCCTGTGTTGCCCTCGCCACGTCGGCCTCGCAGCAGCACAACGGTGCCGGTGATGGCGGCGAGCAGCATGAACTCCTCGCCGAGGGTATCGAGGCCGCGCAGGTCGAAGTTGATGGCACTCACCATGTTGGCGACGTGCCGCGCCTCCGGGGTGATCGCGTTGATACGTTCGCCGTACTGGGCGACCGTAGATCCGAAGGGCGGCAGTCCCGCGATCACCTCGGCTGCGCCGGGGAGCAGGACGAGAGCCGCGAGAGCAAGCAGCGCGATGCGGACGCGCGGGCTCACGGCTTTTCCTCGGGCGACTGGGTTCGGACGGCCATGAGCGCCACCAGGAAGAGAAGTGGCACCGCCGCCGAGCCCACCGCCAGTTCGGACAGTGCGACGTCGGGGGCCTGGAGGCCATCGAACAGGATTGCCAGGACAAGCCCGTTGACCGCGATTGCGAAGACTTGGCGTGCGGGATCGCGCACGAGCACCACGGCGGTGCCGGAGATCGCGGTGAACAGGAACAGCAGCGGCAGGATCACGGTCATCGAAGCGTCCTCATGCCGAACAGCCCTCGCGCATCAGCACGGCCCGGCCGGACACGTGCGACAGCACCGCCGCCCAGCCGAGGAAGATGACCATCATCAGCAGGATCTTGAGCGAGCGCCCGGAGAGGCCGTCGGCCAGGAAGGCAGCCACCGTGATGGGGGCAGAGGCCGAGACGTTGAGGAAGGCCAGCGCGTGCAGCCTGTCCAGAGCGCGGGGGAGACGCCACAGGGCGAGTGCGGAGAGCCACGTCACCGCCACCGCGAGGGTCAGCAGAAGACCAATGACGACGCTCATATCCAGCGCTCCAGGAAGACCGCGAGCAACATCGTGCCGGGCAGGTTGAGCAGGACCAGAGTGAGGGCGAGGTCGGTGATCGAGGCCTGATCGGTGGCGAAGGCCATGAGCGTCAGGATCAGGACCGTGACGCTGCCGACGAGCTGGTAGGCGGCGAAGCGCTGGCCAGGCGGGCCCCGCCACGCCAGGGCCGCTGCGAGCGCGAGTGGCGGCAGCAGCGCCAGGATGGCGGCTGTCCAGATGGTCATGGCGCGTCATCCTCCAGCACGTGCGTCGCCACCGTTCCGTGTTCGCGGTCGAGAGTGAGCACGTAGCTGTCAGGGGCGAGCGAGGCGGCAAGCAGCCCGGTAGCCCGCGCGGCCGGCGCCGTCCGGCCCTCGGGCGTTGCCCAGGCGAATTCGGCGGCGCTCCGCTCACGGATCGTCCCGCCACCGACGCCACCGAGCAGCGCCCTCACCAAGTGAAGAGCCACTCGGGCCGTCTGGCGCGGCATGCCACGAAGCGCAGGCCCGATTGGACTCAGCGTCCCTCGGTCGAAGCGGAACAGCACGCCGCCGCGCCGGCCGACGCCCCACCACCAAAACGTGCCGAGACTGGCGCAGACGAGGGCGGCGAGGCCCTCATTCGCGCTCACCGACCCGGCGAAGACCATGTAGGTTACGACGAGGACGAGCCAGATCGCGACGCCGTCGCGTCGCGAGCGCCTCCTGATCCCACTTATCGGTCCTGCCCGCATCGATCCTAACCGGGGCGTGCCCCGCGGAAGCGTGGCGATGCGCATATCCGACCAAACTTCGCCGCCGGCGTCGGCGTTCCGGGAACTCGAAGACACGCTTCCGTGTCGGGCGATGAGAGATGGAAATGCGCATGAAAGCCGAGATCCTCAATATCCGCTTCCTCCACCAGGGCTGGAGCCGGTTCGGGATCGCTCAGGTCCGCCTCGCCGACGGCGCCGTGGTCGAGCGGGAGATCGAGGATCACGGCAACTCGGTGGGGATCCTGCCCTACGACCCCGAGCGGAGGGTCGCGACGCTTGTTCGCGAATTGCGGGTCCCGCCGCTATTCGTGGCCGGCGAGCAGGTCCAGCTAGAGGCCCCGGCCGGCCTGATCGAGGACGGCAGCCCGGAAGCGAACGCCCGCCGGGAGGTGATGGAGGAGGTGGGCCTGCATCTGCACGCCCTGGAATTCGTCGCCGCCGCCTATTCCTGCGCGAGCCTCACCACCGAGAAGATCCACCTCTTTCTCGCGCCCTACGGCCAGGCGGATCGGGCGGAGGCCGGCGGCGGGGCCGAGGGCGAGCACGAGAATATCCGGGTCGTCGAGATGCCGCTGGCCGAACTCGCCGCCCGAGCCGACCGCGCCGAGATCACCGATCTGAAGACACTTACCCTGGTTCTTTCGCTCCGGGCGCGGCATCCGGAGCTGTTTGAGACGTGAGACGCCGCTATCGTGGGCTCGTCCGGGGCCTCCTGACTGCACTGGCGCTCACCGCGGCCGCGTGGATCGCATTCCACCTGCGGTGAGGTCGCTCGGGACGGCTTGATCGCCGGCCACGGCGGGCCCATCGTCCGCGCAAGACTCGGGAGGTCACCGGATGACGCGCGCCTGCATCGTGGGCTGGGCCCACACACCCTTTGGCAAGCTGGAGGAGCCGGATGTTGAAGGGCTGATCGCCCGGGTTTCGGGCGAGGCGGTGGCCCATGCCGGGATCGAGGAATCCCAGGTCGACGGCATTTATGTCGGCTCGATGAATACCGGCTTCTCGAAGCAGGGCTTCGAGGGCTCGCTGGTGGCAGTGAACCGGCCGGGCCTCGCCCACGCGCCGGCGACCCATCTGGAGAATGCCTGCGCCACCGGCTCGGCGGCGCTGTATGCCGCCCTTGACTTCGTGGATAGCGGCCGCGGCCGGGTGGCCCTGGTGATCGGCGCCGAGAAGATGACGGCCAAAACCGTCGCCGAGACGGGTGACATCCTCCTCGGCGCCTCCTACCGCAAGGAGGAGGCCGACATCGAAGGGGGCTTTGCCGGCGTGTTCGGACGGATCGCGGCGGGATACTTCCAGCGCTATGGAGACCGCAGCGAGGAGCTCGCCCGCATCGCCGCCAAAAATCACCGCAACGGTGTTGGAAATCCCTTCGCGCAGCTGCGCAAGGATCTGGGCTTCGACTTCTGCAACCGCGTCTCGGACAAGAACCCCTACGTCGCAGCGCCCCTGCGGCGCACCGACTGCTCGCTGATCTCGGACGGCGCGGCGGCTTTGGTGGTGGCAGATGCCGAGCTGGCCGAGGGGCTTGATCGGGCGGTCGGCTTTCGCGCCCGGGCGCACGTCAACGACATCCTGCCCCTGTCTCGCCGCGACCCCACGGAGTTCAAGGGCGCACGGATGGCCTGGGAGAAGGCGCGCGCACAGGCCGGGCTCAGCAACGCGGATCTGTCCTTCGTGGAGACCCACGACTGCTTCACCATCGCGGAGCTGATCGAGTACGAGGCCATGGGGCTCGCCGCTCCCGGTGAGGGCTACCGCGTCGTGCGCGAGGGGCTGGCCGAGAAGAGCGGCCGGCTGCCGATCAACCCATCCGGCGGATTGAAGGCCAAAGGCCACCCGGTGGGCGCCACCGGCGTGTCGATGCACGTGATGGCCTGCCTCCAGCTCATGGGCGAGGCTGGCGAGATGCAGGTGCCCGGAGCCGAACTCGCCGGGATCTTCAACATGGGCGGCGCGGCGGTGGCAAACTACGTGTCGATCTTGGAGCGGCGGCGCTGAGCAGCGGTCCCACGCACCGTCGGTGATCACGAATCACAGCTTTCCTCTCTCTCGCGGGAGAGATCGAGTGCGAGGCGCATCGCCTCGCCGTCACCGTCTTTGCGAGCGCGGGAGTCCACGCATCCCCCCGGGCACGAACGTCCCGCTCAGTCCAGCTTGTCCAGCGCCTGCTGGAGATCGGCAATCAGGTCGGCCTCATTCTCAAGCCCGATCGAGAGGCGGACGGTTTCGGGCCCGACCTGCGCGGTGGCCTTCTCGTGCTCCGGCAGCTGCCGGTGCGTGGTCGAGGATGGGTGAATCGCCAGCGACTTGATCTCGCCGATGTTCACGAGGTGCGAGATCAGCTCCAGGCTGGCGATGAACGTGAGCGCCGCCGGTTCGCCACCCTTCAACGCGAAGGTGAAGATCGAGCCCGGCCCGTTCGGCGTGTAGCGCCGGGCGAGGTCCTCCCCGGGTTGTCCCGGCAGCAGCGGGTAGCTCACCCATGCCACCGCCGGATGATCCTTGAGGAAGGCCGCTACCGCTCGCGCATTGGCGCAGTGGCGCTCCATGCGCAGCGGCAAGGTCTCGATGCCCATGAGCGTCAGGAACGCGTTCATCGGTGACAGGCCGGGCCCGAGGTCGCGCAGGCCGAAGAACCGGCACGCCGCCGCGAACGGGGTCGCCGGGAAAGCCTTAGTCAGGACGAGCCCGTCGTAATCCGGCCAGGGCTCGGTGATCAGGTTGTAGCCGCCGGATTTCGACCAATCGAAGCGGCCGGCATCGCAGATCGCGCCGCCGATTGTCTGGCCGGATCCGCCCAGAAACTTCGACGTCGAGTGCACGACGATGTCGGCTCCGTGCTCGATCGGGCGGATCAGAGCCGGAGAGGCGAGGGTGTTGTCGACCACCAGCGGCAGGCCGTGGCGCCGGGCCACCGCCGCGATTCCGTCGAGGTCCATCACGGAGGCGCAGGGATTTACGATCGATTCGCAGACGATCGCCCGACAGTCCGGGGTGATCGCCGCCTCGAAATCCTCAGGGCTCATGCCGGCGGCGAAGCGGGGCTTCAGATCGTAGCGGCCGTCGAGGCGGCGCATCAGGCCGAGCGAGCCGCCGAACAGGCGCGGCGACGCGACGTACGCGTCGCCGCTCTTCATCAGAGTCATCAGAACGAGCAGCATCGCCGACTGCCCGGAGGAGACTGCCACCGCACCCTTGGCGCCCTCAAGGTCGGCGATGCGGCGTTCCAGCGCAGCGACCGTCGGGTTGGAGCCGCGGGAGTACGAGAAGCCGGTCCGCCGGCCGGCGAAGATATCCGCCGCCTGCTCGGTCGAGTCGAACACGAAGCCGTTCGTGAAGTAGATCGGCTGGATCCGCGCGCCCGTGGCGGGGTCCGGCGCCGCGCCGGCATGGATGGCCCGGGTCGCGAAGCGGTAGGGTCGGCTCTGATCCGTCATGGCTCTCGGTCGGGTGTTCGGTGCCCGGACCGTGGGTGAACCCGAGCGGCTCTGTGGGTCAAGCCGCGCGGCTGATGAAGGCCTGAAGGGTCCGGACCAGGGTCGTCGGCTCGTAGGGCTTCGGAATGAAGCGGGCGCCATCAGGCATGTCGTTGGGGCCGGGCGTGCCCATCCCGGATACCACCAGAACGGGAATTGACGGCCAGCGATGCGCCACGAGGCGGGCGAGGGCGAAACCGTCCATCGAGCCCTGCGGCATGTCGACGTCGGTCATCAGGACGCCGACATCGTCACGGTTCTCCAAGACCTTCAGCGCCTTGTCGGCATGCGTCGCCTCGACGACGGTGAAGCCCGCATCCGCAAGGGTGTCAGACGCCTCCATCAGCAGGAGGCCGTCATCTTCCACCAGGAGCACCACGGGTTGGTCGGACAGGCTATCTGACATCAGACCTGCGAAGGTGAGTCTTAATTCCGAAGTCCGCGCCCTATTCCTCCGGGGCTCCCCGCGTCAAGGCGCAGGGATCGGATGGGTCAGGCCGCCTCCTCGCGCTTGCCGAGGCGTTTGTCGAGGTAGGTGTCCACCGTTTGCGTCAGTTCCTCGACCTTGCCGTCGAAGAAATGGTTCGCGCCGTCGACCATCTGGTGCTCGATGATGACGCCCTTCTGGGTCTTCACCTTCTCGATCACCGGCATGACTTCGCGAGCGGGGGCCACCCGGTCCTCGGAACCGTGCACGAACAATCCGGATGAGGGGCAGGGGGCCAGGAAGGTGAAGTCGTAGCGGTTCGCCATCGCGGCGATGGAGATGAAGCCCTCGATCTCGGGACGGCGCATCAGCAGCTGCATGCCGATCCACGAGCCGAACGACACGCCGGCGATCCAGCAGGACTTCGCCTCAGGGTTGACGGACTGCACCCAGTCCAGGGCGGCGGCGGCATCAGACAATTCGCCCGAGCCGTGGTCGAAGGAACCCTGACTGCGGCCGACCCCACGGAAATTGAAGCGCAGGGCTGCGAATCCACGATTGGCGAATGTGTAGAAAAGATTGTACACAATCTGATTGTTCATCGTGCCCCCGAACTGGGGATGCGGGTGCAGGATGATGGCGATCGGCGCACCGCGCTTCTTGGGAGCCTGGTAACGACCTTCCAGGCGGCCGGCCGGGCCGGTGAAGATGACTTCGGGCATCGCTCGTCTCTCACTCTCGAGACCGCCCGCCGGGCGATCGGCGCGGCGGCGCGGCAACCTTGACTCGTCGCGCACGCCCCATAAAAGCAGTCTTAGAATAGTTCTAGATGATTAGAACTATTCTAAAGAAGCCGCATGAAGCTCCGCGCTGGCTGCAAAGCCGACCGGGCTGGGTCGGCGGGATCTCATTCTCTCGGCGCGCCTTAGCACGGCGAGCCGGTGCGCGGGCAAGGAATTGTGACGCGCCGCAGCAGAGGGCCAACGGAACGCGGATGAGCCGGGCACGTGCCTATCTCGACTACAATGCGACCGCGCCAGTCCGCCCTGAGGTCGCGGACGCGGTGGCGCGCGCGCTGATGCTCCCCGGCAATCCGTCCTCCATCCACGCGGAGGGCCGCGCGGCCCGGGCTGCTCTCGAAGCGGCCCGCGCCGAGGTCGCAGCCCTGGTACATGCACGGCCCGAGCAGGTCGTCTTCACCAGCGGCGGCACCGAGGCAGCGAACGCCGCCCTGTCGGGCGCCCTGCGTCGCCGAGGCACGACGGCCCCGACCCGGCTTCTCTACTCGGCGACGGAGCATCCCTGCGTCGCGGCGGGCCATCGGTTCCCCGAGGCGGCCGCGGAGGAGGTGCCGGTCAAGGCCGACGGCGTGGTCGACCTCGCCATCTTGGAGGCGCGTCTCGCCGCGCTGGCGGGCGAGACCGTGCTTCTCTCGGTCCACGCCGCCAATAACGAGACCGGCGCGGTGCAACCGCTCTCCGATATCGTCGGCTTGTCCCGAAAGCATGACAGGATCCTGGTTCACAGCGACGGCGTGCAGGCGGCTGGGAAGATCCCGCTCGACATGGCCGGCCTCGGCATCGACGCGCTCACCCTGTCGGGCCACAAATTCGGCGCGCCGAAGGGCGTCGGCGCCCTGGTGCTGGCCGACGGCGTCACTCTGGAGAGGGCCTTTCTGCGCGGCGGCGGCCAGGAGCGCCGGCAGCGCTGCGGCACCGAGTGCCTGCCGGCGATCGTCGGGATGGGCGAGGCCGCCCGGATCGCCCGCGAATCCCTCGCACGGGAGGCGGCGCGCCTGTCGACCCTGCGCAACCGGATCGAGGCGGGCGTGCGCGCCCTGGCTCCGGATGCGGTGGTGTTCGCCGCCGATGCCGCACGCCTGCCCAACACCCTCAGCTTCTCGGTCCCGGGGCTCGACGCCCCCGCGGCCCTGATCGCCCTCGACCTCGCCGGCGTGGCGGTATCGTCGGGCTCGGCCTGCTCGTCAGGCAAGGTCGCGCGCTCGGCGACGCTCGCCGCGATGGGCGTCGATCCTGATCTCGCCGGGGGGGCACTGCGTGTCAGCCTCGGCTGGAACTCGGTGGACGAGGAGGTGGCATGCTTCCTCGACGCCTTCGAACGGGCCTTGCAGCCCCTATATAGACGGCGAGGACAGGCGGCCTGAGCGCCGCGCCCCCGCTTTCCGCCAGACGCTTCCCGGTCCTTGACGCCGGAGATGCCTAGGAGACGCTAATGCCTGCTGTGCAGGAAACCATTGACCGGGTCCGCTCGATCGACCTCGACCAGTACAAGTACGGGTTTGAGACCACCATCGAGATGGAGAAGTCCGAGAAGGGCATCTCCGAAGATGTCGTCCGCTTCATCTCGGCGAAGAAGAACGAGCCCGCGTGGCTGTTGGAGTGGCGGCTCGACGCCTATCGGCGCTGGCTGACCATGAAGGAGCCGGAGTGGGCGCGCGTCGCCTACGACAAGGTCGACTACAACGACATCTACTACTACGCGGCGCCCAAGCGCCCCGCGGCGATGTCGCTCGACGAGATCGACCCCGAGATCCTGAAGACCTACGAGAAGCTCGGCATCCCGTTGCGCGAGGTCGAGGTGCTGGAGGGTATCGCCCCTGAGCGCCGCGTCGCCGTCGACGCCGTCTTCGATTCGGTCTCGGTGGCGACCACATTCAAGAAGGAACTCTCGAAGGCCGGCGTGATCTTCATGCCGATCTCCGAGGCCGTGCAGGAATATCCCGAGCTGGTGCAGAAGTACTTGGGCTCGGTGGTTCCAGCGACCGACAACTTCTTCGCGACGCTCAACTCCGCCGTCTTCTCCGACGGATCCTTCGTCTACATCCCGCCGGGCGTGCGCTGCCCGATGGAGCTGTCGACCTATTTCCGCATCAACGAGCGCGACACTGGCCAGTTCGAGCGCACGCTGATCATCGCCGACAAGGGCTCCTACGTCTCGTATCTCGAGGGCTGCACCGCCCCGAAGCGCGACGACAACCAGCTCCACGCCGCCGTGGTCGAGCTCGTCGCCCTGGATGATGCTGAGATCAAGTACTCGACGGTCCAGAACTGGTACCCGGGCGACAACGAAGGCAAGGGTGGCATTTACAACTTTGTGACCAAGCGCGGCGATTGCCGCGGCGCCCGCTCGAAGATCTCGTGGACGCAGGTCGAGACCGGCTCGGCGATCACGTGGAAGTACCCGTCCTGCATCCTCCGCGGCGACGATTCCCGCGGCGAGTTCTACTCGATCGCGGTGTCGAACGGCATGCAGCAGGTCGATTCCGGCACCAAGATGATCCATCTCGGCAAGAACACGACGAGCCGGATCATCTCGAAAGGCATCTCGGCCGGCCGCTCGCAGAACACCTATCGCGGCCTCGTCTCGGCCCATCGGAAGGCCTCCAACGCCCGCAACTTCACGAACTGCGATTCCCTGCTGATCGGCGACCAGTGCGGGGCGCACACCGTGCCCTACATCGAGTCGAAGAACGCCTCGGCGGTGTTCGAGCACGAGGCGACGACCTCGAAGATCTCCGAGGACCAGAAGTTCTACTGCCAGCAGCGCGGCCTCTCCGAGGAGGAGGCGACCGCGCTCATCGTCAACGGCTTCGTCCGGGACGTGCTGCAGCAGCTGCCGATGGAGTTCGCCGTGGAGGCCCAGAAGCTGATCTCGATCAGCCTGGAAGGCTCGGTGGGCTGACCGCCTGGGCCGATTCGACGACGACCTGCTGCGCGCGGCCCATCGGCACGGCGCGCGGCACGCCGACGAGGTCGGGAGCAGCGTCCTGTGCGGATGCTTCTTCTGCCTCGCGGTCTTCGCGCCGGACGAGATCGCGGGCTGGATCGCCGATGACGGCACCGCCCTCTGTCCCCGGTGCGGCATCGACGCGGTGATCGGCGACCTCTCCGGCTATCCGGTCGGGACCGCCGCGTTCCTGCGGGCGATGCGGGACGAATGGTTTTGAAGGACTTGGACTGACATGCTGGAAATCAAGAACCTCGTCGTGCAGATCGAGGACAACCGCATCCTGAACGGCCTGAACCTGACCGTGAACGACGGCGAGGTCGCCGCCATCATGGGGCCGAACGGCTCGGGCAAGTCGACCCTCTCCTACGTCATCGCCGGCAAGGAGGACTACGAGGTCCTCGACGGCGAGATCCTACTCGACGGGCAGAACGTGCTGGAGATGGCCGCCGACGAGCGCGCCGCGGCCGGCATCTTCCTCGCCTTCCAGTACCCGCTGGAGATACCCGGCGTCGGCACCATGACGTTCCTGAAGGCCTGCCTGAACGCCCAGCGCAAGGCGCGCGGCGAGGCGGAGCTGTCGACCCCGGACTTCATCCGCGCGGTGAACGGCGCGGCCGACAAGCTCGAGATCAACAAGGAGATGCTCAAGCGCGCCCTCAATGTCGGCTTCTCCGGCGGCGAGAAGAAGCGCATGGAGATCCTCCAGATGGCGCTGCTCCAGCCGAAGTTCTGCGTGCTCGACGAGACCGATTCCGGCCTCGACATCGACGCCCTGCGCATCGTCTCGGAGGGGGTGAATGCGCTCCGCGACCAGGGCCGTTCCTTCCTGGTCATCACCCACTACCAGCGGCTGCTCAACCACATCGTGCCCGACACCGTGCACGTCATGTCGAAGGGCCAGATCGTAAAGACCGGCGGAAAGGACCTCGCCCTCGAGCTCGAGGCGTCCGGCTACGCCGAGTACCGCACCGGCGAGGCGGCCTGAGCCATGGCCGACGTCACCAACCTCCGCTCCCCCGCCGAGGCCGGCCTGTCGAAGCTGTTCGAGACCGCCCGCCGGAGCTTCGCCAGCGACACGACGATCGCCCGTGAGGAGGCGTTCCGCTTCTTCGAGGCGACCGGCCTGCCGAGCCGCCGGGTCGAGGCGTTCAAGTATACCGATCTGCGCGCCGCGATTACCGAGGTCGCACCACCCGCCGACGCACCGAGCCTCGAGGCCGCCAGGGCCGTCGTCGCGCAGGCGAAGGGCTTCGCAGACATCGATGCCGCGCGCCTGACCTTCGTCAACGGCCATCTCGTCCGCGAGCTGTCCGACCTCGACGCGATGCCGGACGGGGTCCGGGTTGCGCCGCTGAATGAGGCGTTGACCAAGAATGATGGCGCCCTGGCGCAGCTCGCGCCCGTGCCCCAGGCCCGGGAGAACCCGGTCTATCAGCTGAACACGGCCTTCCTGGCGGACGGTGCGGTCGTTTCGGTCGCCGCCGGTGCGAAACCGGACCGGCCGCTCCATCTGCGCTTTATCGGCTCGGGCGATACGCCGTTCTCCACGGCGACGCGGGTGCTCGTCCAACTCGGAGAAGGTGCGACGTTCAGCCTGCTGGAGAGCCACGAAGGTCCGGACAGGCTCACCTGCCAGCCGAACGACGCCCTCGACGTCGTGGTCGGCCCGCGGGCCGCTTTCCGGCACACCCGCCTGAACAAGGAGGGTGATGCCACGATAGCGCTCTCGACCCTATCGGTGAAGGTTGAGACCGAAGCGCAGGTCGAGACCGTCAATCTCGTCACCGGGGCGGTGCTGTCGCGTCACCAGATCTACGTCCACGTCGCGGGCGAGGACACCAACGTGGTCGTCAACGGCGCGGCCATGCTGCGGAACGGCCAGCTCGCCGACTCCACGCTGCTCGCCGACCATGCCGCGGTTGGCGGCGTCGGCCGCGAGCAGTTCAAGTGGATCATCGACGGCGACGCCACTGGCGTGTTCCAGGGCAAGATCATCGTCCGTCAGGTTGCGCAGAAGACCGACGGTAAGATGAAGTCCGATTGTCTCCTCCTCACCGACGAGGGGCAGATGATGAACAAGCCGGAGCTGGAAATCTTCGCCGACGACGTCGCTTGTGGCCACGGAGCAACCTGCGGCGCGCCGGATCCGGATCTGCTGTTCTACCTGATGGCCCGCGGCTTGCCCCGCCCGATCGCCGAGAGCCTGCTGGTCCAGGCCTTCGTGGGCGAAGCTGTGGAGTCGGTCACGCACGAGGGGGCCCGCGCGGCGCTCATCGGCGAGATCGAGGCCTGGCTCAGGGCGCGCGGCTGACGACCCTGGCCGACCCGGCTGCAGGGTCGGCCGCTCCTACAACCCGACGCTCATCCGATGGCGCCTGCGCGAGCGGGCCTCGAAGGAGGGATCCAGGGACCGCAACGCCAGCTGGAGGGCTCCTTCGAGGCCTCCACTTCGCTCCGACCCCTCAGGATGAGGGCTGTTTTCGGGATCGGCGAAGTTTTCGGAAGGTCGCGACCATGAACGCACCCGTCCTCACCCCAGCCTACGACGTCGAGGCGATCCGCAGGGATTTCCCGATTTTGGCGCAGCAGGTTTACGGCAAGCCGCTGGTCTATCTCGATAACGCCGCCTCCGCTCAGAAGCCGAGGCAGGTGATCGACGCGATGGTCTCTTGCATGGAGACCGGCTACGCCAACGTCCATCGCGGCCTTCACTACATGGCGAATGCCGCGACCGAAGGATTCGAGGGCGCGCGCGAGACGACCCGCCAGTTCCTCAACGCTGCCTCGACCGACGAGATCATTTTCACCCGCAACGCCACCGAGGCCTACAATCTCGTGGCCTCGTCGATGGGCTGGGCCGGGCTGATCGGCGAAGGGGACGAGATCATCCTCTCGATCATGGAGCACCATTCCAACATCGTGCCCTGGCACTTCCTGCGCGAGCGCCGCGGCGCCGTGATCAAGTGGGCACCGGTGGACGATGAGGGCAACTTTCTGGTCGAGGAATACGAGAAGCTGTTCTCACCTCGGACCAAGATGGTGGCGATCACCCACATGTCGAATGTGCTGGGCACCGTGACGCCGGCCGCCGAGATCGTGCGCATCGCTCACGCCCACGGCGTGCCGGTGCTGCTCGACGGCGCGCAGAGCGCCGTGCACCAGCCGGTCGACGTGCAGGCGCTCGACTGCGACTTCTTCGTCTTCACCGGGCACAAGGTCTACGGCCCCACCGGGATCGGCGTGCTCTATGGCAAGAAGGAGTGGCTGGAGCGCCTGCCGCCCTATCAGGGCGGCGGCGAGATGATCCGGACGGTGAGCGAGGACGCGATCACCTACAACGATCCGCCGCATCGGTTCGAGGCCGGCACACCGGCGATCATCGAGGCGGTGGGTCTCGGAGCCGCGCTCGAATACATGATGAACGTCGGGCGCGATGCCATTGCGGCGCACGAGGCTAAACTCACGGCCTACGCGCAGGAGCGGCTCGGCGCGATGAACGCGCTGCGGCTGATCGGCACTGCGCCGGGGAAGGGCGGCGTGATCGCCTTCGAGATGAAGGGGGCGCATGCGCACGATATCGCCACCGTGATCGACCGCCAGGGCGTCGCCGTGCGGGCCGGGACGCATTGCGCCATGCCACTGCTCAAGCGCTTCGGCGTGACCTCGACCTGCCGGGCCTCGTTCGGCCTCTACAACACCACTGCGGAGATCGATGCCCTTGCCGAAGCGCTCGGTCGAGCAGAAATGCTGTTCACCTGATATGTGGTTCGAGGCTGGTCCCGTCCGCACGGGTCCGGGGAGAGTGAAGCGATGACCACCGACGCCACCATCACGGGGGGCATGAACGCCCCCGCCGTCGCCGGCGACTCCGCGATCCCGCCGGCGGAGCTGGATCGCCTGACCGACGACATCGTCGCGGCGCTGAAGACGGTCTACGATCCCGAGATTCCGGCCGACATCTACGAGCTTGGCCTGATCTACAAGGTCGATATCGGCGACGATCGGAACGTCGCAATCGACATGACACTGACCGCTCCCGGCTGCCCGGTGGCAGGCGAGATGCCCGGTTGGGTGGAGAACGCGGTGAGCGCCGTGCCGGGCGTGCAATCCTGCGCGGTAACCATGGTGTTCGATCCGCCCTGGGACCAGAGTCGCATGTCGGACGAGGCCCGCGTCGCCCTCGACATGTGGTAGGGCGGTGCGGACCCTAACGGATTCCTGAAGACGCCCCCGGGTGTGGCACAACCACATCTGCCACGCCCGGTTCATTTTGCCGCAACAGAGGCTTGGCTCGCTTCCGTCGCGGCGCGGATGAAGGCCGGGATTTTCGTCATACGCGGCGATCTACGTAGCCGTTAATGCCGCGCTAACCATGACCACGCAGATCGGGGGCGGCCGCTGCGAGAGCGGCAATTCCCGCGACATGGTTGGTGGAAACGAATGGCTTCGGGCTATGTGGTCGCGGCGTTTCTGGAGGCGGCCGGGCTGGTCGGCCTCGTGATCGCGGTGCTCAAAATGCGGACGGAGCGGCGGGCAAAGGCCGTCGAATTGCGGAGCTTCCTCCGCTCCGGACTGATCCCGACTGCCGACATCGTCGGAGCGCGTTGGCTCACGGAAGGCGCCTCGCGGGCGGTCGCCGTCCCGTTCACGCCCGGTCGTGGGAGTGGGTCGCCCGCGCACCCATCAGCCGCTCGCTCAGCGCTCGAACGCGCCATTGTGCGCGGCGGTCCCGCTCCGCGAACGATTCTCACCAGCCCAATCAGCGCAGGATGATGTCGAGGCCGCTGCCGAAAAGAACCACGACGCTGAGCGTCAGCATGAACTTCAGGTCTTCGAGATGGGCGCTCATGATCGATCCTCGTTGTTCGGCGAATTGGCTGCCGCTCGGATGACCGATCATCACCAAATGAGCAGGCTTTTCGCGAGTCCTTTCAGGATCCGTTAGGGATTTACCGACGGTTTCCGTTTACTAACGTTACCAATGCGTTACGGTAGGATCCCTGGGCAGCCGCTCGTTCTGGTCCGAGGACGCGCCAAGACGCGCTCCTCCTGGGACGCGCGAAGGATCGAGCCATGTCTTCACCCGCGCGCAAGCCAGTCCGGCGGGCGGTCGACTGGATGTTCCGCGACCGAACCACCGGAGCGATCACGGTCGCGCAATGGCCCAACCTGCAGCTCTGGCTGTTCGCGGCCTTCAGCCTAGCCGCTTGGTTGGCACGGGACCGGGGAGAACTCGCCTCCTGGCTGACGCTTGGGGCCGATATAGCGTTGGCGTGGTGGGCGGCCGATGAACTTCTGCGCGGGGTGAATCCCTGGCGCCGGGGCCTCGGCGCCGTGACGCTCGTCGGCCTGGCTACGCTGATCACGCTTCGGAGAGCGGCCTAGCGCGGGCAGCACGAAACCGAAGATTGCATTGTCGGAGCACATCTATGCGCGCCTGTGACCGGATTCTGATGAAACTCGCACCATAATCAGCAAATTACGCTGTTTCGCGGCTGCCGACGCGTCGTTCGTCAAGCGCCTTGTCGAAGGTGGGATCATAACGGCAGGTTGCACCTGCCGAGAAAGTGTGAATGGTCGAGCCACGCGCTTCGCGAACGGCGCATGTTGGACATCCCGCGCGTTTTGGCTCGGCTGAAGAATTGGTTTCGAAGAGATCATGGCGGACGCGGGGGGATTCGATCTCGACGGCAGAGCGAAACCTGCTGATGAGCGGGAAGTGCTGCTTCGCCAGATTGCCGACGCGCTAAGGATGCCGGTCTCGACATTCCGGAGACCGGCAGGGTCTTCGAGGGGGCGCGGTCCGAGCGCGGGGGAATGTGTCGCTCTGCTCACGGCCTTCTCGCGCATCGAAGACGCGGATCTTCGAAAGGAATGCGTGGCACTGGTGGAGCGCTACAGCCGCACGTAAGCGGCCGGGGTGCCCGTGGTGCGGTGGCACACACGGGATCCGTCAGCGCCGTGAATACAGCATGCTATAGGGGCGCCCGTTGTCGAAGCCGGTCCGCACGGTCGGCCACCGCGCCCGGCGGCGGTCTCACGGCTGCCGCTCCGTGCATGCCCCAGTTCGCTCCAGGCCCCGATGCCGATCATCTCCATCTCGAAGCTATCGAAGACCTACACGTCCGGCTTCACCGCCCTGCGCGACATCGACCTCGCCGTTGAGCGTGGAGAGATCTTCGCGCTGCTCGGTCCGAACGGGGCGGGAAAATCGACGCTGATCAACATCGTCTGCGGCATCGTCACGGCGAGTTCGGGGACCGTTCTGGTCGACGGCCACGATATCGGGGCGGATTATCGTGCCGCACGCCGGGTGATCGGCCTCGTCCCGCAGGAACTCACCACCGACGCCTTCGAGACGGTGCTGAACACCGTGAACTTCTCCCGCGGCCTGTTCGGGCTGAACCCGGATGCCGGGCATATTGAGCGGATCTTGCGGGCACTCTCCCTCTGGGACAAGCGCGACAGCCGGCTGATGACCCTGTCGGGCGGCATGAAGCGCCGGGTGCTGATCGCCAAGGCCCTGTCGCACGAGCCCCGGGTTCTGTTCCTCGACGAGCCCACGGCGGGCGTCGATGTGGAGCTGCGCCAAGACATGTGGCGCCTCGTCCGCGACCTGCGCCAGCAGGGCGTCACCGTCATCCTCACCACGCACTACATCGAGGAGGCCGAGGAGATGGCCGACCGCATCGGCGTGATCCGCCGGGGCGAGATTATCCTGGTGGAGGAGAAGGCCGCGCTGATGCGCAAGCTCGGTCGCAAGCAGCTGACGCTGCATCTCCAGCAGCCGCTCGCAGCGGTGCCGCCGGACCTCGCCGACTACGAGCTGGCGCTGGCCGGGGAGGGACGCGAACTGGTTTACACTTACGATACCCGCGCCGAGC
Organism: Methylobacterium sp. P1-11; assembly: GCF_008329595.1. NCBI lineage: Bacteria > Pseudomonadati > Pseudomonadota > Alphaproteobacteria > Hyphomicrobiales > Methylobacteriaceae > Methylobacterium > Methylobacterium sp. P1-11. The sequence continues at coordinate 194,208 of NZ_NPKS01000006.1, forward strand.
GCACCGGCATCACCGGCCTGCTCACCGGGCTGTCCGCCGCAGGGATCCGCTTCAACGACCTCCACACCGAGCAGAGTTCGCTGGAGGACATCTTCGTGGGCCTCGTACGCGAGGAGAGGGCACAGGCATGAGCGCCGCGTTCACGATGAACTGGCCGGCGGTCCGGTCTATCTACCGGTTCGAGATGGGCCGCTTCTGGCGCACGGCCGGACAGAGCATCCTGGCTCCCGTCATCTCGACCACCCTGTACTTCGTGGTCTTCGGCGCGGCGATCGGCTCCCGGGTCTCGGCGGTCGACGGCGTACCCTACGGGCTGTTCATCGTGCCGGGCCTGATCATGCTCTCACTTCTGACGCAGAGCATCTCGAACGCCTCGTTCGGCATCTACTTCCCGCGCTTCGCCGGCACGATCTACGAGATCCTGTCGGCGCCGATCTCGCCACTGGAGGTCGTGCTGGGCTTCGTCGGCGCGGCGGCCTCAAAATCGATCCTGATCGGGCTGATCATCCTGGCGACCTCGGCCCTGTTCGTGCCGCTGCGGATCGACCACCCGTTCTGGATGATCGGCTTCCTGCTGCTCACGGCGGTGACGTTCAGCCTGTTCGGCTTCGTCATCGGCCTCTGGGCCGACGGCTTCGAGAAACTGCAGCTCGTGCCGCTCCTCATTGTGACGCCACTGACCTTCCTGGGCGGCAGCTTCTACGCCATCGGCATGCTGCCGCCGTTCTGGCACGCGGTCAGCCTGCTCAACCCGGTCGTGTACCTGATCAGCGGCTTCCGCTGGGCGTTCTTCGGCAAGGCGGATGTGAACATCGCGGTCAGCCTCGGCATGACCGCGCTGTTCCTGGTGATCTGCCTCGGCCTCGTGACCTACATCTTCCGGACCGGATACCGGCTGAAGAGCTGACGCCTCAGGGCTGCGCGGCCAGGAAGGACAGCACCCCGTCCCGATGCGGCTTGGCGCCGACCGCGGTGGAGTGGTCCTTGCCCTCGATCTCAAGCGCCCGCGCATCCGGGATCAGTGCGGCCAATCCCGGGCCGGAGCCAGCCACCGTATCAAGCGTCCCGACCGAGACCAGCACCGGCACCTCGATCTGCGCGAGTTCGGCGCGGCTCAGCGTCTGGCGCGAGCCGCGCATGCACGCGGCCAGCGCCCGCAGGTCGCTCCGGGTCTGCTCGGCGAAGGTGCGGAAGGCGGCGGCCGTTGGGTTGGGTGCCGGCGTTCCGGCGGGCGCCTCCAGCGCCTCGGCAATGCCCGAGGGCAGGCCCTTGCCCTCGACGAGATGCATCCCGAGGCCGCCGATCAGGGCCGAGCGCACCCGGTTCGCGTGGTCCAGGGCGATATGGGCGGTGATCCGCCCACCCATGGAGTAGCCCATGACGTGGGCCCGCGCGATGCCGAGATGGTCGAGCAGCCTGATCGCGTCACCGGCCATCGCCTCGGAGCTGTAGGCGGCCGGGTCGTAGAGCTTCTCGCTCTCGCCGTGGCCGCGATTGTCCAGCGCGATCGCGCGGTAGCCGGCCTGAGTCAGGGCCCGTACCCACTGGGTGTTGACCCAGTTGACCGCGTGGTTCGACGCAAAGCCGTGGATCAGCAGGATCGGCTTGCCGGCCCCATCGGCAGGCGGGACGTCGATATAGGCGATCCGCACGCCGTCGGAATTGAAGGACTCCATGCCGCACAACCTGTGTTCATCAAGCTCGGCCACGGCTTAGACCACCCGGGCGCGCGGGAGCAACGCGGATCGATCCGCTTGCGGGTCGCGGCGCCGACTGGCAAACCGCCCCGGTCATGACGGACACGCAGCCCTACGGCACCTATGAACCGTCCGGTCTCGTGGCGGCGATCACACGCCGCACGAACCGGATCCCGGCCGAGTCCTGGTACGGACGGCGCCTCGCGCTGTTCCTGCGCCGGATCGCCATCGCACGGCTCGGCGGCAAACCCCTCGACGTAACCCGCTACGGTGCGCGGATGCGGCTGCACCCCTACAACAACAACTGCGAGAAGAAGGTGCTCTTCACACCGCAGTTCTTCGATCCGGAGGAGCGAGCGCTCCTTGAGAAGCGTCTGCCGAAGGACTGCGTCTTCCTCGACATCGGCGCCAATGTCGGCGCTTATGCCCTGTGCGTGGCTGCCTTTTCCGGACCGGGTGCGCGGATCGTCGCGGTCGAGCCGCAGCCCGACGTGTTCGACCGCCTGACCTACAACATCGCCCAGAACCCGTTCCACACCGTCAAGGCGGTCGCATGCGCGATCGCCGACAAGGCCGGCGAGCTGACCCTGTTCATCGATCCGCGCAACCGCGGCGAGTCGAGCCTGCGCATCGTCGGCACCAACGAGGGGGCGCGGATCACCGTGCCGGCGGTGACGCTCCTCGAACTCCTGCGCAGCGAGGGCCTCAGCCGGGTCGATGCCATCAAGCTCGACGTCGAGGGCGCCGAGGACCTGATCCTGGAGCCGTTCCTCCGCGAGGCGCCGGAGGCGCTTCTGCCGCGGATCCTCCTGGTTGAGAACGGCACCGGCCAATGGCAGCTCGACCTGCCGCAGCATCTGGCGCGCTGCGGCTATCGTGAGATCGCGCGCTCCCGGCTGAACCTGATGTTCGAGCGCGGCGCCGTCAGGGCGGCGTGACCACCGGAATCTCCTCGGCGATCGTGACGCCCGCAGGCCCGACGGTGCATCGGTAGGCACAGACCGCCACACCCGCCGCCCGCGCGTCTCGAAAGGCGCGGTCGAAGGCCGGGTCGATGTCCCGGGCGACATCGAAGGCCTCGGCTTGCATCTGCACGACGATGACCACGAGCGCGCGGCCGCCCTCGGCTACGACCTGGGCGAGATCGCGCATGTGCCGGGCACTGCGGGCGGCCTTGCAGTCGGGAAATTCCGCGAGGCCCGCCCGCCGCATCAGGTGGCAGTTCTTGACCTCGACATGGCAGGGCCCGGCCTCCGGGCCGCTCGCCAGGAAATCGACACGGCTGGCCTCGGCGTAGCGCACCTCCGGCTTCAGCGCATCGTGCCCGACAAGCGGCGCGATCGCGCCGGCCTGGAAGGCCTCCGCCACGAGCGCGTTCGGCCGCATCGTGTTGATGCCGACCCACTGCGCTCCACCGGGCAGATCGGCCTCCACCAGCTCCCAGGTGAGCGGCAACTTCCGAGCCGGGTTGGTCGAGCGGGACAGCAGAACGCGGGCGCCCGGCGTGTTCAGCCCGAGCATGGCTCCGGGATTGGGGCAGTGGACGGTGACGCGACCGTCATCGGTGTCGATGTCAGCGAGGAAGCGCTTGTAACGCTGCACGAGCCGACCCGTCAGGAGCGGCGCGGCGAACTGCATGGGATCCTCGGGGTTCACATAGTCGCGGGCTGCGGATGCGCTATCTGCCTGCAGGATCCGCCCGACGCCAGAGTTCCATGAATCAGCCTACCGAATCCGTGACCGCCGCGATCCTCGTAATCGGCGATGAGATCCTTTCGGGTCGTACCAAGGACAAGAATATCGGCACGATTGCCGACTTCCTCACCGCCGCCGGGATCGACCTGCGCGAGGTCCGGATCGTGCCCGACGAAGCCGCCATGATCGTCGAGGCGGTCAACGCGCTGCGCGCCCGCTACACCTACCTCTTCACCACGGGCGGCATCGGACCGACCCACGACGACATCACCGCCGATTGCGTGGCCGAGGCCTTCGGGGTCGGCATCGACGTCGACGAGCGGGCCCGCGCGATGCTGCTGGAGCGGCACAAGCCCGAGGATCTCAACGAGGCCCGCCTGCGCATGGCGCGGATCCCGTTCGGGGCCGACCTGATCGCCAATCCGGTGTCCAAGGCGCCGGGCTTTCGGATCGGCAACGTCCACGTGATGGCCGGCGTGCCGAGCATCATGCAGGCCATGCTGGATTCGATCGCCCCGACGCTGAAGGGCGGCGCGGCGATGCTCTCCGAGACGATCGAGGCAGCCGGACTTCCGGAGGGCACCTACGCGGGCGGCCTCGGCGAAATCGCGAAGGCGCGGCCCTTCGTCTCGATCGGCTCCTATCCGGCGATCACCCCGGAGGGGTTCCGCAACCGGATCGTCGTGCGCAGCCGGGATCCCGGCGCGCTCGCCGAGGCGCGCAACGCCGTTGAGGCGCTGCTGTCGCGGCTCTCGGCCTGACTTGTCACTGTCCAAACGATCGGGTTGCGTAGCGGGGCTGGTGGATGGTGCGGGACAAGGACAAGCGGGCTGATCCGGAGGCACGCCGCGACGAACTGCGCAAGGAAGTCTCGGAGATCGGCCGGCCCGACGCCTACGTTCTGCATGAGGTCATCCGGCTCGAAGGCGACGAAGAACTCCGCCGTCACGGCCTCGCGCTGTTCCTCTCGGCCTTCGCGGCGGGCCTCAGCATCGCACTGTCGCTGATCGTCCCAGGCGTATTGCGGAGCCACCTGCCCGAGACCGACTGGGCCAAGATCGTCAGCTCGATGGGCTACGCGGTCGGATTCTTGGTCGTCGTCCTCGGCCGCCAGCAGCTGTTCACCGAGAACACGATCACGCCGATCCTGCCGCTGCTGCACGACCGCTCGGTCAAGACGGCGCTCCGGGTCATCCGGCTGTGGATGATCGTGCTGTTGGGCAACATCCTGGGAACGCTGGCGATCGCGACCCTCCTGGCCCATTCCGGCGCCTTCGAGCCGCCGGTCCTCAAGGCCTTCGCGGAGATCAGCCACGACGCGATCGCGCACGGCTTCTGGGCGACGTTCATCAAGGCCGTCTTCGCCGGATGGATGATCGCCCTGATGGTCTGGTTCCTGCCCGCGACCGCCGGCGCAGCGCCCTTCGTGATCCTCCTGATGACATGGCTGGTGGCGCTCTGCAGCCTCGCCCACATCGTCGCCGGATCAGTCGAGGCATTCTACCTGGTCGTCACGGGGGCCGCCTCGATGGCCGATTACGGGTTAACGTTCTTTCTCCCGACATTGCTCGGCAATACCTTCGGCGGCGTGGCCCTGGTGGCAGTGCTCAATTACGGGCAGGTCGCCCCGGAGGTTGAGGAGACGAAGGCGGTGGAGGGCGAGCGGCCGGATTGAGACCGTCGCATGTCGGTGGATTTCGCCCGGTCAGCACGTGCGCCGCGAAGTCGCCCGCGCCGATGCAACATCGATCAACGGCGCGCAGCCGGATTGCGACACGCCGCTCGCCATGGTGCCTCCCAGTAGACAGGCTCAATCCAGCCGCACAGGTGGGCTGATCAGGCGGTCGAGGTCGTCGAGCATCCAGGTCATCGTCCCGCGCAGCGGACCGTACAGACCGATTTGGTGCTGCCGGTACAGCAGATCGTGCGTGAGCCGTGCGGAAAGCCCATTCAGGCGCCCCCCGCCGAAGGTATAGCGGCCGAGGGTGCCCCATCCGTTGAAGTCGGCCAGCGAGACGATGGCGCCCTTCTCGACATAACGGAACGGCGGGAGCTGCGTCGCCGGGGCCTCGCCGCGGGACAATGCCCGGCCGAGATGCCGAGACAGGTGCTGAGCCTCCTGTCGGGCGGCCTGTGCCGTTGCCGGTACGGGCTGGCCGGTTCGCAGGTCGGTGAGGCTGGCGCAGTCGCCCAGGGCGATGATAGCGGGGTCGCGAGTGGTGCGCAGGTCGGCACCGACGACGAGTTGCCCGGTCCGCGAGCGCTCCAGGCCGTCGAGGCCAGCGAGCACATCCGGCGCCTTCACGCCGGCCGCCCAGACCTTCAGCTCAGCCGAGATGCGGGTGCCATCCTTCAGGACGAAGCCGGCCGCATCCGCCGCCGTCACCATCGCGCCCGTTCGGACCTCGACCGCGAGATCCGACAGGGTGCGGGCGGCGGCCCGGGAGACCTTCTCCGGAAAGGCCGGCAGCAGGCGCGGCCCGCTCTCGATCAGCGTCAGGCGCAGGCGCCCCGGCAGGTCCGGCGAGCCGTAGGCCGCGAGCATGTTGATGGCATGTTTCAGCTCGGCGGCCAGCTCGACACCGGTGGCTCCGCCGCCAACGATGGCGATCTCCAGCACGCCGCCGCCGTCGAGCCGCGCCAGCAGCTGGCAGCGGAGTTGTTCGTGAAAGTGCTCGGCCTCGGCCAGGTCGTCGATAGTCAAGCAATGCTTGGCGACCCCTGGCGTGCCGAAATCATTGGCGCGGCTGCCGATGGCGAGCACGAGCAGATCGTAGGCACGTTCCACCTCCGGACGCCCTTCCGCGGCCTCGACGGCGAGCCGGACGCGTCTGGCCCGCCGGTCGATGCCGACGAGGGCGCCAGGCTGGAAGCGGAAGCCGTTGCGGCACGCCTGGGCGAAGAAATTCACCTTCTGCCGGTCGGCCCGAGCGGTGCCGGCCGCGAAGGTGTGGAGCATCGGCTTCCAGATATGCGACAGACTGCGATCGGCCAGGATCACGTCCGCCGAACCGCCCCGTCCGAGGCTGGTGGCCAGCTCGATGCCCGCGACGCCGCCGCCGACAATCACGATCCGTGCCTTGCCTGCCATAACGTCTCCGCATCCCCCGCGCGTCGCAAACCCCCGTCAGGGCCATGACGTTCGCCGCGGAAAAGGCGGAGCCACTTCGCCATTGCAGCACAGGCGGGCGATCCAGGGCATTGCGACGGGGATGAACATGGCGCCGACAGGGTTTCTGTGCTGCGCGCGAAGACGAGCGCCACCCGCCATGAAAAAAGCCGCCCGGAGGCGGCTTTTTCGAACGTTGCGATCTTGCTTGCAGATCAGGACCGCATGCGGGTCCGGACTTCCCCGAGGCTCGCGCGGATCAGACCCTGCGCGGCATCGCCCTGCATCCGCTCGCGCAGGATCGTCTCCGAGACCTTCACGGCCGCCTCCGCGGCGGCGGCACGGACCTGTGCCTCGGCCTGGGCCTCGGCCTGGGCGATCTTGGTCTCGGCAGCCTTGGTACGGCGGGCTAGGAAGTCGTCAAGCTTGCGATGACCCTCCTCGGCGGCGCGTTGGGCCTCCTCGCGGGCGCTGGCGACAATCGACTCGGCCTCCTTCTCGGCCTCGGCACGGCGGCGCTTGTAGTCTGCGAGCACGGCGGCAGCCTCCTCGCGCAGGCGCTTGGCCTCGTCGAGTTCGTGGCGGACGCGGTTGGCACGGCCATCCAGGCCCTTGGTCATTGTCGAGAAGGCGCCTGCCTTCCAGGCGATGCCCATGAAGATGACGAACGCGACGGCGACCCAGAATTCGGCTTCGAGCAGCATCGTGGGATCCCGTCTAGTGAGCGGTGGCGTCGAGGGCGCGGTCGAGGCTCGCCCGGTCCGGAGCGTGTCCGGTCAGGCGCTCGACGATCGCCGACGCGGCCTCGCCTGCGATAGAGCGGACGTTGCCCATGGCGGCCTCGGTCCGCGTGCGGATGGTCGCCTCGGAAGCTGCGAGCTTGGCGTTCAGCTCCTCCTCCAGCGCCTTGCGCTTGGTCTCGGCTTCGGCAGCCAGGGCGTTCCGGGTGGTCTGCGCGATGTCGCGCGCCTTGCCCTGGGCGTCCCGGAGAGCGGTCTCGAAGGCCACACCGGCGGCGTCCGCCTCGGCCTTCATCGCTTGCGCCTGATCCAGATCGGCACGCAGGCGCTCGGCGCGGGCGTGCAGGATCGACTGGATCCGCGGCAGCGCGATCTTGTCCATCAGGTAGTAGAGGAGTCCGAAGGCCAGGGCGAGCCAGATCAGCTGCGCCAGGAAGCCTGAGGTCTCGAAGGGCGGGAAGGCACCCGAATGCGCTTCCGTATGCTCGGCATGGCCCGGCACGACCTGCGTGTCGGCGCCCGGGGGCGGCGTGGTGAGGGGATTGGGCTGCGCCATGAGACCGCTACACTGACACCGTTCGCTGAAGCCACCGCTGATGCGGTGACGGACGAAGGCGGACGCTCCGAGGGAGCGCCCACCCGTTCATCGGGCGATTGCCCGTGGAGACCGCGGGCTCCGCGGCCTCCGGCGCCGATCAGACGGCGAAGAGCAGCAGCAGCGCGATCAGCAGCGAGAAGATGCCGAGCGCCTCGGTGAGGGCGAAGCCCAGGAGGAGGGTGGCGCGCTGGCCGTCGGCCGCAGACGGGTTGCGAAGGGCGCCGGCGAGGAACTGACCGAACAGGTTGCCGAGGCCGATGCCCGCACCCGCCATGCCGAGGCAGGCGAGGCCGGCGCCGATGTACTTCGCAGCGACGGGATCCATGGTAACTCCTGAGGTCTCTTCAGATCGAAACGTGCAGTGACGTTTGCGGCGGGTGGAGCCGGCCAGGTCTGATGACTAGTGGCCGGGGTGAAGGGCGTCGTTGAGGTAGATCGCCGTCAGCGTCGCGAAGACGTAGGCCTGAAGCGCCGCAACGAGGAACTCGAGAGCGGTCAGCGCGATCGTCAGGAACAGCGGGAGCGGCGATAGCACGCTCCAGGCGCCCGCGAGAAGAAGCTGGACCACGAAGAACGCGAAGATCTTCATCGCGATGTGGCCGGCCAGCATGTTGGCGAACAGACGGACCGACAGGCTGATCGGGCGCGAGATGAACGAGATCACCTCGATCGGCACCAAGATCGCGAGCAGCGGCTTCGGCACGCCCGAGGGCACGAACAGGCCGAAGAAGTGCGTGCCGTGCTTCATCACGCCGAAGATCACCACGGTGGAGATCACCAGCGCGGCGAGGCCGAAGGTAATGATCAGGTGGCTGGTCACCGCGAAGGCGTAGGGGATCATCCCGAACAGGTTCAGGATGAGCACGAACATGAACAGCGAGAACACGAGCGGCATGAATCGCTTGCCGCCATCGCCCGTCGCCTGGTGCACGGTATCGGCGATGAATTCGTAGAAGATCTCGGCCAGCGACTGCATGCGGCCCGGAACGATCGAGCGGGACGCAGTCGCCACGATGGTGATGAGTGCGATCACGCCGACGGCGGCGAACATGTAGAGGGCCGACTGAGTGAACGCGAGCTGCTGGTGGCCGATATGGCCCAGCGAAACGAGCGGCTTCAGCTCGAACTGATGGATCGGGTCGATCGTGACCGCCATTCCCGCTTCCGCCCTTCTTGTCCGGCGCGCCGACGGGTGTCGGCCGCCCCACATTCCCTACTGACCGGCGCGCCTTATGGCTCCTGCCGATCGCGCCGTCCCGGGCGCGCGCCGGTGAAACCCGACACCCGCATCACGTTGTAGACCCCCGCGACGAACCCCAGCATCAGGAGGATGATCAGGCCCCAGGGCTTCGTCCCGAAGACATGATCGACGATCCAGCCGAGTATGCCCCCCGCGATCACGCCCGCGACGAACTCCGTTGAGATCGTCATGGCCTGGCCCAGCGAGGATGGCCCGCCGTTCCGAGGGCGCGTTGAAGGATCGGGAGCAGCCTGCGGCCGCTTCCGTTCGATCTGCGTCTCGAGACGTCTGAGCCTCGCGGAGAGTTCGCTGTCCGTCGGCGTCTGCTCGGTCCCTTTCCCGTCCCTCGGATCGTCGCCGGTCACGGCTCAAAACTCATCGGGCGGGAGGCTGTGGAACCGGCTGGACACCCCCAGCAAGCGGGGCGCACCATAGTTTCGCCTATCTTGAGTGTCAAGGCGAACCCCATACACCGTAAGTGTTTGATTCTGATCTGGTATTCCAACCTGGAGCGACGCACCGGACCCGCGCTGCGCACGAGGTCCTCGCTCCGCTATCAGGCACCGATAATCGGCTTGATGACCTTCTCCATGCCCTCGACGGTCATCTCGCCGGTGTAGCGCTCGCCGTTGATGAAGAAGGTGGGAGTAGAATCCACCTTGAAGACGTCGAGCCCGCGCTGCTTCACCGCGTTGACTGCGCTGTAGATCTTCTGGTCCTTCAGGCAAGCCTCGAAGGTTTGCTTGTTGTAGCCCGCCTGCCGGAGCATCTGTTCCAGCGCGTCCACGGGCTTAGGCGTGAAGGCCCAGGCCGGCTGCTGGTCGAATAGCAGGTCGGTGATCGGATAATACTTGGAATCGCCCTGGCAGCGCGCGAGCATGAAGGCCGCGGTAGCCAGCGGGTCAAGGGGGAATTCGCGCAGGGTGAACCGCACCTTGCCGGTATCGATGTAGCGTTCCTTGAGGGTCGGCCACGTGTTCCGATGGAAGGCAGCACAGTGCGAGCAGGTCATCGAGGCGTATTCGATGATCGTGCACTTGGCGTCCGCCGGGCCGAGCCAGACATCGCCGAGGGGGCCCGGCTGCAACAGCGCGGCCGTATCGGAATTCTGCGCTCGGGCCGGGGACCCGAGATAAGGCAGGGCGAGGCCGGCGCCGAGGGCGAGGCCGGAGAACTTGAGAGCGTCGCGTCGCGTCGTCATCGGGCAGACTCCGCCGGATTGATCAGTCGTGGCGTCCCGATGCCGGTACTCGGGCGCGACCGTCCTGGCAAGGTGACCGAATCGACCGTTCACCGCTGCGGGCGTGTCGCTACCGCGGCGGTACCGAGGCGATCGAGGGCGGCGCGCAGACCGTCATCGGCGATCCCCGCGACCGCACGCTGGACCTCGACGGCGGCAGCGGGATCGATACGGGCGGGAGACGGCACTCGCCCGCCGCGCCCGATCCGGTCCTGCTGCAGCACGATCCGGGAGACGCAAGCCCAGCCGTAATGGGCGTTGATCCGCTGGATCACGACCGGCGCGAGATGTTGCAACTCGAGAGCGAAGACGCCTTCGACGCGCACCACCAGCGTACCGGATTCAGGCATGCCGGATTCGGGTGTGCCGGATTCTTTCCGGCGACGCTTCGGCCATTCGAGCTTCGAGGGTCGGCAGTAGCGGGCGAGCCGCTCGCCAACGATCTCCGGCCAAGCGGCCAGGATGTCGGTCGAGGCGAAGCCCTGCGCCGCAAAGGCCGGCCCGATGCAGCTCTCGATCAGCTCGGCCAGCGGTTTGACGCGCGCCATGTTGGTTCCGGCCCTGTGGATCCGCGAAGGTTAGCGCAGGATCGTTGACGAAGGGAGCACGCGCCGGCGCTTTCGCCGCCCTATGATCGCCGCGGGGCTCCGGCTATGCAGCGCGACCCCTGTCGACCTGCCCATGCCGCTTCGCACAGCCACGGAATCCAAGCCCGGTCCCGGACCGCGCGCCGACGACCTGCTCGCCTGGTACGACCGGCATCGACGGGTGCTGCCGTGGCGGGCTCTCGCTGGCGAGCTGGCGGATCCCTACCGGGTCTGGCTGTCCGAGGTCATGCTGCAGCAAACGACCATCGCGGCGGTGCGGCCGTATTTCGAGCGTTTCCTGACGCGCTTCCCCGACGTCTTCGCCCTGGCCGAGGCTCCCGAGGATGCGGTGATGTCGGCCTGGGCCGGACTCGGCTACTATTCCCGCGCCCGCAATCTCCATGCCTGCGCCAAGGCCGTCGCGGCGGCCGGCGGGCAGTTCCCCGACACTGCGGAAGGCCTGCGCAAGCTCCCGGGGATCGGCGCCTACACGGCCGGTGCGATCGCCGCGATCGCATTCGACCGGCCGGAGGCCGCCGTCGACGGCAATGTCGAGCGCGTGTTGAGCCGGACCTACGCGGTTGAGACGCCGCTCCCGGGCAGCCGGCCAGAGATCCGACGCCTGACGCAAGCCCTGGTGCCGGAGGACAGGCCGGGCGATTTCGCCCAGGCTCTCATGGATCTCGGCGCGACGATCTGCACGCCCAAGCGCCCTGCCTGCGCGCTCTGCCCGTGGATGCCGCCCTGCCGTGCCCGGTCGCTCGGAACCCAGGAGACCTTCCCGCGCAAGATCAAGGTCGCCAAGGGTGCCCTCCGCCGCGGCGCGGCCTTCGTAGCAATCCGCAGCGGCGACGAGGCGGTGCTGTTGCGGACGCGCCCCCCCGAGGGGCTCCTCGGCAACATGGCCGAGCCGCCGGGCAGCGCCTGGGACCCAAATTACGACAGCGCTGCCGCCTTGCTGGACGCCCCCCTCGACGCGCGGTGGAAACGGCTCCCGGGGCTCGTCCGCCACGGCTTCACGCATTTTCCATTGGAGCTGACAGTGTTCGTGGCCCGCGTCGCGCTGTCGACGCCGGTGCCAGCCGGCATGCGTTTCACACCGCGCAGCGCCCTCGCCGACGAGCCGCTGCCCGGTCTGATGCTGAAGGTCCTGGCCCACGCCTTCGATCCGAAGCCGGAATCCGAGAAGAAGCCGCGCGGGCGCCCCAAGAAAGAGCCGCCGCCGATGCCGCTTCTCGCGGCGATGGAGCCGCCGGTCTCGATGCCGGATCCCGAGCAGCGTCCGCGTGTGCGCGCCGTGCCTAAGCCCCAGCCGAAGCCGCCCCCCGCGCCGCCCGAGACGGACGATCTGCTCGAGGGGGAGGAGGAGCCGCCTGCAGCATCGACCACTCCGCGGCGCCGGAGTCCGGGCCGAAGACGGTGATCACGCAATCGCGCCGTCGTTCCGGGCCCCGCCGCAGGCGAAGGCCCAGAATCCAGAGCCGCCGTCGTCATAGTCCCTAGCGCGACAGTACGGTTCCGGCGCGGTTGTGGAGTCCGTGACCGGATTCGCAGACCACAGATGACGGAGCCGGGACGAAAATCGTCGCCTTCACCGGTCGACGGCTTCGCCGCAGCCGTCGAGTGCTTCGAAGCGAAACGGGCTCAGCCGTTCGCCATGGCCTGGCGGAGACCGGCCCGGAAGGTGTCAATCGCCACCGGCTTGCCACCGCGCTCGACGTGCCAGAAGGTCCAGCCGTTGCAGGCCGGCAAGCCCTGGACCAGGGCGCCAATCTTGTGGATCGAGCCGATGACGAGACCGTTATCGAGCTGCCCGTCCGGGCGCACTGTCGCGCGGAAGCGTCGGCGCTCGTCGGTGACGATCTCGCCGGGGCGGATATGGCCCGCCTCGATCACCGACAGGAACGGCACCCGCGGCTCGGCGCGCTTGGTCGGCGCCACCATGAGTGCGGCCTTCGATAGGGTTTCGACGGATGCGATCCGCGCGCGAGCTGCTTCTGCGTAGGTCGTCTCGCGCTCGATGCCGATGAAGCGGCGCCCGAGGCGCTTGGCGACGGCACCGGTCGTGCCTGTGCCGAAGAACGGATCGAGCACTACGTCGCCGGGATTGGTCGCCGCCAGCAGCGTCCGGGCGAGCAGGGCCTCGGGCTTCTGGGTCGGATGGACCTTGTGCCCTTCCGCATCCTTCAGCCGCTCCTCGCCGGTGCAGAGGGGGATGAACCAGTCGGAGCGCATCTGGAGATCCTCATTGCCCCCTTTCAGCGCATCGTAATGGAAGGTGTAGCCCTTCGATTCCGCCGAGCGCGAGGCCCAGATCAGGGTCTCGTGGGCATTGGTGAAGCGCTTGCCGCGGAAATTCGGCATCGGGTTGGCCTTGCGCCAGACGATGTCGTTGAGGATCCAGTAACCGAGATCCTGCAACGCGCTCCCGACCCGGAAGATGTTGTGGTACGAACCGATCACCCAGAGGGTCGCGTTCGGCTTCATCACGCGGCGACAGGCCGCGAGCCAGTCCCGGGTGAAGCCGTCGTAGGCCTCGAAGGTTGCAAACTTGTCCCAGTCGTCGTCGACGGCATCGACGCGGCTCTGATCCGGGCGCAGCAGCCCGGCATCACCGAGCTGGAGGTTGTAAGGCGGGTCGGCGAACACACAGTCGACGCTCGACGCCGGCAAGGCGTTCATGGCGGCGATGCAGTCCCCGACAACAACCTGGTCGAGGGGCAGAGAACGCTGGGCGGGTACGAGACCCATCCGTGGCGCCGACGCGGGCCGCCCGGCACGCGAGACCTGTTTCCGGGCGACGGCGTCGGCAGCCACGGTACGCGGGGAAGCCATGGCAAACACCGGTTACGCGACTGACCGGCAGACCATGCCTCCGATAGGGTAAAGGTCACGTTGTCGAATTCGACGACGACGCGTCCCGTTCTGGGGCTGCAAATTTTGCCGACCTGGCGCCCGGGCAATGCTCCGACAGATTAAACAGCTGTTACTCTGGAACGCCACGTCTCTCCGACGTGGCGATGACACTCCATCCTTCCGGCTCTTCGCGGCCGTGGCGGCCTGTCCTTTTGAAACGGCAGCGCATGACAATCATCGTCGCAAATGACCGGTCTGGCGCAAGCCGCTTCCATCTCAGCGGGACGCAGGGTTACACCCGGTGCAGGGCTTAAGAAAATGATCCCATTTTGCCGCGCCGCAGACTGACGTGAACAGTTCTTCGGGAATACGCAAAACGACACACCAATGCATCACCCTCAACAAGAGCGGAAATAAACTGAAATAATTGCTTATGTATTGAGCGCGACCAGCATAAAATCGGCCAAAATGTGACCGCAACCGCCTGGAAATGCCTGCCATATTCCGGCCGGTTTCTGAAACGACTGGCGCCGCCCCGATAACAACAAAGGGAATGCGTCGCGAATGTCGTTTGGTTTCGGTAAGCTCGTTGTCTCACTTGGAATGCTGTCCACCGTCATCGGAACCAGCCTCCCGGCCGCCGCGCAAAGCGGAGCAGCCTCGTGGTATGGCAGCGGCCATCGCACCGCGAACGGCGAGCGTTTCAACCCCAACGGACTGACCGCCGCCCATCGCAGCCTGCCGTTCGGAACCCGGGTCCGCGTCGAGAACCAGCGGACTGGCCGCGCGGTGGTCGTGCGTATCAACGATCGCGGTCCCTTCGTGCGCGGCCGAATCATCGATCTGTCGCGCGGCTCCGCCCGCGCCCTCGGCATGGGTGGCACCACCTACGTGTCGCTGCAGGTCCTGCACTGAGCCCTGAGGTGCGGCGCACGCGCCAGGCCGCCTCTGCCCCGAAAGGGCGAGGCCGCGATTGAGGCGTTGTCTGCTGGACCCGGACGCACCATCTGCTGCCGGGTTCAGTTCGGATCAGCCCCCCATGCCCAAGCCCCTCATCGTCGACATCCCGCACGACCTCGGCCGCGATGAGGCCAAGCGGCGCCTTGAGCACGGCACGGATCAGGCGCGGGCCTTCCTGGCCAAGAGCGGCATCACGGTCGACCAGCTTGCCTGGACGGGTGACCGCCTTGATTTCGGTGTGTCCGCGGTCGCCCAGAAAATCGCCGGCACGATCGATGTGGGCGCGGAGAGCGTTCGCCTCGAGGTGAAACTGCCGTTCCTCCTCGCCCTGTTCGCCGAGAAGATCCAGAAGGTGGCGAGCAAGGAGGGTAACCTGCTGCTGACGAAGAAGTAGCGCTCCGGAACCGGATCGGCCGGACCTTGTTTCCGCCGAAACGGTGCGGACCTGCACCGTCGGTCTCGCGGAGGATGAAGGTGCCCGATTTCACGCTCGCAGATCCGGGTCAGGTGCCAGAGGTGCCGCCGCAGCCGGCGCCGGTCCCGGACCGGCCGTACGATCCGCCGCAAGCGCCGACGCAGCCGCCCGGGCCGGAAATCCCCGGGAATACGCCGGCCGAAGCGCCCGGAATCCAGCCGCCCGAGATCCCGGTCAATGATCCCGGCGCGCCCGAGATCAGCCCGCCCACCGGCCCTGCCAATCCGATCGCCTGACCGGGCGTCTACAGAAGGGGGCGGCGCCGTTTGAACCGGCCGCCCCACGCTGCCATAAGCCGGCCCATGGCCGCTCCCCCGCTCCTCACCCTCCAGGACGTCGCACTCACCTTCGGCGGCACGCCGCTGATCACGAACGCGAGCCTCGCCATCGCGCCGGGCGAGCGCACTTGCCTCGTCGGCCGGAATGGGTCGGGGAAGTCGACGCTCATGAAAATCGCCGCCGGTCTGGCGGAGCCCGATAAGGGGCGCCGGTTCGTCCAGCCCGGCACGACGATCCGCTATCTCGCCCAGGAACCCGATTTCACGGGTTTCGCCACGACCCTGGACTTCGTCGAGGCCGGCCTGCCGCCGGGCGAATCGACCCACCGGGCACGATACCTGCTGGAGAGCCTCGGCCTCACCGGTGCCGAGGATCCCAGCAAGCTCTCCGGCGGCGAGGGACGCCGCACCGCACTGGCGCAGGCGCTTGCGCCCGAGCCCGATGTGCTGCTCCTCGACGAGCCCACCAACCATCTCGACCTGCCGGCGATCGAGTGGCTCGAGACGGAATTAAAGGGCACCCGCGCCGCCCTCGTGCTGATCAGCCACGACCGGCGCTTCCTCTCGGCCCTGTCGCGAGCCACAATCTGGCTCGACCGCGGCGAGACCCGCCGGATCGACCAGGGCTTCTCCAGCTTCGAGGCGTGGCGCGACGCCTTCTTCGAGGAGGAGGAGCGGGACCAGCACAAGCTCGACCGCAAGATCGTCGCCGAGGAGCATTGGCTGCGCTACGGGGTAACGGCGCGGCGCAAGCGCAATGTTCGCCGGCTCGGCAACCTGCACGAGCTGCGCCAGAACCGCCGCGAGGTGCGTCGCCCGGTGGGCAGCGTCAGCATGCAGGCCTCCGACGCCGAATCCTCCGGGAGCCTCGTCGTCGAGGCCCGCGACATCGCGAAGAGCTACGGTGAGCGCAAGATCGTCGACGGCCTGTCCCTGCGGGTGATGCGGGGGGACCGGCTCGGCATCGTCGGGGCGAACGGCGCGGGCAAGAGTACCCTGATCAACCTGCTGATGGGCCGGCTCGCGCCGGATGTCGGGCAGGTCGTGCTCGGCACCAACCTGCTGCCGGTGGTGCTCGATCAGGCCCGCGCCGTACTGGAGCCCGGGATGACCGTCACCGACGTGCTGACCGGCGGGCGCGGCGACAGCGTCACGGTGAATGGCCAGAGCCGCCACGTGATCGGCTACCTCAAGGACTTCCTGTTCACGCCCGAGCAGGCGCGCACGCCGGTCTCGGTTCTGTCCGGCGGCGAGCGCAACCGGCTGCTGATCGCCCGGGCCCTGGCCCAGCCCGCCAACCTCCTCGTGCTCGACGAGCCCACGAACGACCTCGACCTGGAAACCCTCGACCTGCTCCAGGAGATGCTGGGCGACTACCAGGGCACGCTGATCCTGGTGAGCCACGACCGCGACTTCCTCGATCGCGTGGCCGGCAGCGTGCTGGTCTCCGAGGGCGCCGGCCGCTGGGTCGAGTATGCCGGCGGCTACAGCGACATGCTGGTCCAGCGCGGTCAGGGCATCGAGGCGCGGACCGTCGCGACGAAGGCCAAGGAGCCGCGCGAGCGTGCCGCCCCGGCCACCCAGCCCGCGGGCAAGCCCAAGCTCGGCTTCAAGGACCAGCACGAGTTGAAGACCCTGCCGGCCCGCATCGAGAAGCTGGAAGCGGCGATCGCCCAGCTCAAGACGATCCTCGCCGATTCTGAACTTTACGCCCGCGATCCGGCCCGATTCGACAAGGCCTCGGCCATGCTGGCCCAGGCCGAGACCGAGTTGTCGCAGGCGGAGGACCGCTGGCTGGAGCTGGAGATGCTTCAGGCCGGGTAATGGCCGCAGCGCCAGGCCGCGAGACGTACCGGACCGGAGACCGCATGACCGCCTATCAGATCCTCGAACAGCGCTTCGCCCGCCTCGCCGCCCTCGAGGGCGCGGCCGGGATCCTCGGCTGGGACGCGCAGACCCTGATGCCGGACGGCGCCGCCGAGGCCCGCGGGGACCAGCTCGCGATCCTGCGCGGGCTCGCCCACGGGATGCTCACCGCCCCCGAGGCCGCCGATGAGCTGGCGGCGGCCGAGCAGGGCGGGGGCCTCGAACCCTGGGCCGCCGCCAACCTGCGGGAGATGCGCCGCGCCCAGGCCCACGCCACCGCGGTCCCGCGCGACCTCGTCGAGGCCAGCTCCCGCGCCGTATCCCGCTCGGAGATGGTCTGGCGCGAGGCGCGGCGCGACGCCGATTTCGCGCGCCTCGAACCCCACCTCGCCGAGGTGCTGCGGCTCCAGCGGGAGATCGGCCAGGCGAAGGGAGCGGCCCTCGGCCTCGATCCCTACGACGCGCTGCTGGACAGCTACGATCCCGGCATGCGCCGGGCGACGATCGACCCGCTCTTCGCGGACCTGTCTAGCTGGCTGCCGGCCCTGATCGCCCGCGCCCGTGAGATCCAGGCATCCCGGCCGGCGCCGCTCCCGATCGCCGGCCCGTTCGACGTGACGGTGCAGCGCGACCTCGGCCTGAAGCTGATGGAGGCCGTAGGCTTCGACTTCACCCGCGGCCGGCTCGACATCAGCCTGCACCCGTTCTGCGGCGGCGCCACCGACGACGTGCGGATCACCACCCGCTACGACGCGGCCGATTTCGGCCGGGCGCTGATGGGCGTTCTCCACGAGACCGGGCACGCCCTCTACGAGCAGGGCCGGCCGGCGGCGTGGCGGAACCAGCCGGTCGGCGCGGCGCGGGGGATGAGCCTGCACGAGAGCCAGTCGCTCATCGTCGAGATGCAGGCCTGCCGGAGCCGGGAGTTCTTCACCTTCCTGGCGCCGCTCCTGCAGACGGCGTTCGGGCGATCCGGGTCCGAATGGTCGCCGGAGAACCTGCATGCGCTCAACACCCGGGTCGCGCCCGGCTTCATCCGGGTGGATGCCGACGAGGCGACCTACCCGGCCCACATCCTCCTGCGCTACCAGCTGGAGACCGCGATGATCGCGGGCGACCTCGCGGTGCGCGACCTGCCAGGGGCCTTCAACGACGGCCTCCGCGATCTCCTCGGCCTCACCGTGCCGGACGACCGCGTCGGCTGCCTCCAGGACATCCACTGGCCGAGCGGGGCGTTCGGTTATTTCCCGACCTACACGCTCGGCGCCCTCGCGGCCGCGCAGCTGTTCCGGGCCGCCCGCACAGCCGAGCCGGAGCTGCCGGGTTGCCTGGCGCAGGGCGAATTCGGTCCCCTGCGGGACTGGCTCCGCGCGCATGTCCACGCGGTGGGTAGCCTGCTCGACACCGACGACCTGCTCACCCGCGCCACCGGGACGAAGCTCGGCACGGTGGCGTTCCGGTCACATCTTGAGGCGCGCTACCTCGGGGGTGCGAGCGCCTGAGCGGCGGCGGAGGGGACGGCTCCCCTCCGCCGGCCACTCCTAGAGCGCCACCACGTCCACGGCCGCGCCGAGCCTGTCGCGGGCGATCTCCGCGACATGGCGGTGGTGCGTGAACAGGATCGGCTGCACCCGGGTGCCGATTTCGGCGAGGGCATCCAGACCGTATCCGGTCCGGGTCTCGTCGAAGGTGGAGAACAGGTCATCGCCGATGAAGGGCGCCGGCTCGGCGCGGCCGGCGTAATCCTCCAAATAGGCCAGCCGAAGAGCGAGATAGAGCTGGTCGCGGGTGCCCTCGCTCATACCCTCGATCGCCACCGTGCCGCCCCCGGCGCGCTGCCCGGCGAGCTTCGGGGTGTCGGCCTCGTCGTAGATTTGCGCGAGCCCGGAGAATCCGCCGCCGGTGAGTGCGTGGAATAGGGCGCCCGCCCGGGCGACGAGCGGATCCTGTTGTCCCGCGCGATGGCGGGCCACCGCTTGCCCCAGCATCAATCCAGCGAGCCGCAGCACGGCCCAGGAGCGTGCGGCCTCTTGCAGATCCGCTTCCGCGGCCTTCCGCTCGGCGAGCGCCAGCTCGGCACCAGTACCGCCCTCCAGCTCAGCCCGCCGCCGCTCGGCCCGGTCACGGTCGGCGAAGATTACCTGGCCGCGTTCGGCCTGCTCGTCGGCCTCGAGCGCCAGCCGCGCCAGCTCAGCCTCGATGGCTTCCGGGGGCAGGGTCTCGAGACCGGCGCGCAACTCGGCTTCGGGGAGGCCATCGGCCGCACCGGCGAGGCTGCCGCGAAGCCGCAGACGCTCGGCACGGAGTTTCTCCCGCTCGCTCATGCGACTGAACAGGCGATCGATCTCCGAGATCGGCGCTGCGGCAAGGTCCGGCATCGCCTCGGCGACGTGCCGGAGGAGCAACGCCCGAGCCGAGTCGCGATGCTCGGCGGCGCTGCGATGCGCCGCTTCGGCCTCGTCGCGGCGACGGTCGAGCTCAACACGCCGCGCCTCGCGGGCCTGCGCGGCGACGAGGCGGCCGTGGAGCGTCCGGATCGCACCGGCGGGCGGCGCATCCACAAGATCGGGCGCCAGCGCCGCGACCAAGGCGGCCGCAGTGACCCGGAACGCCTCCATGTCCCGGCGGATCCCGGCCGACCGGCGCTGCAAGGCGGCTCGCTCCGCCAGCCGGTCCGGCACGTTCCGCCATGCTTCCAACGCACCCTCGGCCTCCTCGGGCGCGGCCTCGCTATCGAGCCCAAGGGGCAGCAGCGCCGCCGCCCATTCGGTCTGCCACGCCGCGCGTCGAGCGGCGGCCTCTGCGAGGGCCGCCTCCAGCCGCCCGGTTGCGGCCTGGGCAGCGCGAAGCAGGCCGCCGGTCTGAAGATTGGCCTCCCAGCGACTCGCCAGAGTGGCGACCCGCACTTCGAGGCCCTCCAGCGCGGCGGCGATCTCAAGCTCCGGCGCGGCGTCTAGCCCGGCGCGGGCGCGCAGATCGGCCAGCGGCGCCCGGGCGGCCTCAATCCGAGTCCCGAGGCGATCTGCCTCGATCTGCTGCTCGGCGAGCCGCTGCTCGGCTTCGATCAGGCTCTCCACTTCGGCGAGCCAAGCCGCCATCTCGGCCGGCGGCCCGGGCACCAGGCCGGCAGGCCGCCAAGCGTCCCGCCAAGCCGCCTCGCCAGCGGCAATTTCTGCGGCAAGACCTGCGAGAACATTGTCGGCCTGCACGGCCTCGGCCTCCTCGGTAGCAAGCCGCTCCAGGTCGACAGCGTGGGCGGCGACCCGGGCCGCGTCGGAGGCCCGCTCATCGGCGACGCGATCCGCCTCGATGAGCGCCCGCTCGAAGGCCGCAATCTCGGCGATTCCGGCTGATCGTCCGGCTGCGAGGGCATCGCGCAGCGGCGCGAAGGCGGCGTCTCGGCTCGCCCGCACCGCGTCGAGCCGCTCCCGGGTGGCGATGGGCCGGCCGGCCTCGCGCTCGCGAAGCCGCGCCCGGGTCACGGCGACCTGCCGACGCACCGCGTCACGACGATCGGCGGCCCGCTCATGCTCGCGCGTCTTGGCATCAAGACGCTGACGGTAATTGGCCACCGTGTCGGGAGCGGGCAGGGGCGTGCGAACAAGGACAGCGAGGTCGGCAACCGGCGGCGACAGCCGCTCAGCCTGATTGCGCAGAAGCGCTGCCTCCCGGCGGATCGTGGCATCGAGGGTGTCGCGGGCAGCGATCCATTCGTGCAACCGGACGAGTGGCTTCAGCGCCTCCCGCAGGGGGCTCGGATCCCGGGCTGCATCCGCCGCCTCCACTTCCCGGTTGAGGCGCTCTCGCTCAATGCGAGCGGCGGCGAGGTCGCGGGCGAGCTGGTCCTCAGCGGCCGCGAAGGTCCGGCCCTCGCGGATCAGGCGCTCGATCCGGACGCGCACGGCATCCGGGGGCTGCCGGGCCTCGAGCGCAGTGAGATCGGGCAGGCCGATCCGCGCGCGCAGCCGCTCCAGTTCCAGTCCGACCTTGTGGGCGTCACCCTCGATCCGCGGCAAATCGGTGCCGCCCTTCTCGAACTCCTTGGTGCCGCTGAACGCCGCCAGGATCTCGTCCGCGCGGTGAGTCAGCCCCGGTTCGACCGGCACCGCCTCGGCCTCGCTTCGGTTTCGTTCGAGCGCGGCTTCAGCCCGCGCTGCCTCGGCTTCCGCGGTGCGGCACGCGTCCAAGGCCGCACCGAGGCGAGCGATCCAGGTGGAATCCGCGTCGACGAGGTCGGTTTCGACAGCGATGCGCTGCTCCAGCGCGTCGATCTCGGCAATCATCGGCCGGACGCGCTTGAGCCGCTCCAGCCGGGCGCGCGCGACCGTGATCGCCTTCTGTTCGGCCCGCAGCGTCTCGAGCTGAGCGGCCGCTGCGGCGATCTCGTCATTCAGCGCACGCCAGTCACCGGCGCGCAGGCTCCGCTCGCGGATCGCCCGCCGGGCCAGCTCGTGGCGCTCCAGCGCCTGGTAGAAGGTCCGATGCTTGGCCTGGCGCGGGGCGAAGATGGCGTCGGCTTCTTGGTCGAGCGTCGTCTGCAACTCCGTAAGCCCGCGGAGGCCCGAGCCCGCCGCGAACAGGCTCGCGCCGACCTCGCCCTCCACGTCCACCATCTCGCGACCGCCGGCTCGGAGGCTCGCCGCGTCGAGGCCAAAGGCCCGGCAGAACACCGTCCGGGACAATCCGCCGAGGAACGGTGCCAGGGCATCGTCGGGGAGCGGTGCCTCGGCGGCGTCGATGAGGGTCCGGCTGTTGCCCTTTCGACGGCGGAAGGACAGCCGGCGGCCGTCGGCGGCGGCAATCTCCGCACCCAGACGCAACTGCGGCATGTCGTGCAGGAAGGCATAGGGCGTGGTCTTGCCGAAGCCGAACAGCAGGTCGGTGACCGCCGCCAGCGCGGTGCTCTTACCGGCCTCGTTGGCGCCCACTACGACGTGCAGGCGCGCGTCCGGCCGGAATTCGACGGTGCGGTCCGTGAAGGCGCCGTAGCGCTCAAGGGCGAGGCGGATCAGGCGCATCGGGGTTCCATGGACGATGGCCTCAGCAGTGCCGGCCGCCGAGGCGCCCGAGCACCAGCGCCTCCGCTTCGGCACAGAGCGCATCGAATTCCGCGTCGAGACCGGCCTCCGCCGCGGCGGTGCCGGGCATCCGGCCGCTGATCTCGGCCAGGGCTGCCTTCGCCCGCGCGCGGAATTCGGGATCCCGGTCGAGATCGGCCAGCAGCGCCGCGGGGTCGATGGCGGTACCGAAAGGCTCCCCTTGTGGGCGCGGGCGGCGGGTCTCGATCTTCAGGCGCTCCAGCCAGATGTCCTCGTGCAACCGGTGTGCAGCCGCCTGGATCTCGGCCGTCACAGACTCCCGATCGGCCGCAAGTGCGTCGTGAGCCCGGGTGGTGCCGACGAGGTGGATGCGGACCAGGAGCAGCCGGCGCGCCGCGACGGCAGCGAGCGGCTTCAGAGCCGCCTCGACGGCCTCCACGGCGCCGCGGGTATCGGCCGCCGCCGCGAGGTCGATTGTGATCCGCTCGAACCGCGCGCGGTCGAGGGGCAGGCGGCTGACGCCGCTCACCCGCCCGTCGGAGACGTCCACCACGACGGCGCCCTTCTCGCCGCACTCGCGCACGCTCCGGCCCTGGAGATTGCCGGGGAACACGATCCAGGGATCGCGGGACAGCTCCGCGTATTCGTGGATGTGGCCCAGCGCCCAGTACTCGTAGCCTCGAGCCGCGAGGTCGGCGACCGAACAGGGGGCGTAGGTCTCGTGGGCGGCGTGCCCCGTGCAGGAGGTGTGCAGGACCCCGAGGTTGAACCAGCCCGGCACGGCAGCCGGATAGGTGAGCGAGAGGTTCTCCTCCACGGCCCGGCCCTGGAAGCTGCGGCCGTGGATCGCGACGCGGAGCGCGTCGAGACGCAGGGTGCCGGCGCGGGCGGTCGGGAAGACGTGCACGGAAGCCGGCAGCGTGATCGAGCGCGTGATGACGCTCTCGGCGTCATGGTTGCCGCGCACGAGGATCGTCGGGATCCCGGCCCGGTCGAGGCGCGCCACCTGCCGGGCGAAGAACAGGCCGATCGTGGTGTCGACCCAGTCGCCGTCATAGACGTCACCGGCCACCACCACGAAGGCGACCGACCGCTCGATCGCTTGGCTCACCAGATCCTCGAAAGCCTGCCGCCCGGCCGAGGCCAGGCGCCGGGCGAGATCCGCGTCGCGCGCGGCGAGGCCGGAGAGCGGGCTGCCGAGATGCAGGTCGGCCGCGTGGATGAAGCTGAACGCCGTCATCGGTCTCCGGAATGGATCGGTGGTGACATGGGGGCGGCGATCCGGCAGGACCGTCGGCGCTACCATGCGGGCTCTTAGGCTGCCGAGAGGGTTCGCCTCAAGCGGCGTCCGGTGACGGGTTGTGCGGCAGCGAGGCTGGGCCCGGCGGCTTGTTACCGACTACAACGTGCCCGGCACCGGCGCGAATCCGATCGAACGTCCCGGCTCCAGGCGCGTTAGAGCGTGGCGGTGGCGGGAGCACCGCGGGTTGAGGTACGAGACCGGCTCGATGAATCCTGCTGCACGCCCGGTCCGCTCCAACCTCGCACCGTCACCTGCTACGCCAATCCGACCCGCCGATCGGCCGCATCAGCCCTTCAAGATCGTGAGCTGGAACCTGCTGCGGCGCACCGGCGCGGCGGTGGACGACGTCGCCGGCCTCGTCGCCCGGGAGAAACCCGATCTGCTGCTGATGCAGGAGGCGACCCGAGCCATCGGCTTCCTCCTGGACCGGATCGGCGGACATTACGCCTGGGCTCCCCTGCCAGGCCGGATACACGGCCTGGCCATGTGGAGCCCCAAACCCTGGCCGGCGCCCCCCCGGGTGATCACGCTGCCCTCAGGGGCGCTCGTGCACCGGGTCTGCCAGATCCTCGATCTCGGGGAGTTCGGCGTGGCCAATGTGCATCTGTCGCACGGCCAGATGCTGAACCGTCGGCAGCTGCGCCGCATCGTCAGCGAATTGCCCCCGCGAGCCGCCGTGCTCGGTGACTACAACATCGTCGGCCCCGCGCTGATCCCGGGTTTCCGCGATGTCGGACCGCGGCAATCGACCCACGCGATGGCCGAGGTTCTGCCCCTGCGGCTCGATCGCTGCCTCGCCCGCGGCCTCGTCTGCCACGCGCACGCGGTGCTGCCGCGGGGGCGCTCCGATCATCGGCCGATCGTCGTCCATCTTGGCCCGGCTCCCGAGGCGCATGCCCCCGGTCGGTTCAAAGGTATGGCAGCAGCAGTCGCACGCCTGCGTCGCGCAGACGGATCGGGAGGCCGCGCGCGGCGAGATCCTCCAGGCTGAGCCGCGCCTCCATCTTGCCGCGCATGAACCGGTCGAGGTCGGCGGCAAGCTCGGCGTCGACGATCTCGACATTCAATTCGAAGTTGAGACGGAAGCTGCGCATGTCCCAGTTGGCGCTGCCGACGAAGCACCAAACGTCGTCGACCACCATCGCCTTGGAATGGTCGAAGGGCGGCTCGTCGAGCCAGACTCGCACACCGGCCCGCAGGAGCGGCTCGAGATGCGCCCGCGTCGCCCAGTCGATGAACGGATGGTCACTGACCCGCGGGATGATCACATCGATCGTGATGCCTCGGGTTGCGGCCTGAGCCAGCGCGCCGGTCACCAGCTCGTCGGGCAGGAAGTAGGGCGTCACGAACCGCACCGAACGGCGCGCGCAGGCGAGCGCCTGGAGGATGACCTGCTCGATCTTCTCGACATCGGCATCCGGGCCGGAGGTCACGGCTCGAGCGACGCTCGGCCCGCACGGCTCGAGGTCCACGAACCACGGGGCGCCGTCGAGGCTCTCGCCGTCGACGAAGGCCCAGTCAGCCGCGAAGGCGGCGGCGAGCTGCTCGACCACGGGGCCGGTCAGCCGGAAATGGGTGTCGCGGATCGGGTGCTCCGGCTTCAGGGCGACGCGGTTCGGTTGGGAGATGTTGAGGCCGCCGGTGAAGGCGATGCGCCCGTCGAGGATCAGCAGCTTCTTGTGCGAACGCAGGTTGAGAAACGGCATCCGCCAGGGGAGGGCGGAGTGCATGAACAGGGCCGCCGGCACCCCGGCAGCCGTGAGGCGATGGTAGGCAGGCGCCCGGAAATAGCCGCCGCCGATCCCGTCGATGATGACGCGGACCTTCACGCCGCGACCCTGCGCCTCCACCAGGGCGTCGCAGAACTCGCGGCCGGTGGCGTCGTCCCGGAAGATGTAGCTCGATAGCCCGATGCTGGTCTGCGCCTCCCGGATCGCGGCCAGCATCACCGGATAGGCCGCATCGCCGTTGCGGAATATCTGCACAGTGTTGCCCGCGAAGGCCGGCAAA
Organism: Methylobacterium sp. P1-11; assembly: GCF_008329595.1. NCBI lineage: Bacteria > Pseudomonadati > Pseudomonadota > Alphaproteobacteria > Hyphomicrobiales > Methylobacteriaceae > Methylobacterium > Methylobacterium sp. P1-11. Next base: position 219,901 of record NZ_NPKS01000006.1, read on the forward strand.
CTGGTGATCCGCCGGATCGCACGGTCGAGGGGCCACAGAGCTTCCGGCACTACGGCGTCGTCGGTATCAGGCAGCTTCGTCGCGTCGGAGGGTTTCGTCCGCAGCCGCCGGGCGCGGCGCGAGACGCGATTGATACCGAAGGTGAGGTAGAGGGCGGTACCGAAGACCGGCGACAGCCATGCCAGTCCGATCCAACCCACCGCGACGCTGACCCGGCGTTTCCGCAGCAAAGCGTGCAGGGTGACGCCGATCGCCAGCGCGAAGCCGATCAGCGCCTCGACATCCGACCGCATCAGGGCGGTCGACTGGACCCAGCGGGTAAGCGCGTTTTCCAAGGTCACGGTATCCGGGTTGGCGTCGGGAGGCGCCGGATTAACCCGAAGCCCATGCGGCGGGCGGATTAATCCGCCGGCTTGGCCGGATGCGCAATGGTGGAGCCCGCGGCGGGCCGCTCGCAGCGATAGGGTCCGCTGCCATCGAGGGCCGCGTACAGAACCCGGCCGCCGGAGGCGATGCACCGCGCCTTGGCCTCGGCATAGGGCCTGTGGAAGCTCCAGATGGTGATCATCGGCCCGATCATGGCGAGGCAGACGCCCCCGAAGATCACGGCGGCGGCCCAGGTCGCGCCGTTGCGATTCGGCCTCGGCGGTCGCGGCGGCGGCATCGTGCCGTAGAAGGCCAGCGTCAGACCGAACAGGTCGATGGTGCTCATCAGCCGTTCCGCGTTGCGGCGCCGAGCCCGGCAGGATCGGACGGCCCCCTATCCTAGGGCAGGGCGACGCCATCACCTACGCGTGCGCGGCCGAACAGCCTGCGTCGTATCGCGCCAGGACGCGGGCTCACGGCTCCCAGCGGGGCCGCCGCTTGCCCAGGAAGGCGTCGATGCCCTCCTGGGCATCGGCCATCATCATGTTCCGGGTCATGACCTCGGCGGCGTAGCCGTAGGCGTCCTCCAGACCCATCTCGATCTGGCGGCCGAACGCCTCCTTGCCGATCGCCAGGACGCGACGGGCCTTTCCGGCGATCCGGACCGCGAGGGCGCCCACTGCCGCATCGAGATCGGCCTCCGGCACGACGCGGTTGACGAGCCCGATCCGCAGAGCCTCCGCGGCGTCGATCGGCTCGCCCGACAGCAGCATCTCCATTGCGGCCTTGCGCGATACGGCCCGCGACAGGGCGACCATCGGGGTCGAGCAGAACAGGCCGATCTGCACGCCCGGCGTGGCGAAGCGGGCCGTCTCGGTGCAGACGGCGAGATCGCAGGTCGCGACGAGCTGACAGCCGGCTGCGGTGGCGATCCCATGCACCCGTGCGATCACCGGTTGTGGCAGCCGCGTGAGGCTCAGCATGAGCCGGGCGCAGGTGCGGAATACCGTCTCCGTCGCTGCCCGGGACGGATCGGCCCGCATCTCCTTGAGATCGTGCCCGGCGCAGAAGGCAGGCCCAGCTGACTGCAGGACCACGACTCGCACAGTAGCATCCTGGCGGATTGCGTCGAGCTGTTCCTGGAGAGCCTCCATCAGGGCCATCGACAGGGCATTGCGGGCCTGAGGTCGGTTAAGCGTCAAGGTCGCGATCCCGTCGGCATCGCTGCGCAGCAGGACTGACGCCTCCTGGGTCGTCCCGACGGAGGAAGCCGTGGCAAGGGCTGCGGACATGGCGGCATCTCCCGGCGCCGGCCTCCCTGGCATGGAGCCGGTCTTGTGGGGCTAGGATAGCACGCGGGTCCGGGGTCGGCGATGCCGCAGCGGCAGGCCAAGCCGTCAGCAAAGCTTAAACAGCCCCTGAGGCAAGCTTCCCTCGCAGAGGCGGAGTCGGATCATCCGACGGCCGCCCCAGAGCGGAGCGTTGTCGATGATGGTTCTGCCCTTCGTCGGGTTTGCCGGGAGCGCGGCGGCCATCCTGAGCGGACGGCGCGGCGTCGCCCTCGGTCTATGGGTTGTGTCGCTGATCGGCACGCTCGCGTTGTTTGCCGCGCATGCCACCGCCACGCTCCAACTCAACTTCTGAGCGGAGCACACGATGACATCTTACCAGGTCCGCCTCTTCAACGCCCTGGGGCTGCTCGGCTGCTGCGCCGCCCTCATCGTGGCTTTCTGGTATCAGTTTCACGGTGGTGAATTGCCGTGTCCGCTGTGCCTCCTTCAGCGGGCGGCCTTCGCGGCGGCAGCCATCGGCTTTGCGCTCAACGTCCGCTTCGGTCCACGACCGTCACATTACGCGGTCACAATCCTCGGCGCCATGGCGGGGGCGGCTGTGTCGGCGCGGCAGGTCGCCCTGCACATCGTACCAGGGACCGGCGGCTTCGGATCGACCCTGTTCGGCCTGCACTTCTACACCCTCGCACTCATTTCCTTCGTGGCGATGAGCGTCGGGGTGGGCGTGCTGCTCCTGGACGATCGGATCCTCGAATCCGAATCACGCTCCCTGCGCGGACGATCCGGCCCCCTCGGAACCGCCTGCCTGCTGCTGTTCCTGGGCGTTGTTCTTGCCAATGCCGTCTCGACGGCCGCGGAATGCGGCAGCGGTCTCTGCCCGGACGACCCCACCCGCTACGAGGCCCTCGAAGGCTGGCGGCAGAACTTCCGCTGGCGCTGAAGCACCAGCTCGGACCGGAGCCGCCTAAGCGAGTGAGGGTCTCTCAGGCCTGCTCGGCGAGGGCGAGGTTGAGGCTCGCGAAGTCGGCGCCCGGCCCGTTCCACCACAGAGCAGGATAGTCGCAGAGCCGGCCCATCACGCCGGCATAAACGTCGGCGAGGGCGGTATCGACGACAACCAGCACGGCTGCCGACTGGGCGAGCGCGTCGGCCAGCGCCTGCTCGCGGCCCGCGCAGTCGAGGCTGACGACGCGCAGGCCCAGGCGGGTGAGCCCGAGGCGCATGGCCTCCGCCTGCCCGAGATCCTGCACCAAGAGGGCCACGGCCTCACCGGCCCGCAGGCCCTCACCCCAGGCCCAGCGGGAAAAGCGATGTGGGCATATCGTGGCGGATATGGCCGGCGCAGTGCGCCGATCCGTGGAGGCGGCTCCGGACGCGCCCGCCCGGACGCGCTGGTGGTCGGTGTCCCGAGCCGGGACGGGGATAGAGGCCGCAGGAGAATGGACGCCGAACATGCGATGCGGACCGCCTGAAACTGGACACACTGCAGGTCCTGGCGTGACGCGAGCAGGTTAACACTCTCTCACATGTTGGCGTTCCGCCGAAAAACGGCCGTCTTTTCGTCCGCGCGACGGGCAGGGCACTGAACCTATGGCCAACGGGTCGTGAACGGCGACGCTCGCATTGCCGGCAACTTCGGTCGCATTGGCGCGCGCGCGGGACCGGCCTATGTCCCGGCCGCCAGAGGCAGCCCGCGAGAGGCTGCCCACGATCGAGGAAACCGCCGCGCATGCGCTTCACAATGACCCGACCTTGCCTCTTCGCCGGGCTCACGCTCGCGGCCATGCCGGCGCAGGCGCAGATCCGGAACGCCCCGGCACCGCGGGCCCTGGAATTCGCCGCCTACATCTTCGCCGCCTCGAACGTCTGCGGCTACCGGATCGGCAGCGACCAGTTCGAGGCATTGCTCGCCAAGCAGAACGTCCAGATCGGGGACGTCCAGCCCCGGGGGCCGTTCGGCAACCGGGTCCAGACCATGTTCACGCTGATGTCGAACCAGATGGCGCAGAACCGCGATCAGGCGTGTCTCGCCGTGGCGGGCGAGTATGGGCCCGAGGGCACGGTGGCCAAGAACGTGCTCCTGCCCGCAGGCCAGGAGCCCTCCGCTCCAGCCAAACCCGCCGAGCCCGCCAAGCCACAGTAGGTCTCGGCGCCTCCTTCAGCCGAGGCGCCAATCGATCGGGCGGCGGCCATGCTCGAGGAGCCAGCGATTGGCCCGGCCGAAAGGGTCGGAGCCGGGAAAATCCCGGGCGCGGTTGAGTGGCGAGGGGTGGCCGCTCTCGAACACGCCGTGGCGGCTCGCGTCGATCAGCGCGGCCCTGGCCCGCGCCTGAGTGCCCCAGAGGAGGAATACGGCTGGCTCCGAACGCGCTGAGACGGCGCTCACCGCCTGGTCGGTGAGCGCGGCCCAGCCGTAGCGCAGATGCGCGCCGGCTTTGGCGGCTTCGACGGTCAGCGCGCTGTTGAGCAGGAGGACGCCCTGCCGAGCCCAGGCGCTCAGGTCCCCACCGGCGGCGGGGTCGGATCCGGCCTCCGCGAGAATCGCCTTCAGCGAGGCAGGCAAGCGGCCCGAGCCCACGAATGAGAAGGCGAGGCCGTTCGCGTCGCCCGGGGTCGGGTAGGGATCCTGTCCGAGGATCACGGCCTGCACGTTCCGCAGCGGCGTCTCGGCCAGAGCGTGGAAGATCCGGTCCGGAGCAGGGAGCACGCGGGCGCCCGCGGCGATTCGCGCGTCGACTCGGGCCGCCACGGCGTCGGCCTGCCCGTCGGTGAAGAACGGCAGCGCCAGCCAGGGTGAGGCGGAGGCGCGGAAGGCGGCGAGGGCGTCGGCCACGGGCGTATCGGTCATGGTCTCTCGCGGTCAGCTTCTGCGCCGAGATAGGGGGCGCCGGGATTCCATCACCCGGGCGGCGGTTGCGGCCCGGAGCCGCCCGTGTTTAGGGACAGGGGTCGAGTGTGCCGCACACCGCTGTGCGGCATGGCGCGTCCGGTCTTCGCCGGGCGGCTTCGCACCCTACATGTAGCGCACCCGACGGGGTTTAAGCCTCCGGCCAAGCTCAGGCATAAGCGCCGGCCGCCGGATATCGGAAACCAGAGGAAGGACTCGGCGCGCGGCGCCGGAACGCTGCCATGAACGAACGCGTCGAACCCGCCGCGCTGGCGAATGGCCGGCCCCTCGCACCGCTCGCGCCCGCGGCCGATACGCTGCCGGCCGACCACCCGAAGGTGGCCTGGGGCCGCGTCGGCGTGCTGCTGATGAATCTCGGGACGCCCGAGGGCACGACCTACTGGCCCATGCGCCGGTATCTCAAGGAGTTCCTGTCGGATCGGCGGGTGATCGAGGTGCCGCGGCTGATCTGGTGGCCGCTCCTCAACCTGATCATCCTGACGAAGCGTCCCGGGCCGAAAGGTCGCGACTATGCGAGCGTATGGAACAACGCGCTGAACGAGGGGCCGCTGAAGACCATTACCCGCGGCCAGTCCGAGCGGCTCCAGGCAGCCATGGGTGAGTCCGTGGTAGTCGACTGGGCGATGCGCTACGGCAAGCCCGAGGTGGCCGGCCGGATCCAGGCGCTGCTCGATCAGGGCTGCGACCGTATCCTGCTGGTGCCGCTCTACCCGCAATATGCCGCCGCCACTTCGGCCACGGCCTGCGATCAGGCGTTCCGGGCGCTGATGGACATGCGCTGGCAGCCGACGGTGCGCGTCTCACCACCCTACCACGACGACCCGGTCTACATCGCCGCCATGGCCGACTCGATCCGCGATGGTCTGGCCAAGCTCGATTTCGAGCCGGAGGTGATCCTCACCTCGTTTCACGGTGTGCCGCGGAGCTACCTGCTCAAGGGCGATCCGTACCATTGCCAGTGCCACAAGACCGGCCGGCTGATCCGCGAGGCGCTCGGTCTGTCGCCGGAGAAGATGCGCGTGACCTTCCAGTCGCGCTTCGGCAACGAGGAATGGCTGAAGCCCTACACCGACGAGACGGTGATGGAACTGGCGAAGTCGGGCGTGAAGCGGATGGCAATCGTTGCCCCGGGCTTCACGGCGGATTGCCTGGAGACCCTGGAAGAACTCGACGGCGAGAACCGCCACTATTTCGAGGATAACGGCGGCGAGCACTTCGCCTACATCCCCTGCCTGAACGACAGCGATCTCGGCATGCGCGTGATCGAGCACGTAGTGCGCCGCGAGCTTCAGGGCTGGATCTGAGATCCGGGCCGGGTACCGCTTGCGGCGGGGCCCGGCCCCCCTATTATTTTCCTAAGCCGGACGGGCACATCGGTTCGGCACGGGAGGATCACATGGCGTTCTTCATCGGCATCGCGTGTCCGTGGCTGCTGATCGCGGTGCTCGACCGGATCGCCGAGGGGCGCCGCAGTGCCGAACTCGCTGCTCTGGGGGTCACGCCCCAGCCCGCGACGGCGCAATCCAGCTACCTTGTCCCGGATCGGCCGTATTGACCGGACACGCGGCGCCGGGGTTGAGGCGCGCGACAGATTCGTTTCGCACTGTCCCCACGAGCGGGGTGAAGAGACGCGGGGTAGCGCAACGCCGGGAAGCGTAACGCCCGATGGATCACCTAAAGCCGCGCGCGCCATCACCGCCGCCCGTCGGGCTCAATCGGCCCGACGTCGCGTTACCGCGAGTTCGGCGTCGCGACGGACGTGTCATCGCTCGAGACCGCTTACGGCTTCTTCGGCTCGGGCGCAGTCTCGGCCGCGGCCGGAGGCGCGTCCGTGCGGTCGATCTTCGCCTCCGAACGCAGCTTCAGGATCATGTCCTGCTGCGCCTTCCGGATCAGGTGCTGGTCGATCTGATCCTTTAGCTCGTCGAAAGTCGGCTGCGGCTTAGTCCGCTTCTCCTCGACCTTGATGACGTGCCAGCCGAACTGGGTCTTGATCGGATCGGATACCTGTCCCGGTTTCATCGCGAAGGCGGCGTTGGCGAAGTCCGGCACCATCCGCTCCTTAGTGAACCAGCCGAGATCGCCGCCTTCGGTTTTCGAGCCCGGATCTTTCGAAGTCTCGGCCGCGACCTTGGCGAAATCCTCGCCGCCCTTGATGCGGGCGGCGATCTTCTTCGCCTCCACCTCGTTGTCGACGAGGATATGGCGGGCATGCACCTCCTCCTCTGGCTTCATCAGCTTGACAGTCTGGTCGTAGATCGCGTGCTCGGCCTCGGGCGTGACGGCGCGCTTGGCCTCCTGCTCCAGGTAGTCGTCGAGCAGGAGCTTGTCGCGGAAGTAGGCGAGCTTGCGCTTGAACTCCGGCGTGTCGCCGATCTTGGCGGCCTCGGCCGCCTGCGCACCGACGCGCAGGTCGACCATGTAGTCGACCAGCAGGCTCTTCTTCTGCGCCTCGTCGACGCCGGGCAGCGACAGGGCCGGGTCGTCGGCCGCGATGGCGAGATCGCCCTGCGTGATCGGCTTGCCGTTCACGCTCGCCACAACTGAATCCGCGCTCGGCACGGCAGCCGGAGCAGCGGCCGGCGTGTTGGCGGCCGGTGTCGGGCTCTTCTGGGGCGCCTGGGCCAGCGCCAGTCCCGGCATCGCGATCATGACGGCGAGCGCGCTGACGCGCCGGAGAAGGGCGGTGTTCGGCATACGGGCGAAGTCCTCGGCTCACGTCTCGGCGCCGCGCCGGATCGGCCGGGCGGCAGGCCGCGGCACAGGTGGCCCGCATGGGGCGAGAAGGCAAGCGCGGCCGTTTCAGCGATGCCGGAACCGTGACCGTACTGGCGTGCGTTGAGGGCTGCCCCTTCCAGGTGCGCCGGGCGATGTTTACCTCTATAAGCCCGGCCAACTCCGTCCAGGCCGGCCCGCCACGCTTACTCGTGGGCGGGCTCGCGCGTCCGCAGGTCTATGATGCTCGGCTCCATCGCCAAGAAGATTTTCGGCTCCTCGAACGACCGCCGCGTCAAGGGCTACCGCCCGCGCGTGGCGCAGATCAACGCGCTGGAACCGGAGATTCAGGCCCTTTCGGACGAGGCGCTGCGCGCCCGCACCGACATGCTGAAGGCCGAGCTCGCCAACGGCAAGAGCCTCGACGACATCCTGGTGCCGGCCTTTGCTACGGTGCGTGAGGCAGCCAAGCGCGTCTTCGGCCAGCGCCATTTCGACGTGCAGCTCATCGGCGGCATGGTGCTTCACGAGGGCGGCATCGCCGAGATGAAGACCGGCGAGGGCAAGACTCTGGTGGCGACGCTGCCGGTCTACCTTAATGCTCTGGAGGGCAAGGGCGTCCACGTCGTCACCGTCAACGACTACCTTGCCGCCCGTGACGCCGAGTGGATGGGCCAGCTCTACCGCTTCCTGGGGCTCTCGGTCGGCACCATCGTCCACGGGCTCGACGACGCGCAGCGCAAGGACGCCTATGCCTGCGACATCACCTATGGCACCAACAACGAATACGGGTTCGACTACCTGCGCGACAACATGAAGTACGAGCTGTCGCAGCTCGCCCAGCGGGGGCACAACTTCGCGATCGTGGACGAGGTCGATTCGATCCTGATCGACGAGGCGCGCACGCCGCTGATCATCTCGGGCCCGGTGGACGACCGCTCGGAGCTCTACGTCTCGGTCGACGCGATCATGCCCCGGCTGGTGCGCGAGCATTACGACCTGGACGAGAAGCAGCGCACGGTCTCGCTCACCGAGCTGGGCAACGAGTTCGTGGAGGAGACCCTGCGCGAGGTCGGCCTGCTCAAGGAGGGCGACCTTTACGACGCGCACAACGTCAGTCTCGTGCACCACGTGAACCAAGCGCTGCGCGCCAACACGCTGTTCACCCGCGACAAGGACTACATCGTTAAGAACGACGAGGTGGTGATCATCGACGAGTTCACCGGCCGCATGATGCAGGGCCGGCGCTACTCGGAAGGGCTCCATCAGGCGCTGGAGGCCAAGGAGCGGGTCACGATCCAGCCCGAGAACCAGACGCTCGCCTCGATCACCTTCCAGAATTATTTCCGCCTCTACAAGAAGCTGGCCGGCATGACCGGCACAGCCTCGACCGAGGCCGACGAGTTCGCCGAGATCTACAAGCTCGACGTGGTCGATATCCCGACCAACAAGGAGGTCGAGCGCGTCGACGAGGATGACGAGGTCTACCGCACGGTCGGCGAGAAGTACGACGGCATCATCGCGGAGATCGACAAGGCGCATAGCCGCCACCAGCCGATCCTGGTCGGCACCGGCTCAATCGAGAAGTCGGAGCACCTCGCCGAGATGCTGAAAAAGGCCGGCTACACCCTGCTCGACTATTCGGACCCCAACGCGCTGACCGACGTCTACGCCGCCGCCCGCGAGGGCCGGGTGACCAAGCGCTTCGCCGTGCTTAACGCCCGCTTCCACGAGCAGGAGGCCTACATCGTCGCAGAGGCCGGCGTGCCCGGCGCAATCACCATCGCCACCAATATGGCCGGCCGGGGCACCGACATCAAACTCGGCGGCAACGTCGAGATGCGGGTCGAGAAGGAGCTCGCGGGCATTCCGGAGGGGCCGGAGCGCGACGCGGCCATCGAGGCGATCAAGGCCGAGATCGCCGAGAACCGCGCCAAGGTGCTGGCCTCCGGCGAACCCGCCGATCCCGAGGCGGGCCGGAAGAAGGCGCTGCCCGGCGGCCTCTACATCATCGGCACCGAGCGCCACGAATCCCGGCGCATCGACAACCAGCTCCGCGGCCGCTCCGGCCGCCAGGGCGATCCCGGCCGCTCGAAATTCTACCTGTCGCTCCAGGACGACCTGATGCGCATCTTCGGCTCCGACCGCATGGACGGCATGCTGCAGAAGCTCGGCCTGGAGCAGGGCGAGGCGATCATCCACCCGTGGATCAACAAGGCGATCGAGAAGGCGCAGCAGAAGGTCGAGGCGCGCAACTTCGACATGCGCAAGAACGTGCTGAAATACGACAACGTCATGAACGACCAGCGCAAGGTCGTGTTCGAGCAGCGCCGCGACTTCATGGGCCAGGACAGCGTCCGGGAGACCGTGGACGAGATGCGCGAGGGCGTGATCGACGATCTGGTCGCCCGGCACATTCCGGAGAACGCCTATGCCGAGCAGTGGGATGTGGCCGGCCTGCACGAGCAGGTGAAGGAGATCCTCAACCTGGACGTGCCGGTCGAGGACTGGGCCAAGGAGGAGGGCATCGCCGACGAGGAGATGCGCGAGCGCCTGATGAAGGTGGCCGAGACGGCCTATGCCGAGCGGACCGAGAAGAACGGTGCCGAGGTCACGGCCTATATCGAGAAGCAAGTCCTGCTCCAGACTCTCGACCACCTGTGGCGTGAGCACCTCGTGACCCTCGACCACCTGCGGCAGGTGATCGGCTGGCGCGGCTTCGCCCAGCGCGACCCGCTGAACGAGTACAAATCCGAGGCCTTCGACCTGTTCAACGGGCTCGTGACCGCCCTGCGCGAGCAGGTCACCGCGCAGCTCTCGCGTGTCGAAATCATGATGCAGGAGCCGCCGGCGGAATTTTCGGCCGGCGGTCCGGCGCTGCCACCGATGTTCGCCCAGCATCTCGATCCGGTCACCGGCGAGAACGAGATGGATTATGCCGGATTCGGCTCGGGCAGCGACGGTGGTGCCGGTCCGGCCTATGGTTTTGCCGCGCAGAGCCTCGCGGCGGACGGCGCCGTGCTGGAGCGGGACCCGACCGACGCTGCCACCTGGGGCCGCGTCGGCCGCAACGAGCCTTGCCCCTGTGGCTCGGGCAAGAAGTACAAGCACTGTCACGGCAGTCTCCAGGCCTGAGGCTCAGATGCCCGCGCGGGCGCTGTTCATCGCCGGGGCCGGAACCGAGATCGGCAAGACCTACGTCACCGCCGCCCTGACCCGCCGCCTGCGGGCGCAGGGCCGGGCGGTCCGGACGGTGAAGCCGCTCGCCAGCGGTGTCCCGCCGCTGAGCGATCCCGGCTTCATCGAGAGCGACACCGCCCGGCTGCTGGACGCGCAGAGCATCGTCCTTGACGAGGAAGCCGTGGAATCCTGCTCGCCGTGGCGGTTCTCGGCGCCGCTCTCGCCTGATCAGGCCGCCGTGCTGGAGGGGCGATCCCTCGACCTCTCCGAACTCGTCGGCTGGTGCCGTGGGCAGCTCGCCCGCACGGAGGGCACGCTACTCATCGAGGGCGTCGGCGGGCTCATGAGCCCGGTCACCGAGGCCGCGACCGGCCTGGACTGGCTCCGGGCGCTCGGCGTACCCGCGCTTCTCGTATCCGGAAGCTATCTCGGGGCCATCAGCCACGCGCTCACCGCCTGCGAGACTCTGCGTTTCCACGCGGTGCCGCTGCGCGCGGTGGCGGTCAGCGAAAGCCCAAGCGCGCCGGCGCCCGCCGCGACCGTGGCTGCCGCGATCGCCCGGCACGCCGGCGTCCCCGTCTTCTGCCTGCGCCGCGGCGACGCCTGCCCGGAAGAACTCGCCGGCCTGATCTGATCGCCGCCGGTTGGTTGCTGGACGGCACGGCGGCTGCTCCTAGCTTCACCGCTGCGGCGTCGCACCCGGCGCCCGAATCGTCGAGGCCGGGTCGCACCCTCGGGGAGCCATGCGTTGAGCCAGACCCTTGCCCCGGCGGCGAGTCCCCGGCCCGAGGCCGGCACGGCCGAGCCGGGAACGGCCCGCGATCGGCTTCGACCCGCCCTCATCCTGGGCGCGCTGGGTGTCGTGTACGGCGACATTGGCACGAGCCCGCTCTACGCGTTCAAGGAGGCCGTGAAGGCGGCGACCGCCGGCGGCGCGGCCGTGCCG
>NZ_NPKS01000069.1:0-13678 GCF_008329595.1 Methylobacterium sp. P1-11
GTCCCGTGCACCTGGTCCCACGGCGACGACCTCGCCCTCCTGCGGCTTCTCCTTGACCGTATCGGGGATGATGATGCCGCCCTTGGTCTTTTCCTCGCCCTCGATGCGACGGAGCACCACGCGGTCGTGCAGCGGACGGAATTGCATTGTGAGATCCTGATCGTTCCCAAGCGAGATCCAACCGACATGGCAGGCGCTGTCGCGGGAGGAGTAGCGGCGAAGAAACATATGACCGCCCGATCGGAGCATCGTTAGCACTCGCTGCGTAGAAGTGCTAATTTCATGCCTGAATGTCGAGGGGCGCATTTTTGAGGCTGGGGTGATGCGCCTCCGCCGCCTCAATCCGGACACGGCAGCTTTGTCAGTTCGTCTTGGGGCAGCTCGGATCAACCTGCGTATCGACACGACCTTCCGCGTCATTGGGTATGTCCAAGCGGGACAGTGCCGTGGAACGGTCCTCGCGTTCCCTCGGGCTTCGATGCGAGCCTGATGCAGTGGGCTGGCCAGGCGCGTGATGGCATGTCATGGGCAGGTCGGTGACCGATCATCCCACCGCCTCCCAACCCCTGTCGCTTGCAAGCCTGGGTTGGTCCAATTTCTTCGAAGACCAGCGTGAACCCCACGAGGCTGATTTCGCCCCGATGCGGATTGCTGCGATCCACCGCTCTCGTCTGACTGGCCTATGGCAGGCCGGATTGGTCGAGTTGACGCTGGCCGTTCATGCCAACACGGGCGACTTCACGGTTGGCGATTGGGTGCTCGCCGACCCCCAGAAACAGACACTGCATCGCCGTCTCAGCCGCAGGACGGTGATGGAGCGACGCACGGAAGGCAGCAGAACGCTTCAAGCCGCTGCGGCTAATGTCGACACTCTGTTCATCGTCACCTCCTGCAACTCCGACTTCAATCCCGCGCGCCTGGAGCGCTATTTGGCGCTCGCTAATCAAGGCGGCACAACCCCGGTGATCTTGCTCACCAAGGCCGACACAACCGCCGATTTGAGAGCCTACGAGCGCCAAGCGTCCCAGTTGCAACGCGGGCTCGAGGTTGTGACCGTCAATCCCCGTCTCTCGACGGCTGCAGACATGCTCGCGCCGTGGTGCGGCGTGGGGCGGACCGTGGCACTGGTCGGCTCCTCTGGTGTCGGCAAATCAACTCTGGTGAACACGCTGGTCGGTCCAAGTCAGGCACTTGCCCAGCAGACCGGAGGGATTCGCGAGCACGATGCGAAGGGACGCCACACGACCACATCGCGATCGTTGCATGCCATCGCCGGTGGTGGCTGGGTCATCGACACGCCGGGAATGCGAACGCTGCACGTCAGTGGCGCCGCGGAAGGGATCGACACCCTTTTTGCCGAGATTCTCGAACTCGCGCCCTTGTGCCGATACCGTGACTGTACTCACGCCCACGAACCCGGTTGCGCCGTGCTGGCCGCTGTCACCGAAGGCGAGATCGAACCTGAGCGGTTAATCCGGTGGCGCAAGCTCTTCGATGAGAACCGGGACAACACGCCGACATCCGTTGGGCCACGCGGTCGTCAGCGTACCCACAGGTAGGCTCCGCAATTACATCCGGCAGGTTCGGACGCTTTGAAGCAATGCGTGCATCATTTGTCGCGACAGGGTCGGGCCAGTAGCCAAATATCCGGTTCGCCGTCCTATCAGCTCCGAAGCGGACCGGCGGCTCTCGGCCAGAATACGTCGCGCCAGATCGCCATCGCGCGCAGAACCGGACGTTCGGCTTGCCGCCGATTTTGTTGAAAAACTCGGAGTCCGAATTTCAGGCTTCATTCATGGTGGCACTCCGGAGACTATTCTTCTCTTATCGCTGGCGCGATCCCACTAACGCTGCGAGTTTGAGTCAACGCGATAGCAGGACCTTCTACGTCTGCAGCATTCCGCAGTGCTGCTTCGGCCCAGTCCCGAGTTTTTCAACGAAATCCGCCCATCCCGGTCATTCGAAGCAAAAGCGCGGGATCCCCAAAGCGGACGCGAAGGCCTTAGTCGTCTGCCATGGCTGTTCGCGCGCAAAACGCGAATTCGCTGGAGCACTGCGCCCCAGGCAGATCGAGGATCGCAAGCACCTTCTGTATCGGTCTGGCCGCTTCCTCACTGGACTGCTACTAGCGTCGGCGAAGGCTTTGGCCCGGAGCTCGGCCCTATCTGCGGTCCAAGAGCCGCCTTCCGGCTATCAAGGGCGTGCCTCGCATGTGAGAGCGCGGTCGAGAACGCCGACAGCCGCTCGGCTCCGACAACCCCTGGCTGTCTGCCAAGCACGGACGAGGCGATCGTCTGGGTTTCACGCTCAAGCGCTTCCAATGCGAGCCGCTCGGCGCCGGGCGCCTCATCCGCGATCTCGACGAGCCTCCTGATCGGCCGCCAATCCTCGTCGCATCGCCGCCGGCTCCAGTAGCTCGAAACCAGCGCGAACACCGATCCCATGATGCTGGTGCCGATACCGATCACGTAGAAGTACTGCTGGAACTGATCGAGGAAGCTCTGGTCCCCGCCGCTTAGGTAGGCCGCCACACCGGGATGAACCGGCAGGATGGGGCTCTTGTCGTCAGGATCAGGGGCTTCGATCTGGTTGGCCAGCGGTGTTGCGGCCATGAGCTTGGTTTTCGTGGTCAGGATTGAACGCGCGATGGCAGCCGCCACGACGTTGGTCATCAGCTCCGAAGCGGCGAGGCGATAGGTAACGGCGAGGGTCGAGACGGTGTCGCTCGGCGTGGCTGGTCGGGCTCGAAACGCGCCAACAGGAACGTCGATCGACTCGAAGCCGGGGAAGCGTTTGCCAATGGCCTCCGCATCGTCGATCGCCAGGATCCCGGGAGTCCCCTTTGTCGCACGCGCGAGGGCGGCAACGACGTCCACGACCTCACCCGGCGCCATAGGACCGACCGCGAGCGCCGCCTCGATCCTCTTCTCCTGCACGGCCTGCCCGAGCTCTGCCACAGGTAGGAAGACCCGATGCACGTCCTTTGCGGGGATGTTGAAGAAGCTCAGAAGTGCGTCGAGAGCCTGGGCATTGTTCACCTGGACCGGGCCAGCCACGATCCCGACCGTCTTGCCTGCCAAGCCTGCCACGGAGCTGATCTTACTGTGGGGCGGCAGAACCAGGGTCACCACATCCCGGCGCAGAATTACAATGGTCTGAGCGTTCGATGGCGCTGCCGCATCGCTGCGCACGATGGCCAGATCCGTCCGGCCGTCTTCCAGGGTCTTGGCGCCCGCAGCGAGGTCGGGAACCTGCACGAGTTCCAGGTGAACGCGGGGATGCTGGATCGCGGACACGGAGACGAACGCTGCCATGAACCGCTGAAGAGCACCGCCCTGCGGACCAGTGGTCACCCGCAGATTGGCATGCGGCGACCAAAAGTGCGCCAGCGCGAACCCGGCGGCGAGCAGGAGCAGCACTCCGACGACAGTGAGGAGGCGACGCTGTCGTCTGTGGCGCGGCTTGCGGGTTGTGGGGGGGGCCGGACCTTTCAGCTCAGGCTGAAGATCGATGGGTGTGGCGTTCGATATCATCGCAGCCCTCCCGCCGTTTCGGTCTCACGATGCTGGTAATCCCGCCAGTGCAGGTTCGTGCATTCGCGCCAAGTGCTCGTGGTCACACGCGCACCCCCCAATTCGGCTACGCATAAGCTCCACCTGCTCGGCACTCGGGCTCAGTCCTGGCTTCAAGCCAGCTCCTTCACGCCGTTCCTCTCGATTGCTCCGGCTGGAAGCCGATTCGCCAGCCTCTCCTATGCAGCGCGATACTGCTGAGCTTGCATGGTTCAAAGACGCTAGCTGGAGAAAGTAATCGTTTATATCACTCTCGCCAGTATCACAATTGACAGTTTGGATCACTGCGCGTACCCTAAAACAGTATGCAGGATGCGAATCGCCAAATTGGCATTCCAATGTTTGTAAGATTTTTTTGTTCGCGAAACTTCAAGTTCGGCGCGTCGTTGGAGTAGTTGCGCCAAAGAAATTTCGCAGGCCGGTATCGAATTAAGAGATGGTAGCCGCTGTTCCGGGCCGACTTCGATCATGAGGGAGGCATGCCATGAGACACATCACTGCCCTACGTCATAATTTTATTCTGCTCACGCTTCTTGCCGGCCTCGTCACCCTATCCGCAAGTCCGGCGAGCGCATTCGTCTGCGCCCGCGGCTTTTACCGGGCCGGCTGCATCGGACCTTGGGGTGGGGTCGCCGTACAGCGAGGCTTCTATGGCCCACGTGCGGTCGTCTACACGCGCAGCTTCCGCCGCTGGTAGCCCACAATCTGAGGAGCGGTGATCCTCCAGGCCACTGTCTGGCCACGTGCCATGCTGGAGGCATGATAACTTGCAGGGTCACTCCATGGCGGTCCGGCTGAGCAGGCCAGTTCCAGGAGGCAGGCATGGATGTCAGCAGACGGATCTTCGCAGTGGGAACCGCCACGATCCCTTTCGTCGGCATGAGCCGGCGCTCGGCATGGGCACAGAGCACGGCTCAGGATGCGCCAATCATCAGCAACAAGGTGCCGGCCGATCCGCTGGAGCTGGCTACGGACGCCTACATCTATGGCTACCCGCTCGTCACCATGGAGATGACCCGGCGCGTGCTCACTAACGTCGCCGCGGCTGAGGGCAAGAACGCCCCTATGGGCCAGTTCGCTAATCTACGCGAATATCCAGATGCGAAGTTCCGTGCAGTCACTGCACCCAACGCGGACACGCTCTACTCCAGCGCCTTCATCGATGTCGGGACCGAGCCGCACATTCTCAGTCTCCCGGAGGAGGACGGCCGTTACTACCTCATGCCGATGCTGAGCGCCTGGACGAATGTCTTCGCCGTGCCGGGCAAGCGCACGACTGGGACTGGGCCGCAGACCTATTTCATCGCCGGACCCGGCTGGAGCGGCAGCGTGCCGTCCGGCGCCAAGCTGATCCAGGCGCCGACCAACCTGATCTGGATCCTCGGCCGGACCTACTGCACGGGCACGCCCGAAGACTACAGGGCCGTGCATGCGCTTCAGGACCAGTACCGGCTCGTCCCGGCGAGCGCGGCCGGCAAGCCGTACACGCCGCCTCCAGGCCGGATCGATCCAAGCATCGACACGAAGACGGCCGTGCGTGAGCAGGTCAACCGCATGGATGCGACGACCTACTTCAACCTGCTTGCCACCCTGATGAAGGACAACCCACCGGCGCTCGCTGATGGAGTTCCGGTGGCTAAGATGGCCTCGCTCGGCGTCGTTCCTGGTCACTCCTTCAATCCGGCGAGCCAGTCGCCCGCGATCCGGGAGGCGATCGATCGCGCGCCGAGGGAGGCCATCACTCGCATCATGGGCCACCTCAAAACGGCGGGCGCGAACGTGAACGGCTGGACTTTCACCACCAATGGCGGCGATTACGGCAAGGACTACCTGCAGCGCGCGCTCGTCACGGCGGTGGGGCTTGGCTGCAATCTGCCGCAGGATGCGGTCTATCCGCTGACGACGGTTGATGCTGCGGGCCGGCGCCTGTCCGGGGCCTCGAAGTACGTGATGCGGTTCCCAGCCGGCGAACTTCCGCCTGTCGACGGTTTCTGGTCGCTGACGATGTATGATGCGGACTACTTCTTCGTCGAGAACCCACTCAACCGCTACACGGTGAGCCCGCGCGACGACCTCAAGGCCAACCCGGACGGATCAATCGATCTCCTGATCCAGCACGAGAGCCCCGGAGCGGAGCGCGAGTCGAACTGGCTTCCGGCCCCGGCCGGCGCTTTCATCCTGATGCTGCGCACCTACTGGCCGCAGGACGCCCTTCTGAGTGGTTCCTGGGCGCCGCCGCCAGTCAACCGAAGCTCCAGCGCCACCCTTTAGGATGCCTGACGGAATCCGTCCGGGTCAGGTGACGGGCGTCAGAACTTGGTGACGATCGCCTTTGGCTCGGGCGTGGACTTCGGTGGCGCAACCCAGAGCGGTGCCGAGATGGTCAGGTATGTCGCTGTGCCTTGGAAGCGGTTCTTGACGTCGAACTCGCGGTAAACCCTGACGTTCGTCGAGATCGGAATCTCGCCAGCGTGAAAGGTGTAGCCGATCTGGCCGCCTAAAGACACGACACGGCCCTTGAAGGAGCCGATCTTGTCGCCCGACCCACTGTCGCCCGTAAGCTGGTCGTAGAAATAGCCGACGAGACCCACCGACAAGTCCTTGCTCAGGTACTTCGATGCCGACCACTCGAGGTGGAACTCGGTACCGGTGAGGTAGTGTGTTGCAGGGTTGATCCAGTTGAACGTGATGCCAGGCACGACCGAGAGTTCGTAGCCCAGCGCCGGGTCGAGATAGGTGAGCGCGCCGCTGAGATCGAGGGCCGGGCGATTCAGCGCAATGTTGGACAACTGGCCATTCTCGAACGAACCGGAGGGCACAACGCCGAGCACCGTCGCAGTCCAATGGAAATTGCCGGAATGCCAGCCCACGAAAGAGGCCAGATAGATGTCGCCGACGTTGAAGATGGCATCGTGCTCCCGCCCGGCGATGATGCGGTCGATGCGGGGCGACGACAGCACCGCTGCGGCGGCGACGTCGGGCGTGCCGAACGGAATGGTGATAGAGAAGCCGAGATTGCCGCCCAGGATCTCGACCGGCGTGACCCAAATCGGCGATGCAAAATTGGCGCTGAAATCAATCTTGACGTTTGCGGCTACGACGCCGCCGCCCTGGAACACACGGTTCCTTCCAAAATCGCCTTGATAGAAGTAGGTTTCGCTCTCGAAATAGAAGCCGGGCGGCGGAATCACCCCGGCGAGCGCGCCGCGATTGCCGAGTATGTAGATGCCCTGCGCATATTCAGCCGCCTGGACCCGCTCGGTTGCGACAAAGGACAGGGCGCCTAGCAAAGCTGCCGCAGCACATTGGCCGACCGCTCGGTCGTTTCGCATCGCGTCAGCTCCCAATATTCGAAGCGCGGAGTCACTTGATTGTAAAGCAAAATTGGCATAGCATAGATTTTCTATCAAGCGCCCGTGCGCGCCGATGGCCTTATATACTAGCGACTGATGTAAATTTGATACAATGATTGCTACGGAAAACGGTCCTATACAGTAAATACGGTACGTTCTGTGGCAGTATCGCGACGGAAAAGGACGATTTAGAAAATCAGTACAAGGCCTGCTGAGTTGGATCCCGTGATGCGATTCGAAGTACCTCGTAGGTGGGGTGTGCTGAATGAGCCGTGTCTGTCCACTTTGATCAAGCAGGAGACCATATCTTCTTCATGATGGCAGTGGCTTCGGCAGGATTCGCTCGAAAGCTGTAGATTCTAAGGATTTCAGGCGCGGTTTTGGCATTCGCGATGGTGGCCATGGACGCCAAAGCAGTCTGATCGTCCCGCCGATGTATCAAGCGCTTTCCGCGGCATAGTCCCAGGGAGAGGCGAAAGATGTTCAAGCCATCGTGCCTGCTGTTCCTGCTATTTCTTGCTGCAACGGCGGTCAAAGCCGAGGAGGTGCCGCGCTTCAACCTCAAGGCAATCTGCGGCGAGGCACCTTCGCTCGGTCAGAGCGCCCAAGCTACCGATAAGGGCTGCATACATGACGAGACCCTGGCGCGCGCACAGCTTGAACAGCAATGGCCGGGCTTCAAAGCGAACCGTCGAAGCGCATGCGTTCAGGAGGTGAGCATTGGTGGGCCACCAAGCTATGTTGCGTTATTGACCTGTCTGCAAATGTAACATTGTCATAATTTTGATGAATCGATGCTTCTTGCGCCCTGCTGCATCAGCGCGATGGCCGTCGTGTCAGTTATGTTATGAAGAAGATTTAATGAACTAAGTTTAGGATAAAAAATGTCAGGCGCTACTTTCTTCGCGTTTAGGCGACTCAGTCCCGAGCTGTCGCACAAGACGCATGGGATGATTTGGATTCCCAGCGGAACGTTCCGTATGGGATCGGATGACCATTATCCTGAAGAAGCGCCAGCACACTGCGTCAGCGTAGACGGCTTCTGGATCGATGAGGCACCCGTCACCAACCGGCTCTTCAAGGCGTTTGTTCGCGCGACCGGCTATCGAACGGTAGCGGAAAGCCTTCCGGAGCCGAAGGACTATCCGGGAGCGCAGCCGAACATGCTCTACGCTGGCTCACTCACCTTCTATCCGCCGCGTGAGCCCGGCGACAGGCGCGACTGGACTCGATGGTGGATTTTTCTGCGGGGTGCGAACTGGCGGCATCCCTACGGTCCCGGCAGTTCGATCAAGGGCCTCGACGATCATCCTGTCGTGCACGTCGCGCTACGCGACGCCGAGGCTTACGCTGTGTGGGCGGGCAAAGCTCTTCCGACCGAGGCTGAATGGGAGTTCGCGGCCCGCGGTGGTCGCGATGGTGCCGAATACGCGTGGGGCGAAGAATTTATGCCTGCTGGGCGCCTAATGGCCAACACGTGGCAAGGCGATTTCCCTCACCTCAACACCGCCCCGGACGCCTCTAAGCGCACGACCCCAGTCGGCTCGTTCCCCCCGAACGGCTACGGTCTGGTCGACATGATCGGCAATGTCTGGGAGTGGACCTCCGATTGGTACGGGCCGACGCATCCGGTTGATGCCTCGAAGGCCTGCTGTGTTCTTCGGAACCCACATGGCGGGCGTGAGGAGGACAGCTTCGACCCACGCAATCCGCAGGTCCCAATCCCCTGCAAGGTCGTGAAGGGCGGCTCCCACCTGTGCGCGCCGAACTACTGCCGCCGCTATCGGCCGGCGGCGCGGCACGCGCAGCCCGTCGATACCTCCATGAGCCACGTCGGCTTCAGGTGTGTCCTGAGAGAGAGGGGTCAGTCATGACGCACGATGGCGCGCACCATGCGGATCGAACGAGCTCCGCGCCAGAATGCCCACTTAGTCGCCGCAACATGCTCCTAGCCGGCACTTCGCTCTTGGCGGTCGCCGGACTGACATTGAAAGCAACGGGGACCGCTCGCGCTCAGCAGCTGACAACGCCGACGGGGCAGAAGCCGAACATCATCGTCATCATGGGCGATGACATCGGCATCTGGAACATCGGGGCCTACCAT
This sequence comes from Methylobacterium sp. P1-11, assembly GCF_008329595.1. Taxonomy (NCBI): domain Bacteria; kingdom Pseudomonadati; phylum Pseudomonadota; class Alphaproteobacteria; order Hyphomicrobiales; family Methylobacteriaceae; genus Methylobacterium; species Methylobacterium sp. P1-11. The sequence continues at coordinate 9,030 of NZ_NPKS01000069.1, forward strand.
CGCGGCATGATGGCGGGACGGACCCCTCACCTCGACCGACTGGCCTCCGAGGGCATGCTGTTTACCGACTACTACGCCGAGGCGAGCTGCACGGCCGGGCGCGCGGCCTTCATCACCGGCGAGCTGCCGATCCGCACCGGCATGACTACGGTTGGCCAGGCCGGCGCCCCCATCGGCTTGCCCGCGCAGGCTGTCACCATCGCCACCGTGTTGAAAGGCATAGGCTACGCCACCGGGCAATTCGGCAAGAACCACCTGGGGGACAAGAACGAGTTCCTGCCCACGGTGCACGGCTTCGACGAGTTCTTCGGCTATCTCTACCATCTCGACGCGATGGAAGACCCGGCCCACCCCGGCTACCCGCAGGAGCTGCTGGGTCAGGTCGGCCCGCGCAACATGATCCATTCTTGGGCGACGAACGTGGCTGATCCCACCGACGACCCGCGCTGGGGCATCGTCGGCAAGCAGAGGATCGAGGACGCCGGACCCCTCTATCCCAAACGGATGGAGACGGTGGACGACGAGATCCGCGACTTGGCGCTCGGCTTCATCGACCGGGCCAAGGCCGACGGCAAGCCCTTCTTCGTGTGGCTCAATCCGACCCGGATGCACGTCACCACCCACCTGTCACCGCAATATCAAGCCCTGCGCAATTCCAAGAACGGCTGGACCATCCATGAGGCCGGCATGGCGCAGCTCGACGATGTCGTCGGGGCGGTGATGAAGAAGCTGGCCGACCTGGGAGTGGACGACAACACCATCGTTGTCTTTACCACCGACAACGGCACTGAGGTTTTTACTTGGCCGGATGGCGGACAAACCCCGTTCGCGCAGTCGAAGGGCACGGTTATGGAGGGCGGCTTCCGGGCGCCGGCGATGATTCGTTGGCCCGGCAAAGTGCCCGCTGGGCAGGTCCAGAACGGCGTCATTTCCGGCCTCGACTGGTTCCCGACCTTAGTCGCCGCAGCCGGCAACGCCGACATTGGTGAAGAACTGAAACGAGGCAAAAAGATCGGCGACGAGAATTATAAGGTACACCTTGACGGCTATAACCAGATGGATCTGATCACCGGCAAGGGGCCGTCGAAGCGTAATGAGATATGGTATTTCGGCGAAAGCGAACTCGGAGCAGTGAGGATCGGAGATTATAAATATCGCTTCATTGACCAGCCTGCGGGTTGGCTTGGCGATAAGACGAAACCCGATGTGCCATACATTACGAATCTGCGGCTCGATCCTTTTGAGCGCACAGGCTGGCCCGACAGTGGCACTAAGGCTGGCACACAAAATTACATGAACTGGTTTCTCTACGAGTTCTGGCGCTTCACCTTCGTCCAGCAGGAAGTGGAGAAGCTTGCGATGACGGCCATTGAGTTCCCGCCGATGCAGAAGGGCGCGAGCTTCAACCTGGAAGCGGTCAAGGCCAAGATCCAGGCAGCCAGGGCGGCGATGGCGAAATGATGACGACTCACCGCCCCAAGCCGAATTTGCCCGACAGCTGACGAACGGCCGCTTCGGAGAAGCGGCGACAGCGGCCCAGACGATTGGCATGGGTCGCTCGAGGACCATCTGCTTTTCCGGCTGACCGTCTCCGAAGCGGACCGGCCGCTTTCGGCCACGTCCTGCCTGCGCTGTTAGCCCTCGGAGGGCGTTCAGGGGGGATCTGCGACCGCCCACGCCGGGGCGAAAGGTTGTCAAGGCAGTCTCTAAGAATAGGGTTTATGGGCTCTGAGAGCCTCTGTGATCACTCATCGACGACGGCGCATCGGTGATGTCGTCCATGACAAGCTGGTTCAAGGCACAGATGAACGAAGACAGCCGGTAGCCGTCGTGGCGCGAGAGTGCGTTGTCAAAAGCCCGGACATTCCAGAAAGGGTCGTTGGGACGGGTGATCGGCGCAATGCCGGTCAACTGAAGGCCGTGCAGGAAGCGTGCGGCCGGCCCCCTTTCGCCGGAGCCGCCAGGCAGGAGGTCGGCGCTGTCCCAAGAGTTGCCGCGCCGGGCGGCGCGCGCCATTCGGGCTCGGGTCAGCCAGTGGTCGGAGCGTGGGCAGTCAAGGGCGGCATCAGCGAGTGTGGCATAGGGATGGTGCCGCTCGAGACCAGATACATCAAGCCCGAGCAGTTCGTGAGTCGTGCCGAAGGGCGCAGCCGAAGGCTGGGCATCGGCGAGCACGCCAGCCGCTGGCCGCGGCGGGTCGAGATTGCCGATGGTGTGCGAATCCTCGCACGCGGTGTTCTGGAACGGGAAGGTTGCAGCAAGTAGCGACAGGGTGCGTAGCGGTAGGGTTAGAAATCCGGCTCCGAGGCCGACGGGCGGCGGGGGGCTACAGCTTTCGCCACGAGGCTGGCGGCCCTCGAACCTTGCCGCCACCCGGTCGAGATAGCCCGCCGCCGGGCGGAAATCGAACTTGAAGGTCGGGAACAGGTCGTGTGTCGCCCAGTCGTAGTCGACGCCCGCATCGAACATGCTGTCGGTCGCCGAGAGTCGGCCCCGGATTTTCCGGCGGGCGGCAGCGAAGGCGTCGTCGACATCGAGGCCGATCCACGCGCAGTCCCCAGGGCGGAGGCCACCCGCCGGGAAGGCGAGAGCCGCCGTCACCGACATCAGGATCGGCCGCTGATCGGACGGAAAGTAGCCGTCATCGCGCTCGACCTCTGAAGCTGGCGTGTGTGCGTCGGCATAATCCGCCAGCTTCAACCAGACTTCGCGCTGGATCGCCGTCCATTTGCTCGCTTCGGAGGCGGGGTTGATCAGGACTACGAGATTGCCAAGGACCGGCGGCAGCGTCTCGCCGAACCGGTGGCGGCGCACCGCCTTGACCATGTCGTCCTTGAGTCCGCTCGCAAGCATGTTGCCGCCGAGGCTGTGTCCGGCGACGATCAGCTTGTTGTGCGTGCCCGGCGCGCTGAGCGTCGACTCGAGCGTGCGGAGGGCTGAGATCGCCGCGGGCGCGATGGCCTCGCTCACCGGCTTCCGATCGAACAGGGTTGCGCCGGCCGACAGGTTTCCGAAAAATCCACCGATCGTATCACCGAACCAGAGCCGCAGGCCGCGCTCGTCGACCCGCGCTCCGCGCCAGCCGACATAGATCGCCGTGACGTCCATGTCGCAGATGCTGGGGTCGCTCTGGCAGCGCTGCGCCAGGAAGCGAGCGGCGTGGGCCGCATAAAGGCGCAGGTCCGCCACGTTGCCGTCGCCGATCCGCGCGTCGTGCCGCCAGCCGTGGACGAACGCAATCACGTAGTGTGACCCGGTCGAAAGATGCTTTTTCAGGGCATCAAGCTGAGTGATGACGGGCTTGACCATCGTGGCCGGCACGCCCTTGGCCCGCATCTCAGCGTCCATGGCGTGGCGAAGCATCGCGCTGTCGATGGCCGTGTCGCTCGCTCCTTCACGAGCGACCAGCGCGTAAGGTTCGCCATCCTCTTGGAACTCGATGAAGCCGAGGTGGTAGGCGACGTCGTGCCCTCCGGCATCGCGGGCCGGGACGCGGTGACGCTGCAGGGCGCAGCGCAGCCGCGTCGCCCAGCGCGCATCCGTGGCGATCGCCGCATCCTCGTCGTTGCTGGCATCGACCCAACCGTCGCCCTCGACCGGCCTCGTCGTCATCAGTACCTCGCGCCCGGTATCGGCCAGGATCGTCCAACCCTTGGCGAGCCCGTCGCGGCATTCGGCAAGACTCGGGTCGAGGTTGCGATAGGCGTGCGCCTTGTCGGTCGGGAGCACGACGTAGTTCAGGAACAGGATGCCGAGCGCCGCGAGGAGGAGCGCGCCGGCAATCCGGGCGGCGGTACGTGAGGCGTACGAGACCCCACGAACGAGCCTGAAGGCTGCCCGGTACACGGCGTGCCGCTGCTTGCCCTGCGACGTTACCCGTCCGACGCTCATCGTGCCCGCATCCTAATCGTCGGCACCAAAAGTCGCCGTATTGGTCGGAATGCATACGATGTCATCGCGAGTTCTGTCCGCCCTACCGCCCTTCGGTCACCTTCGGTTCACTGTTACGGCGTGGGCGACGACGCTCAGTCCCGGTAACTGCCAGGCCAAGGCCTGCGAAGTCCCGTCGACCGAACCGAAATGGATCCATCATGATGCGCGTAATTCTGCCGGCTGTCTCTCTCCTCGCCGGCACGGGCGTGGCCACGGCTTCCTTGTCGAGTCCCATCGGCGCCTCGGGGCACGATTTCATCGTCACGCCGTTCGAGCCGATGCAGCTCATGGTCGCGATGGCGACCGACAAGATCACCGGCAAGCAGTTCAACGTCACCAGAATGCCGGACAGTCACTTGATGGTGGTGCCCTTCGACCAGATGGCGACGATGCCAGAGATCGACTGCAAGAGCCTGATGCCGATCAAGGGGGGAGGCTGAGCGATCGAACGCACTCTCAATGTCTGGCCGGAGGATTCAGCGGCATAGCCAGTGCGACTAAGTTGGGTCGGTAGGAGCCTGTCGGCTTTTGCGACGGGACTACTCCGAAGCGGACCGGCGGCTCTCGGCCAAACTACCTCACTTTGGCGCGCCAACGCGTGCATAACCGGACATTCGGTGGAGTGCACCCTGTTTGACCGGACAGGCAGCGGGGTGGGTTTAGGCAGTCCGGCAGAGGTACTCTCGGGGCGAGAGCATGCGCAGGCCGGAGTGCGG
>NZ_NPKS01000070.1:0-8069 GCF_008329595.1 Methylobacterium sp. P1-11
GTCGACCCGGCCAAGGTCGTCCGCGCTGCCCTTCAGGGGGCGGCTTCGGTCGCCGGCCTGCTGGTGACCACCGAGGCGATGATCTCCGAGGCTCCGCGCAAGGAGGCTCCTGCCATGCCTGCCGGCGGCGGTATGGGCGGTATGGGCGGTATGGATTTCTGACCTGCCGAATGAACTCAGGAAGCTCTCCGGCGAGCCGTATGGCGGTTTGCCGGAGAGCACTTCGGAGCGATGCTACGCGGGTGGATCGGACCGTGCAGGCCATGTGATCGAGGCCACCGGCCCTGTAAGGGAGACCGTCATGGCAACGGATAACAAGCGCGGCAATCGCGAGGCGAAGAAGCCCAAGGCCCCTAAGGTGAAGACGAACGCCTCAGCACCATCCACGAAGGGCTTGCTGGCGGCCAAGCCTGCTCCAGGATCGAAGAAGTAGGAGGCAGCACTCCTACCGACCGGGCAGCGTGTCTCTGGGCCGTCCGGTCGCCCTCATGCCTGCTCGCATTTCGCTACGATCGCGAAGGAGCGGCGATCATCGAGTCGTGACACGATCGCGCTCGAACCAGCCATAGTGACCATCCCGATTAAGCAGGGGTGGTTAGCCGGCAGTCACGGCTTGCCTCAGGGCCTCGATTTGCCCACCGCTGATGGGCGCATGATCAATCTCATCCTCTGCATCAGCGAGGCGGTAGCGATGGACGTCGTACTTACCCCTACAGGAACTGCAGGAAACGCGTGGAGCTTGAACGACCGACTCGGGCGAACCCTCGGCGAAATCACGAAGTCCGAGCACTCAGACGTCTTCGTGATCATGCCTCAGCCTGAGGGCACGCTACGGACCGTCAAATCCACGCACGCCTCGCTTGATGAGGCGATGTCGGCGATCGCCAAGCTGACGAACGGTGCCTGCACGCTCGACAGCCAGGACTGGGTCAGTCGTGGATCGGCGCCCGGATCGAGCTAGTGCCGTCGATGATCGCTTTGGATCAAGCCTAGCACGCTGAGTAGAAGGCCACTGCCATGACCGATGGGTGCCGGACCTACCTCAGGCATCGATCGGTGAGCCTCTCAATCCTTCATCGTCGCGATGATCTGACTGATCTCGCGCACGCTTTCCTCGATGGTGCGTGCGTGGACCAGCACGCTGGCAGCATCCTCGTTGCCCGCGTGATCGCCGGGCCACCAGCGTCTTTCAAATCGGGCAGCAGCTCGCCGATATGTTCGTGCTGGCGTCTGAGCAGAGCAACAGCGCCCTCACAGGCTTCGTTCTCAGGCATGTTTCCGATCCCAGTTTTGGGCGAAGCATATGCCAGCGAACGGAGCGGCGTGAAAGGACGGCGGATTGGAGCGTGACCGACCGGGCAGGATTTTAGGTCAGGCTAGGGTCTGTCGTCACCTGAGGTGATCGAGGGCGGCGGCGAGGCAGAGGATGCCGCTGAAGCTTGCGGCGGTCTACTGGTTTCGCGTTGCAATCGCTCGCCACTCCTTGAGGCGCGCCCAGAGCCGCTCGACGATATTGCGATTGTTGCAGATCCACTCCAAGCAGCGCGCGGGGGTCTCGTTGAGCTTGGACGGGATTGCTGGTTTTGCCCCGGCCTCTCGGACGTGCTGTCGGAAGCGATGGCTGGAGTAGCCTCGATCCGCCACGACCCACTGGCACAGGCCCGGCAAGCGCTCGAGCAAGGGCAGCGCGCGGGGCAGTTCATGGGCCTGCCCCGGCGCGATCTGAAAGGCGATCGCGTGGCCTGCGCCGTCAGCGATCACGCAAGCCTTGGTGCCATAACCACCACGCGATCGGCCAAGAGCCTCACGATCGTCTCGCTCGGCTGCAGATCCCCTCTTTTGGCGGCGCCTGCCGCCTTCTGATGCGCACGCATGTTGGTGCCGTCGAGGAACACCATGCCGAGCTGAACGCCGCGCTCCTGCACGAGGCCGAGTAGTCGTTCCCACACGCCGCTGCGCGACCACCGGATGAAGATCTGTGCCGCACGCCACCGCGGCCCCAGATCTTGCGGGATTGCGCGCCGCTTGGCACCGTTCTGATGGCGCCACAGGATTGCTGAGAGCGTGCGCCGCAGATCTTGCGGCGGTGTCTTCGCCTTCGGCCGACAAGCCTCAACCAGTGGCTCCAGAACAGCCCATTGCGCGTCGCTCAGCATCGTCCCTCCTCAAGTCGAGGGCATAAAACGCATGCTGCACCATATGGTTCAAGCGACGACAGACCCTAGTTACTACCTATGCGGGAGGATTGGCCGCGCCGCGGAACCGCCCACTAAGTCCCACCATGACAGCACTGCCCCGTTAGGCGGTCACGCTAAGCAGACAGCTGCTCCAGCCTGGAAAGGCCAGCATCCGTGATCTGCCATGTTGCGAACGTACCCCCGAGATGAGGGCCCGCCCGTTCACCAACCCACACGAGATCGCCCCGGCTTTCCAGGCTAGTCAAGCGGCTGTGATCACCCGGCCAAGCCCGATCCATCTCGCGCTTGATGGAGATGTGACCGTCCATAGCCTGGGCGGCTTTCGTGAGCAGGCGACGTTCATGGTTGACCAGCATGAGCGTTCTCCAGTGACAGGTAGGCCGCTACGCAGGCGCTGCGTAGAAGCTTAGCCATTTGGAACCGTTTTGCAACGCAGCGGGGAGGCGGTGCGCGCTCTGCCTGAGCGGCCTTTCCGCCGGTGAGCGCGCGACCGTTGGATCCACCCCAGAATTCAACCATGCCGTGCAAGAAGAGTTGATTGGGATGGAGGGCGCGGTTCGTGTCGCTATCGTGGATCGAGGCGCTTGCCGCCGCGAATGAAGATATCATCGCCTGCGAGAGGCGCTTCCACGGCCAGTGTGCTCTGGTTTTTGAGAGGGCAGCGGAAGGGCAGGACACGGCTAAGGACGAGATGCTGCTCGCGTCCTATATGACGAGCCTCAATCTACTTCGCGCTCACCGCAACAGCTTCCTGATGGAAGTTCCTCTTGGCGCATGAGCATCGCCAGCTCCCACTTCGAGGCGGCAGTGGAAAGCTTGAGCCGGCGCATCGTGGAAGCGGAGATCCGATCCACGGCGGCTGTCGAAGGGCTCGCCGCTCTGATCATGACCCACACGGTAGCCGCGGCCTCGGCACGGCTTCCCAACCAGACTTCCTGAAGCTTAGTCCCCAAAGGAAACAGCATGAGTCCGAGTTCATCACGCCAAAGGCCGACCCAGCGGGTCTATGGCTTACTCGCGGCCTTCTTTGACGGCTCGGCCGGTTTGATGCTTCCCGTCTCGGATACTCGATCACGAGCTTGATCGAAGCGCTTCTTCGAAGCGATAAGCTCGCGCTGTGAACCGGCTAGCTGCCCCTTCGCTGCGTCACGAGCCGCGATAGCTTGGCCGAGTTCCGCGCGGGCAGAGGCGAGTTTGCCCTGCCACTCACGAACGAGCTCGATGCTCGCCTGCTCCGACTCTTTCTGACGGCTCACTAACCCGTCTCGCTCCGTCTGAAGGAGGGCGACCTGAGTGGTGAGATCGCGGTTGGCTGAAGCTTTATTCGCATAGGCTCCCCAACCCGCTAGGGCGTAAACCCCCAGGATCAGGGGCAGCAACTGAGCACGTGTCGGCTTCCATGCAAAAAGCATCTGAAGTTTCCAGCGCAGCAGTTCGAGCAGGCGAGGCATGGACCGGTTGTCTCCCGTCTCGAGTGGGCGGACCCCGTTGGTCCGAACGGCTAATCGATCAGGCCCAGAACGATGCCCGCGCAGAGTTAATGCTTGTTTACGGCGCACATCATCGGGCGGTTTGAGGATGTATCGCGAGTTGCAGAAGTCGGGACGCCGCCGCTTTGCGCCTGGTCGGTCGCGCCGCTGCGCCTCAAGCCGCGCTCATCGAACTCGCAGCATGGATGCAGCCGTTCAATCTCTACCCAGCGTGTCTGCGCCGGATAGACTTAGCGGTTATGCTGCGGCGCGATCTCAACGCGTGGATGTGACGAGAAGCTTCCGCCCTTTGGCCGAGGCCGAACGCCCAGCAAGGTAGCCGATACCGGCCGCAGCAGCGCAGACGGCACAAGCCCGTGCAATTCTGACCAACGTCAGTTTATCGGATGTGCGACCATGCCGTGTCTTCAGAGTTTGCATCTTCGCACGAACGAAGGCGTGTGCGGCGGCATCGACTTGCGCCGAAGAGAGAAGCTCCTGAGCCGCCGGTATCAGCTCCTGAGTGTAACGGCGGAGGTGCTGACCGATCAGAGCGACGTCGAGGACCATACCCATCTGCGAGGAAAAGCCGCCCCGCCGCGATCTCGCGAGAGCATCAAGTTGCCCGAGGAACTGCGCATGCTCATGGTGCAGGTCCTCGGCGAGCTGGCGTGTCCGATCCAGGTGGCGCAGCGGCGCATAGAGACTGGCCTCCAACGCCTCGGCATGAGCGGCAAGCTCATCAATTAAGCCTCCCAGCACCTCCTCACGGTCGTGGATCGCCGACCCGCCGAAAGTGTACCGACTCTCTGCGATCAGGTGCGCGAGGTAGGCGTGATCGTGGGCGATGAGCTGCCAGACGTTCATGCGCCGGATCATCCTTGCGGGTGGCCGTGGCCAACCCGGAGGAGGTCGGCTCGTTTCCTACGGGCGATCGGTTGATCTAGCGTCGTAGTACTCATCGAGGTCTGCGGCCTGACTATGCGAGGATGTTGACGGCGCGTGCGGCGACAAGGGCCACAGCAAGCAGGGAGATCAACGCCTCAGCCATCATCAGCAATTTCGCACGCGGTGTCAGCGGCAACGTGTCAGTGGGTGAGAAGGCGGTGGCGTTGGTGAAGGCCAGAAACAGATAGTCTACGAAGCCCGGCACGAACGGGGCTGCCGCATCCTGCTGCGGAAGCGTCATTTGTGGGAACAGAAAATCCGGCTCCCGCGCACTCGGATGGCCGCGCAAAGCCGCACCACCGCGATCTGTCGTCCAGAACCACAGGGCGAAGATCACGACATTAGTGCCCCAGATGTTGAGGGCATCGATGAGCAAGGTTGGACCGGCGGCTGCCGTTCAGGAGGGCGTGAACCAGGGCTGCGAGGGCGGCGGTGTTGGTCACGGTGACCAGCGCAGTCATGAAGAGTGCCATCCTGCGGATCAAGCGATGGTGGCGGTGGACCTCGGACCAGTGTGCGTCCGTTGTGGCGCGCCGCGCCCAGCCCTGGTTCCAGGCCGTGGCGGCCGAGAGTGGCACCAGCAGCGCGAGTTCGAGCGTCGGGGCAAGCCAGCGCGGTCCGAGCGAGAAGTCGTTCACAACGAGCAGTTGGAGGGCGGCGATGCAGGCGACGGCGCTTCGGGCCAACCAGAAGTCCAGGGCGCTGGTCCGAACACGATCAGGGTGCGGCCTATCCATGAACGAAGTCCCCTGAGGAGCTACCCTGTTGAGGCGAGCGCGCCCCTAACGCTTTTTGCCCAACTCAGCGGCGATATCCTTGGTCATTCGACCGACCTTCCGATGCGCCGCCGTTAGCTGGTCCTGAGTGACGCCCCAGCGCTTCATCCAAAACTCGACAGCCTTGCGTTCCGACAGATCAAGTCGGTCCTTGTCGATGAAGCCACGTTTGTCTTTGAGGCCGGTCATGGGGAATCCTATTGGTTTTGGTTTTACGTGATCTGGGAAGGGTCTCAACCGACCTGACGGTGAGACGTGCAAAGGGGTGCGAGGAACCGCAACGGCAGCCTAGCCTAACTGGTGCTTCGGCCTCTGACTGACGCGGCCGAAACGGCGCGCGATGACATCGGCTGAGCTAGTGAATGAGCGCGGCTACAGCGGCTGTGAAATCATACGAGCCCACCTGGAGCTTGATGCCTCGACACTCAGAGGGCGAGTTCCCGATATGGGCTGCCGCTGACTTGATGTCACGATGCAGACCGACACGACAGCCAAAATCGGCGTTTGCTCGATGTGCGGGATACCAGTCATGTTCGATGAGACGAAGATGCTGGCCGACGCGCTCGGCGAGCACCTCGCTCTAACCTATCAGCGCACCTTCGGCAGTTGCGAGCCACGTTTTACCGAGGTGATCGAGGCGTCCGCACGTCTGACCATCGAGCGGATCGTCGGCAGCGATGCGCTCTACCATGACGGCGACCACACCGCTCTCGTCACCCTCGTCGCTCAGGACATCCTGCGCGGTCGGTTCCTCGACAAGGGCATCACGCCGGAGGATTGGCTGCACATGATCCTGGCGGCCCTGTCCCATGACATCGGCTACGTGCGTGGTGTCTGCTCAGGCAACCGGGCGAACGCCTTCGTCATCGACGCGCAGGGCACCACCATCGGTCTGCCACGAGGCGCGTCCGATGCAGCGCTGACGCCTTACCACATCGAGCGCTCGAAGCTGGCAGTGCAGGAGCGCTTTGGCACGAATGACCTCGTCGATGCGCAGCGGGTGATCCGCGCCATCAAGTTGACCCGTTTCCCCGTGCCTGCGGACGACGAGCACCGGGAAACCGGGACCGAAGCCGGCTTGACGCGTGCGGCTGACCTTATCGGGCAACTTGGCGATCCGCTCTACCCTCGTAAACGGAACGCGCTATTCCACGAGTTCGCCGAGGTCGGCATGGCTGACCAACTCGGCTACGCCGGCCCGGCGGACCTCGCGGAGCGGTACCCGGCGTTCTTCTGGGGCAAGATCGAACCAGTCATCGGGGACGCGATTCGCTTTCTCGATCTCACGGTTGAGGGGAGGAGCTGGGTAGCGAACCTCTACAGTCATGTGTTCGCCATCGAGCACGACCGCCGCCGGATGGGGCCGCACCCGGGCTGAGCCACGCAAAAGCAATCCTCACAACTTCTCGGGAAAGCTACACCAGCCGCCAAGATAAACTCGCTGTGTTGGCGAAATCGGATGATGATCAATTTTATACGATGGCGGACCAACAGACGGAGAGAGAAACTACTCTCCGGGCAATTTCCGCTCGTCTTGATATTTGAGCCAAATCGCGCGATCAGCTTCAGCGCGCTTTAGGCGGTCGGACTCTTTCTCGTGCGTCAGCCAAAGGACAACGGCGACCATCGTCGCCAAGACGAGCGGGCCGAGAAAAAGAACAACCATCTGTGCGAGCGTCAGGCTCACGCGCGCAGGGCTCCGAGCAGGCGTCTAGCCACCAGATGTAGTATACCTGCCAGCAGACTCCAACCAACCAGGAGAGCGCTGGCTGTAAGCGCGCTGGCGGTGCCCGAGAAGATCGCCACTGATGGGGAGATGCCGCCGACAGCCACGGAGGCGACTGCGACTCCGTTGACCCACATTGCCGTCAGCTTCGCCCGCTCATTGCGGATCAGCTTGGCGTCGTCGGGGCTAAGTGGCGGGATTTCGGTATCGGCCATGACACCGTGTAGCTCGGAGCAACCGAGGGGTTGAAAAGGGGCTCGATCCGTGAGGCCACTTAGAACAAAACAGGAACAAAATCCAGTGTCGATCTTGCCTTTTCGCCGGTTTTGGCGCCACCATCCCCAATATACGAGCGCTCGGCTGTTGGCGGTTATCGGCAGCGAAAGGGCAGATTGTGAGCGTACGCCGCTTCTTGGATGAGGTCGGCAGGCGGCTCGAAGCGCTTAATATGCGCTGTGGGTACGGCGGCTAGGCCAATCCCAGCTTCCCATGCGCCTCGGCAGGCGTCATCTGCCGAATGGATTCTTCGGAAAAGCCAAGCTCACGAAGCGCCGCCCGCTGACGGTTCGTGATCATCAACGACACGACAGGAGACGTTGCAGGCGCGGTGCCCGTCGCGTGCAGCTCGCCGTCGTCGGCGAGGCCGACACGGTTGAGGAACGCTTCCTCTCCCGCGGCCTGATTGAGGAGCAGCCGAAGGTTGTCGTCAGTTCCGGCCATTCATGCCCCCATTGCTCCTCTGCCGACCTCGGGAGTGCGCCGGATCAGCAACGGGACGGCGGCACGGCCCGCTCTGACGAAGCAGCAGGATAGGGCTGTCAGGGCTGTTCCGTCAGAGCTGGATCTTGCTTACCGTCGCCCCGAGTGGAAGCGGTGACGCCAGCCCTCATTGAGCCTGCGCTCCTCCGCGCTCTCCTCCGGGACAGCTTCCAGATGCAGCAGGATCATCGCG
>NZ_NPKS01000071.1:0-7684 GCF_008329595.1 Methylobacterium sp. P1-11
CGCCGCGGGGATCGGATCCCGCGCGTTGACTGGCCGACACAGGGTTCCCGCGGCGTCCCGCGTCCCTCGTGATCTCCCGGGCCATGCCCCCGGCGCCAACGGCGCGCGGGGACGATGACGCGTGTCCAGGGCTATTCCCTCATCCTGAGGGGGCCGCTGGCGCGGGCTCCTCAGGATAAGGAGGGGGTGGGGTCGGTGTTCCTCACGCCACCGGTCCTCAGGCCGGCAGCGGCTCCCGCGGCTCGGTGTGGTCGAAGAGCCGGGGCGGCGCGATCTCGTCCCGGGCGCCCATCCGGGCGACGAGATGATCGGCGACCCGCAGGGCGTTGGCGATGATCGTCAGCGTCGGGTTCACGGCGCCGATCGACGGGAAGAAGCTGGCGTCGGTCACGTAGAGGTTGCTCAGCTCGTGTGCCTTGCAATTCGGATCGAGCACCGACGTCTTCGGATCCTCGCCGAATCGCAGGGTCCCCGCCTGATGGGCCGTGCCGCCGATCGGGACGTTCTTGCCGAGGTAGAGCGAGCGGTCGAACAGGTGCGGGTGGATGTCGGTGAAGCTGCAGATCTCGCGCAGCTTCTGCCGGAGCCGCTTGTGGGCCTCCACATTCGTCTCCGTGAGATCGAGATGGACCTTGCCGTCCCTGTAGAAGACCCTGTTCTGCGGCAGCGGCAGATCCTCCGAGGTCAGCCAGAAATCGACGGAGTGCTTGGCGATCCAGTCGAACGGCTTGTCGGGGAACCATTGCAGGAAGCCCGGCAGGCCCTCGCCGTGGATCTGGGCTCCGTCCGACTTGCCGACCATCTGGATGTGGCCGAGGGGGAAATCCCAGCCGTCCTTCGGGTCCGGATCGCCGAAGTAGAAGTCGTTGAGGCCGAGCGTCTTCTGGAACCGGGTCGGGTTCGGCACCTTAGAGATCGCCAGCACCGTCGAATTGTTGTGGCGCATGTAGTTGCGCCCGACCTGGTCCGACCCGTTGGCGAGGCCGTTCGGATGCCGGTCGCTGGCCGAGCGCAGCAGCAGCAGCGCCGAGGAGAGGGCGCCGCAGGCCACCACCACGATGTCGGCCGAGGCCTCGAAGGGCGCGCCGTCGCGGGTGCCGACCACGCCCGTCACGCTGCGGCCGGAGGCGTTGGTGACGAGGCGCTCGACATAGGTGCGGGTGAGCAGCGTCAGGTTCGGGCAATCGCGCAGGGCCGGATCCACCACCATGGTCTGGGCGTCGGACTTGCCGTTGGTGGGGCAGGGGAAGCCGTCGAAGGATTCGCACTTGATGCAGGGCGAGGTCGGCACCGCACGGCCGTCCTTCTCCACCAGCCGCACGCCCACCGGCAGGTGGAACGGGTGGTGACCGGCCTGCTTCAGGTTGTCGAACAGCTCCTGGATCCGCGGCTCGTGCGCCACCGGCGGATGGACGTAGGGCTTCGTCGACCAGGGCTCGGTCGGGTCCTCGCCGCGAAGGCCGTGGACGTGGAACAGCTCCTCGGCGGCCTGATAATACGGCTCGAAGACGTCGTAGCCGACGGGCCAGGCCGGCGCGACGCCGTCCTGGTGGCGGATCTCGGAGAAGTCCTTCTCGCGGAGGCGGAAGAGAATCGAGCCGTAGAACTTCGAGTTCCCACCGACATAGTAGTGAAGGCCTGGGTGGAAGCTCTTGCCGTCGGAGGAGTACCACGTCTCCTTGGCCTGGTAGTAGCCGTCGACGATCACCGCCTGGCTGTCCCAGTTCCGCGGCTCGCGCAGCAGGTAATCGCCGCGCTCGATCAGCAGGATGCGCTTGCCGGTCTGGGCGAGGCGCCACGCCATCGTGCCGCCGCCGGGACCGGACCCGACAATGATGACGTCATAGTGATCACCGGGCATGTACCGTCTCCGTCCGGGCCTTCGCCCTGGCAGGCAACTCGCGAGCCGCTTTTCGGATCACCTCACGGTGCAGTTAAGCTCGTGCCCCGTCGCGGACTCCGCGAAGTCCGCAACCGGCGGTTAAGGCCCTTTCCCAACGCCGCCTTCAGCTTCGGCTGCGATGCTGCGGCGGACCGGCCAGACGCCGGGGAGGCCGGAATGATCGACACGATGGCGCCTGTCCTGGCGCTCCTGACAGCCGCCCTGCTGGCCTTCGGCCTCTGGCGCCTGCTCGGAACGCGGCGCGCCGAGCGCGAGGCCGAGCGGCTGCAGGACCGCATCTGGCGGATCAGCGAGAGCGAGGACCGCTACCGCGCCCTGGTGGCCGCTACCACCGAAATCATCGTCCAGCGTGATGCCCGCGGGCGCATCACCTACGCCAACGAGGATTTCGCCCGTCTGCTCGGCCGCGAACCGATCGCACTGATCGGCTCCCAGGACGATCTCGAGATCCTCGACCGGAATGCCGTGGAGATCGGGCCGGACGGGGTCCGCCGCCTGGAGGCGCAGGTCCGGACGGCGGACGGCCGGGCGCGCTGGTTCGCCTTCGTGGAGATGCCGGTGGCCCATGGCGACGCGACGCACTGGCTGCGCGCGGGCCGGGACGTGACCACGCGGGTCGAGGCGATCCGCAGCCGCGACGCGGCCTTGGAGCGGGCCGAGGCGGCGAGCGTCGCGAAATCCCGCTTCCTGGCGACGGTGAGCCACGAGATGCGGACGCCGCTCAACGGCATCCTGGGCATGGCCGACCTCGTGCTCGGGACCGAGCTGAACCCTGAGCAGCGCACCTATGTGGAAGCGGTGCGAACCAGCGGTCAGGCCCTGCTCGGCCTCATCGACGGCGTCCTCGACTTCTCGCGTATCGAGGCCGGGCGCCTCGACCTCGCGGCCGAGCCCTTCGATCTGCCGGCCCTCTCCGAGGGGATCGTCGAGCTGCTGGCGCCCCGGGCCCAGGACAAGGGGATCGAGATTGCCCTCGACGTGGCCGAGGACTTCCCGGCCGCAATCCTGGGCGATGCCGACCGGGTGCGGCAGATCCTGATCAACCTCGCCGGCAACGCCATCAAGTTCACCGAGCGCGGCGGCGTCGGCGTCAGCCTGAGCTTTGCGCGGGCTGAAACCGGCGGCGAGGTCGTACTTGCGGTGGCGGATACCGGCCCGGGCATCCCGGAGGACAGGCTGCCGATCCTGTTCGAGGAGTTCGAGCAGGGCGATGGCAGCGCGAGCCGCAGCCATGAAGGCACCGGGCTGGGGCTCGCCATCACGCGGCGGCTCGTGACCCGCATGGGCGGGCGGATCGAGGCGGAATCGCGCCTCGGGCGGGGCTCGACCTTCCGGGTGCTGCTGCCGCTGGCCGAGGTCGCGGCGGCCGAGGGCGGCGAACGCGCGCCGCTGCCGGCTCTCGCGGCGCAACGTTGCCTGATCGTCGCCGACTCGCCGTTCCAGGCGCCGTACCTCGCCCGCAGCCTGTCGCGGGCCGGGGCTGCCACCGTAATCGTCGACAGCCTGGATTCGGGCCTCGACGCCCTGTCGGGCGCGGCCTTCGACGTGGTGCTGGCCGACCGGGCGCTGGGCGACGCGGCGGTGCGGCAGATCGCGGATGCGGCGCGTGCCTGCGGCGTGCGCACCAGCCTCGTACTTCTCTCGCCGTTCGACCGGCGCGGCTTCGGCGCCCCAGGGGCGGCGGGCTTCGACGGCTACCTGATCAAGCCGGTCCGGCCGCGCTCCCTGTTCGAGCGCCTGCTCGCGTCGTCGGGTTCGGTCGAGGCCGCGACCGCCCCGCCGGCAGTGCCGACGCGCGTCGGCGGCGGCCTCCGGATCCTGCTGGCGGAGGACAACCCGATCAACGCCCTGCTGGCGACCCGGGCCCTGGAGCGCCTCGGCGCGACGGTGGTCCACGCCGTCGACGGCCTCGAGGCCCTCGCCCGGCTGGAGACCGACGGCCCCTTCGACCTCGCGCTGATCGACGTGCGGATGCCCCGCCTCGACGGGCACGAGACCGCCCGTCGGATCCGCGCCGCCGAAGCGGACGGCGCGCACCGGCTCCACCTCGTCGCGCTGACCGCGAATGCCGGCCGGGAGGACGAGGTCGCCGCCCGGGCAGCCGGCTTCGACGGGTTCCTGGCCAAGCCGCTCAATCTGAAGCTGCTCCCGCCGCTCCTGGAGCGCCAATCCGCGCGGGCCGCCTGAGCGCGCGTTGACAGGGGGGCGGGTCCCGCGCCAACAGGAAGCCCATGTCGACAGTCCGCCCTCCGTCGCCCGCATCGCGCTCGTCGAGCGGCGCGCTTGCCGCCTGGGGCACCGCTATCCTCGTGATCGCCACCGTGCTCATCGGCGCCCTGGCGCCCGCGCGTCACGGGGCACCGGCGCGCTCGGCGGCGGAGGACCCGGCCTGCCTCGAATGGAGCGACGGCTGCACGGTCTGCCGGCGCCTGGCGGAGGGCCCGGCCTGCTCGCTGCCCGGCATCGCCTGCCAGCCCGGCGCGCTGCAATGCCTTCACCGGCGCGAGGGGTGATACGACGGTACAGCCCGTGACCTCCGAGACGCCGGTGCTGCGCTTCGCACCGAGCCCGAACGGGCGGCTGCACCTCGGCCATGCCTACTCGGCGCTGCTCAACGCGGACCTCGCCGCCCGGATGGGCGGCCTCTGCCGCCTTCGGATCGAGGATATCGATCCCGCACGCTCGAAGCCGGACTACGTCGACGGGATCGTCACCGACCTCGCCTGGCTCGGGCTGACCTATCCCGAACCGGTGCGGCACCAGTCCCGGCACATGGAGGCCTACCGGGCCGTCCTCGACGGGCTGATCGGCCGCGGACTCGCCTATCCCTGCTTCTGCTCGCGCGGGGAGATCCGGGCACGCATCGCCTCCGGCAGTGAGAGCCCCTGCGATCCGGACGGCGTGCCGGTCTATCCCGGCACCTGCCGCGAGCTGGGTTCGGCGGCGTCGGCGGATCGGATCGCCCGGGGCGACCCGCATACCTGGCGGCTCGACATGGCGGCCGCCCTGCGCCGCGCCGGTCCGACGCACGAATACGTCGCCTCCGACGAGGCCGGCGCGCATCAGGTCGCGGCGAACCCGGCACGCTGGGGGGACGCGGTGATCGCCCGGCGCGACGTGCCGACGAGCTATCATCTCGCTGTGGTCCACGACGACGCGGTGGAGGGGATCACCTATGTCGTGCGCGGCCGCGACCTGGAGGCGGCGACCGACCTGCACGTGCTCCTGCAGGCCCTGCTGGGCGTCGCGACGCCGCGATACCGCCACCACCCGCTGCTGCTCGACGCCGGGGGCGAGAAGCTGTCCAAGTCGCGCGGCTCGCAATCCCTCGCCGACCTTCGGCGGGCCGGTACGACGCCGGCGGAGATCCGCGCACGGCTCGGCTTCGCTTGAAGGACGGCCTCAGCGGACCGCAGCGTCGCGCTGGGCCAGGGCCGTGGCGCTCTTCGACTTCTGCATGGTGATGTCGATCTGCTCACGCTGGCGCTTGAACTCGGCGAGCAGTCGCCCGTCGAGTTCCCGGCCGCGGGGCACACGGATCTTCATCGGATCGACGAAGTGGCCATTGATGATCACCTCATAGTGGAGGTGTGCGCCGGTCGACAGGCCGGTCGAGCCGACATAGCCGACGATCTGACCCTGCCGGACCTTGACACCCTCGCGGATGCCGCGGCCGAACCGCGACATATGATTGTAGGTCGTCACGTAGCCATTGACGTGTTGAAGCTCGACCCGGTTGCCGTAGCCCGAGGTCATCTCGGCGCGGATCACCACGCCGTTGCCGGCCGCCATGATCGGTGTGCCGATCGGGTTCGACCAGTCGACACCTGTGTGCAGCTTGGCGTAGCCCAGCACCGGGTGACGCCGGTAGCCGAAGCCGGACCGCATGATCCCGTCGGCGATGGGCTTGCGCAGCAGGAACTTCTTCAGGGAGCGGCCCTGTTCATCGAGATAGTCGATCGTCCCATCGTCCGGGGACTGGAAGCGGTAGACCTTGCGGGTCTCGCCGCCGAGCGTCAGCCCGGCGTAGAGGAGGTCCGGCCGATCCGCGCCGGCTTCGTCGTCGTAGGTGTAGAACACGTCGAGCCCGTCGCCGCTGCCGATGCGACGCTGAAAGTCGAGGTCGTAGCTGAAGACGCGGACAATATCCTCGACAGTGGCTCGCGGCAGATCGTGGCGCGCCGCCGTCTCGTACAGGCTTTGGTACAGGCGCGGCCCTGAGCCGGAATCCTCGTCGTCTTCCTCGCCGCTCCCCGCCTGAGACTGCCCCTTGGGGGAGGGGGTCTCCTCGGTGGGGGGGGCCACCGACACGAAGGCGCCCCGGTCGTTCAACGCGGCGATCCCCTCGATCCCGTTCTCACCGTAGAGGACCACACGGGTGACTTGGCGCGGGTCGCCTGGATGGGGACCGGGCGCGACCTGGACGCGCATCGGCTGGCCTTCGGCAAGGGCGGTAGTGCGGGCCTTGCCGCCGAGCGCTCCGACGATGCCGCGGATTGCGTCTTCGCCCGCGAAGCCGGTGGCCTTGAGCGTGGTCTCGAGGGTCTCGCCGCGTTTCAGCGCGAGGTCGCGCTCCTCCACGAGGGGTGCCTCGTTGGCCTTCAGCTCGACCTTGGCGACCTTGGTGACGTTCTCCGGGACGACGAGAACTTCGATCGACTTGAACGGGTTCGCGTCCTTCGGCGCCGATCCGTCGCCGTCCGCGGCCGTTCCCTGCTGGAGCGTGCGCGACAGCATGATCTGCGGTGCGATCGGAATGGCGGCGCGGCGGCCCGCTTCGGCGGCGATGCGACGCTCCTCCTCGACCTGCGCCGTGACGTCGTCATCGGTGAGCGCGGGTGCGTTGGCGTCGACAACGGCATCGGCGAGATCTCGCTTAACCACCGTCACCTCGGCGCCCGGAGCATCAGCGGAGGCGTCGGGCGCGCGCTCCAGAGGCTCGTCGGACACGAATTTCATGGGATCGAAGCGGGGCGGCTCGCTCGCGTAGATACCGGTCGTCATTGACAGGGGAGTAGTCAGCCGCACGAAGGCTTTGGCCTTGATGATCTCGCGATCCCCGAGGCGGACTGTGACGGGCGCCCGGAAGCTCTGCTTGGCCGATGCGATCATCAGGTTGCGCACCAGCCGGTCGCCTTTGCGCGCGATGTTGGCGCCGCTCTCACTCGGCTGAGGCCGGGGCATAACTGTCACCTTCTCGGGGATGGCCGCGAAGGAGACGTCGCCCTGAAGGGACACATGGAGGGCCGCAGCGATCAGGCCGGCACCGGTCAGGCCCGTGAGGCTGCTGGCGCAGAGCCAACGCAGGTTTACCGCCCGCCGGTCGATCTGCGTCGCGGTCGCGCCGAGATGATCGAGAGGTTCCTGCACCCCACGCCGCGAGGAGCGGGCGGCTACGTCGCCGATCTTGAGTCGCTCGCGCTTCACTCGAAGGCCCTGAGAAGACGGTGGCGAACGGGCGTCCCCGCAAAACTCGGGGTGCAAAGGCCGGATTCAACCCGACCGGAAGCACCATCTACGCCCGGCGAAATCATCTCTCGACCCAGCGTGTCGAGATTGAGGCGCCTCGCAGCTGAGCGCCGCTCTCGCATGAAGAACGCCGACATCGCTCGCGAGCCGGGGATCTAGCAAGGGCGCCGAGCTGGCGCGAAAAAGGGAGTTGACGGGCGAATCTTCGGGTTCTATACCCCGGTTCATCGGCGCCGGCCGCGGAAGTGGACCGGGCGCTGAGCCATCTTCTGACAAGCGGCGGGACTGGCCGGCGAAGTAGCCGGGTGGTCT
>NZ_NPKS01000072.1:0-7231 GCF_008329595.1 Methylobacterium sp. P1-11
GCCGGGCCGTCCGAGGTAGCCCCGGGCGAGGCCGGTGCCGCCGATATACAGCGCGCCCACCACCCCCACCGGCACCGGGTGAAGCGCGTCGTCGAGGACCCAGGCGGTCCGGTCGCCCACCGGGCTGCCGATCGGCGCGTAGGGCGTGTCGCAGGCCGTACCGGCGGGGACCTTCCAGACGAGCGGCGTCACCACGGTCTCGGTCGGTCCGTAGCCGTTGATGAGACGGCGCGGCCCGAGGGTGCGGTTGATGCGCGCGAGTTCGTCGCGCGGCATCGCTTCGCCGCCGAAGGAGAGCAGGTCGAGGGTCGGCGCGCCGCCCTCCTGCTCGGCCCAGCGCGTCAGCTCCCGGACATAGCTCGGCGGGAAGCCGGCATTCGTCACGCCGTGGGTCCGGAACGCCGCGAACACCTCCGCCGGCGACCAGAGCGCGTCGTCGCGGAGCACGAGGCTGGCGCCGCAGGCGAGCGTCGTGAGCCAGCGCTCGTGACCGCCGTCGAAGTTGAAGGTGATGAAGTGGAACTCGCGCGAGTCCGCATCCATCCCGTAGAGCGGTGCGGTGGCGCTGACATGCATCGCGAG
This sequence comes from Methylobacterium sp. P1-11, assembly GCF_008329595.1. Taxonomy (NCBI): domain Bacteria; kingdom Pseudomonadati; phylum Pseudomonadota; class Alphaproteobacteria; order Hyphomicrobiales; family Methylobacteriaceae; genus Methylobacterium; species Methylobacterium sp. P1-11. Next base: position 583 of record NZ_NPKS01000072.1, read on the forward strand.
CGGTCCGTGCGCGACCGCCACCGCCTTCGGCCTTCCCGTCGAGCCCGAGGTGTAGATGAGGTAGGCGAGGTTCTCCGGGTGCAGCGCCACCGCCGGCGGAGCCTCCGCGGCGGCGTCGGGCGCGTCTTCGTCGATCAGGATCCGCCTGACCACGCCCTCGGCCGGCCCGCGGCCCGCATGGGCGTGATCCGTGACGAGGACGCGCGCGCCGCTGTCGGCGACCATCGCGGCGATGCGCGCATCCGGAAGGTCGAGCCCCAGCGGCAGGTAGGCGCCGCCCGCCTTGAGCACGCCGAGATAGGCAGCGAGCAGGGTGGGCGAACGGGGCAGCATCACGGCGGCGACCGTGTCCGGGCCGATGCCCGCTCCGGCCAGACGGTGCGCGAGGCGGTTCGCCTCGGCTTCCAGTGCGCCGCGGCTCGTGGCGCGGTCGGCGAAGATCACGGCGGTCCGTTCGGGATCCGCCCGCGCGAACCCGGCGATGATGTCGTGAACGGGGAGCCCGTCGTCGGGCGGTGCCGAGGGCGGGTTCAGCCGACCGATCTCGGCCGGGGTGAGCAGGGGCGCCCGGTGGATCGGCGCATCGGGGGCCGCGACGAGGCTGCCGAGGAGCGTCAGGAGATGGTCGCGCCAGCGCGCGACGGTCGCTTCGTCGAACAGGTCGCGCGCGTAGGTCAGGTGTGCGGTGAACCCGCCCTGCGCATCCTCCAGCGTGGTCAGGCCGAGATCCACGTGGGCGCTGCCGGTGGCGCGCGGGACGCGCTCCACCGACAGGCCGCCGAGGCGGATCGTGGCGAGCGGGCGTTCCTGCAGGTGCTGGACGATCGCCTGGAACAGGGGATTGCGACCGGGATGCCGCTCGGGGCTCAAGGCGCTCACGAGCCGCTCGAATGGCACGGATTGATGGGCCTGCGCCTCCACCAGGAGTGCTCGCGTCGCCTCGACGCAATCGGCAAAGCGCGCCAGCGGATCGAATGCAAAGGGCAGCACCAGCGTGTTGGCGAAGCTGCCGATCACCCTTGCGGTCTCCGGCCGGGTGCGGTTCGCCACTGGCACGCCGAGGCGGACCGTGCGCTCCGCGCCGAGGCGCTGGAGCAGGATCGCGAAACCGGCGGCGAGGACGTGGAACGCCGTCGCGCCGAGGCGCCGCGCCAGCCCGTGGATGCCCGCCGCGATCGCGGGCGGCAGCGGAAAGGTCAGGGTCTCCCCGGCGAAGCTGGGATTTTCGGGCCGCGGCCGGTCGGTGGGGAGCGCGAGGACGGGGTGTTCCGTGCCGAGAAGGTTCGTCCAGAACGCGAGGCTCGCGGCCTGGGCGCCGGCATCGAGCATCCGCGCCTGCCAAGCGGCGTAATCCGCGTAGGTGATCGCCGGCGGGGGGCTGTCCTGCGTTTCGGCCCCGTAGCCGGCCGCGACGTCGTCGATCAGCAGGTCCATCGACCACGCGTCGCCGACGATGTGGTGCAGGGTCAGGAAGACGACGTGACGCTCCGGCGCCTCGCGGACCAGGGCGGCGCGCACGAGCGGCCCGCGCGCGAGATCGAAGGACGCCCGTTCGATCCCAGCCTCGATCGCCGCGCGACGCGCCCGCGCCTCGGCCTCGTCGCAGCCGGTCAGGTCGTGGCGGGTCATCGCGAATCCAGCGGTCGCGTCGACCTGCTGCACGGGCTCGCCGTCGCGCAGGGGAAAGCGCGTGCGCAGGCCCGCGTGATGGGCGACGGCGCGCGCGAGCGCCCGGTCCAGCGCCTCCGGGTCGAGCGGACCGGACAGCCGCAGCGCGCCGACGATGTGATAGGCCGGGCTCTCCGGATCGAGCTGCCAGAGGAGCCAGAACCGGCGCTGCGCATCGGAGAGGGGCGCCGTGTCGCCGCCCTCTGCCGGCACGATCGGCAGACGGTCTGCATCGAGGCCGCGCGCGGCGAGTTCTTCCAGGAACCGGCGGCGCTTTCCGGCGGGCAGCGCGGCAAAGCGGGCCGCGAGAGCGCGCAGCTGGTCGTCCCGCGAGGGGCCGGTGTCAGTCATTCGGCATGTTCCAGCGCGTCGAGGAGGTCGCTCATCGCGTCGATGTCGGCATCCACGCCATCGGCGTTCCGGCTGTCGATCGCGACCGCGAGATCCGCCAGGGTGCGCGCCTCGAACACGGCGCGCAGGGGCAGAGCGATGTCGTGCGCCTCGTTCAGGCGCGCGACGACCCGGGCGACGAGGAGCGAGTGCCCGCCCTTGGCGAAGAAATTGTCGCCGCGCCCGACCGAGGGGAGACCCAGCACCTCGGCCCAGACGGCGGCGAGGCGCCGTTCCGTCTCGGTCCGCGGCGGGTCGGCGGCCAGGTCGGCGGCCGGCTCCGGCGCCGGCAGGGCAGCGCGGTCGACCTTGCCGTTGGGCGTCAGCGGCAGGGCATCGAGCGTCACGATGGACGCGGGCACCAGGGCGTCCGGCAGCGTGGCGGTGAGCGCCCGGCGCAAATCCTCGGGATCGAGCGCCGCCCCCGGGCTGGGGACGACGTAGCCCACGAGCCGCGTGTCGCCGGGCCGGCCCTGCCAGGCGGTCACGACCGCCTGCGCGATCCCGGGCCGGGCGACGAGCGCCGCCTCGATCTCGCCGGGCTCGATGCGCACGCCGCGGACCTTCACCTGATGGTCGGCCCGGCCCAGGTAATCGAGTTGTCTGTCCGCGCGCCAGCGCACGCGGTCCCCCGTCCGATACATGCGCGCGCCGGGTGGCCCGAAGGGGCAGGCGACGAACCGCTCGGCGGTGAGGCCTGGCCGTCCGAGGTATCCGCGGGCGACACCGGCGCCCGCGAGATAGAGTTCGCCGACCGTGCCCGGCGGGACCGGCCGAAGGCCGTCGTCGAGCACGTAGGCCTGCGTGTTCCACAGAGGCGCGCCGATGGGGACGGCCTCCCCGCCGGGATCGATATCCGCGGCCGTGGACCAGATCGTGGTCTCGGTCGGACCGTAGAGGTTGGTGACCCGCGCCGCGCGCGCGCTCAGGGCGCCGGCCAGGTCGGGCGGCAGCGCCTCGCCGCCCACCAGCACCCGCACGCCGTGCAGGGCCTCCGTTTCCACGAGGCCGCGCCACAGGGTCGGCGTCGCCTGCATCAGCGTGATGCCCGCCGCGCCGATGAGCCGCCCCAGCCGCCCGGGATCGAGCACGTCGTCCCGCTCGGCCAGCACCACGCGCGCGCCGCGAACGAGCGGCCCGAACAGTTCGAGGCCGGCGATGTCGAAGCCGACCGTGGTGACCGCGAGCAGGCGATCCGCCGGAGTCACGCCGAGGCGATCGACGAGGGCGTGCAGCAGGTTGGTCAGGCTGGCATGCGAGACCACCACTCCCTTGGGCCGGCCCGTGGAGCCGGAGGTATAGATCACGTAGGCGGGATGGGCGGGGACGAGCGGGCTCGTCCGATCCCGGTCGGTCGGCGCCTGCGCCGATGCGGTTGCGAGCGCGGCAGACCCTTCCGGGGAACCGAGGACGAGGGCGGGCAGGCCGTCCGGTCGTGGCACGCCGTCGATGGTCACGAGGCATGCGGGCCGGGCATCCGCCAGCATGAGGGCGAGGCGCGCCGCGGGGTAGCCCGGGTCGAGCGGCAGGTAGGCCGCCCCCGCCTTGAGCACGCCCAGCAGCGCCGCGACGAGGTCCGGCCCGCGCGGCAGCGCCACGGCCACGATGTTCTCCGGGCCGATCCCGCGGGCGATCAGCGCGTGGGCGATGCGGTTCGCCCGGGCCTCGAGCTCCGCGTAGCGCAGCACCTCCGACCCGGCGACGACGGCGACGGCCTCCGGCGCGCGGGCGGCCTGCGTGGCGACGAGCGCCGGCAGGGTCCCAGACGGCACCGCCCGCGCCGTCGCGTTCCAGTCTGTCAGGACCTGCCGCCGCTCGCCGGCCTCGAACAGGTCGAGATCCCCGATAGGCCGGTCCGGTGCGGCCGCCAGGGCGGCGAGCAGCCGCGCGAACCGGTGCGCGAGGCGGGTCGCGCCGGCCTCGTCGAAGAGGTCCGTGGCGTATTCGAGGTGGCCGACGACACCCGCTTCCGTCCCGTCGGACTCACGCCGCTCGACGAGATCGAAGGCGAGGTCGAACCGCGCGGCACCGGCACCGACCGAATCCGGGACGGCGCGCAGGCCGGCCAGGGCGAACGATGCCGGGACGCCGTCCTGAAGGGCCAGCATGACCTGGAACAGCGGATGGCGCGCGAGCGAGCGCGGCGGGTTCAGCACCTCCACGAGGCGCTCGAAGGGCACGTCCTGGTGCGCGTAGGCCTCGAGCGCGACGGCGCGGGCGCGCCCCACGAGATCGCGGCCGCTCGGGTCGCCGGACGTGTCGGTCCGCAGCACCAGCGTGTTGACGAAGCATCCGACGAGGCCGTCGAGGGCCTCGTCCGTGCGGCCCGCGATCGGACTCCCGAGGGAGATGTCCTCGCCCGCACCCAGGCGGGTCAGGAGCGCGGACAAGCCGGCCTGGAGCACCATGAACAGGCTCGCCCGCTCGCGCCGCGCGAGATCCGCCAGGGCGCGGTGCAGGTCCGGCCCCAGGGCGAGGGGCACGCGCCGCCCGCGGTGGCTCGCCGTCGCCGGGCGCGGCCGGTCGGTTGGCAGCGCGAGGCCTTCGGGCAGGCCCGCGAGCTGCGCGCGCCAGTAGCCGATCTCGCGGGCGATCAGGCTGTCCGGGGCGGCCTCGTCGCCGAGACGATCGCGCTGCCAGAGCGTGTAGTCCGCGTACTGCACCGGCAGGGCCGGGCGATCCGGCGCCGCGCCGCGGAGGCGCGCCGCGTAGGCCGCCGCGAGGTCGCGCATCAGCGGGGTCAGCGACCAGCCGTCGGCGGCGGCGTGGTGGATCAGGAGGAGGAGCCCGTGCGCATCGGGGCCGAAGCGGTACAGCCGCGCGCGGATCGGCAGGTCGACGGCCAAGTCGAAGGGCGCGCGTGCCGCCGCGGACAGCGCGTCCGGCCAGGAAGCCGGGTCCGCCGCGCGCACGTCGAGGGCGGGCCGCGCCGCGTCGGGCGGCAGCACGTGCTGCGCGGGCGCCCCGTCGATCTCGACGACGCGGGTGCGCAGGCTCTCGTGGCGCGCCACCACGTCGGCGAGGGCCGCGCGCAGAGCGTCCGCGTCGAGCGCTCCCGCGAGGCGGAGCGCGATCGGGATGGTGTAGGGATGCGCCCCGTCGATCCGCGACAGCAGCCACATCCGGGTCTGGGCCGGGGAGAGCGGGACCACGTCCGGCCGCGGGCGCGCCACGAGGGGCGTGCGGGTGGGGCCGGAGCGTCCGGCCGCGTCGTCGCCGGCCGCGGCGATCCACCCGCTCAGCGCCGAGACCGTGGGGGCCTCGAACACGGCGCGCAGCGGCAGCTCGGTGCCCAGCGCCGCGCGCAGTCGGCTGACGAGGCGGGTGGCGAGCAGCGAGTGGCCGCCGAGATCGAAGAAGCTGTCGTCGATCCCGACCGCGTCGAGTCCGAGCACCTGCGCGAAGGCCTGCGCCACGGCGGCCTCCTGCGCGGTGCGCGGCCGGCGCCGATCCGGGCCGGCCCAGTCCGGTTTGGGGAGCTGGCGGGTGTCGAGCTTGCCGTTGGGCGAGAGCGGCAGGGCGGGCATGGCGAGGATGCGGGCGGGGCAGAGCGCCTCCGGCAGCGTCTCGGCCAGGGCGCGCCGCAACGCTGCCTCGTCGAGCGCGCCGCCCGCCGCCGGCACCGCGTAGCCCACGAGCCGCAGGGCCCCGTCCGGTCCTGGACGGGCGACCACCGCCGCCTCGGCCACGCCGGGCAGGGCCCGCAACGCCGCGGCCGCCTCGCCCGGCTCGACGCGCTGGCCGCGGATCTTGACCTGATCGTCCGTCCGCCCGCGATAATCGAGCTGCCCGTCCGCCCGCCACGCGGCCCGGTCGCCGGTGCGGTACAGCCGCGCCCCGGACGGCGTGCCGTCGCGCCCGGCTCCCGGGTCGGGCACGAACCGCGCGGCGGTCAGACCCGGCTGGCCGCGATAGCCCCGCGCCAGGCCGAGGCCGCCGATATACAGCGCGCCCACCACCCCCACCGGCACCGGGTGGAGCGCGTCGTCGAGGACGAGCAGGCGCAGGTTGGCGATCGGCGTGCCGATCGGCACGCGCGGGCCGGGGCCGGGGCCCTCCGCCCAGGCGGCGACGTCGCAGGCGGTGACGTCGATGGCCGCCTCTGTGGGTCCGTAGAGGTTGTGCACCCGTGCGCCGGTGCGGGCGGCGACGGCCTGGGCGAGGTCGGCCGGCAGGGCCTCGCCGCTGGCGACCAGGCGGGTGAGGCTGGCCGCACCGTCGAGGGCGCCGGCGGCGAGCGCGGCCGAGAGCTGGGCGGGCACGAAGTGCACGAGGGTGACGGCGTGGTCGCCGATGAGGCGGGCCAGCGCGTCGGGGTCGCGGTGGGCGTGCGGCGGCGCCATGACGAGGCGGGCGCCGCTGACGAGGGGCAGGAGGATCTCCCAGACGGCGACGTCGAAGGAGACGGGGGTCTTGTGCAGGATGGTGTCGTGGGGTCCGACGCGCAGGTGCTCGGCCATCCAGGCGAGGCGGTTGGCGAGGGCGGCGTGGGTGTTGGCGCAGGCCTTCGGTGTTCCGGTCGAGCCGGAGGTGTGCAGGATGTAGGCGAGGGCGTCCGGGTGGGGCGCGCGGGTGCGGGGCCGGAAGGGCC
>NZ_NPKS01000073.1:0-6431 GCF_008329595.1 Methylobacterium sp. P1-11
GTAGTCGTAGAGCTTACCGAGATCGACACCCTCTTCCCCGAGATCGGTGGTGTAGGTGTTGAAGTTCTCGGACTTGAGCATCAGCTCGATGCTCTGCGCAACGGTGGCGTCGTCTTCGATCAGCAGAACACGCATAACGCTACCTCGATCCGAGATGCCTCATACGTCCTCAACGATACCGAATGGTTAACAGCCGCTCCAGTGCTTCAGCACTTGGTGACAAACCGCACGGCCCACTCCTCGGTGGTGGGCTCGTGCCCCTCAAGGTCGGGCGCGCCGTCCCTGGCGGTGACCTTGCCCCGCGCCCGCCGGCGCTACCGGTTCGTCGAATCCATGTGCCGCATCTAATGCGCCGCTCTCCGTTCGCGCTCGATCCGCTGCTGCTCGATGAACGATGTGATCTCCCGTGCCAGTTCCTGATCGATCGGATCGGGCGACGCCTCCATGGCGGTGACCGCCGCGCCGATGCTGCCGTGATCGGCCGCGATCTCGTTCATGCCCGCCAGAAGCTGACGGTCCAGTTGTACGTGGGACATGCGGGCGCGGGCATTGTAGCGCTGGCTCGCCTCCAGTCTGGCGATGCGCGCCTCAATAACTTTGATCCTCATCAGAGCACTCCTTCTCGGCGCAGCAGGGCAACCGCCCATTCGTCGGGGCCGGAACCCAGGATCTCGCCAGCTTCGACCGGCCGCAGGGCCTCAGTGAGGCCGGCAAGCTCCTGGTTGTGTGACGACGGGCTTGCCTTTCCTTATCGCGCAAGTCTCGGACGAGTGCTCGCGCGTGGGCAGGTGCACGTTGGCGCCGAGCGCTCGCGCGCGGGCCGACGTCGACGAGGAGCCGCAGGTCCAAGCCTAGGCAGCGCCCCACACCCTTCGGGTCAGTGCCTGGACCAGCTCGGGGTTCAGTCCGCCTTGACCTGCAAAGCCATCGGTGTGTCCAGCGCAAGCGCCGGGGATCGATGCGCGGCCGCGAAGGTGGACGTGAGTTCGTCCGGCCTGTCGCCAGTACCGCGTCCTGCGAACCGAGGCCGATATCGACCTTGCCCCATTCCTCGCCCTCGGCCCCGTCAAGCCGGAACATCGCGAGATGTGGCGCCCGCCCGTCTTAGCGGCGCCCGGACGCCGCATTCGGCTTCAGGGCCCGCTCGATGGCCTCCATGGCACTCTCGTGCGCTTTGGCCTCGCTGCGGTGCGGACGGTCGGAGCGCTCGCTCAGCTTACCGCTCCGGCGGATCGCCCACTGGAAGTGGCCCTCCGGCTTGGTGAGAGGCGAGACCTCGATGGAGTAGGGGTGGGGAACAGTATCGACCATACCCGCCTTATGACAGGCTGCTCGCGATCACGCCATGGCAAAGGTGACTTCAAGCCATCGACAGCAGGCGCATGAGCGTGGCTTCTGCCTGAAGAGCCAGTGGAGATGTCCGCGGCTGAGCGAACATCCCCAAGCTGACGTCCTTAGACTCGCGTAAATGGGTTGCCGGACTTGTAGTTCTTACCCTTCGGCTCGGCCTTGCGCGGGTCCGGCTTGTCGGCGAGCAGGCGTTTCACGCGCTCGTTGAAGTCCTCAGGTGTGACAGCCTGTGCTTTGCCGGTCGTGAATTCGCGTGCCATTTCGGCCTCCGCTTCGTGGCCCAGGGCACGGGATTGCGCGGAGGGATGAAGCTCCTATGCACCATCTCAGAACGCCGGGCCAACACATTCGCGGCCGAGGCGGCCCGCCCGTGCCTCGCCGGGAGACGGGTTTGACGTGGTCCGCTTCCGCTTGGCGGTCGACAAACAGGCCGCGCTGCTGATTGGGTCAGGCGCTCAGCCGGCCGGCATGCGTCACTCTGCTGGTCTGGCGCTGCTGTACCGACAAGCATATCAGCCCGGCATGGCCAAGCGCGTGAAGTCCCTGCCCCAAGAGCGGGGCACCATCCTGTTCGATGTCGTCTTTGAGGACGGCAGCCGCGCTTCGAACCGGCGTGTGCCGATGGAGATGCTGGGTGGCTTGGATGGCGATCAGCCGGCCCGTGAGCTGATTGAGCAGCAGGAGGCGGAGATCGCGCAGAAGGCAGGTCGGCCGCCACGGGCGATCCGGAGCCTCACCCGGGCCGCCAAGCCCGAGCCGAAGCCTGCGCGCGACTAGGGCGTCACTGCAAACTCGGGGCAGGCACGCGAAACCAGCGAGCTCACCCCCTTCGGCGCTCGGCAGACCGAGCGAAGCGACTGCCAAATGCGCTTGAAGAAAGCAAAAAGCTGACGCGCTCGCACGAACGAGACAGTTTGCAGAGTCGCCCTGGTCCGTTCCTGAATCCGCCCCGGTGCAATGGGAGGTGCATGATATCGAACTCGTCACGGCAGGCGGGTTCATTCGCGAGCTTCCGCCCGCTTCCGGTCCGGACCGGAAGCGGGCGCAGGGACAATCCTGAAACAGCTCAGGCTTTGGCGCCGAGAACCAACCGAAGCGAGCGAGCCAGTTCGTCGCGCCGGTAAGGCTTGTTCAGCACCGGCAACTCGCCGTGCCCGATCACCTGTCCTTCGTCGAGGTTGGCCACGTAGCCCGAGGTGAGCAACACCTTGATGCCGGGACGTATCCCCTGCGCTTCGACCGCCAATTGTGATCCGTTCATCCCGCCCGGCATGACGACGTCGGAGAACAGGATGTCGATGCGTTCCACGCCCCGGAGATGCTCCAACGCTTCGGCGGCGTTGTGGGCGACGATGACCCGGTAGCGCAGCTCCTCAAGGCTCTCGACCGCCATCCCGAGCACCTGCTCATCATCCTCGACTAGCAGCACCGTCTCGCCCTCGCCGGCCCGGCGAAGCGGGATGGCACCCAGCACTTCCGGTCCGGTCTGCTCGTCGGCTGGGTCGGTCGAGCGCGGAAAGTACAGGTTGAACGTAGTCCCCTCGCCAACCTTGGACTCGACGTCCACGAAGCCTTTGGCGCTGCGGGTGAAGCCGTAGACCTGGCTGAGACCGAGCCCCGTTCCCTTGCCGACCTCCTTGGTCGTGAAGAACGGCTCGAACACGCGCTGGAGCGTGTCGGGCGGGATGCCGCTGCCGGTGTCGCTGACCGACACGACCACGTAGGATCCCGGTGACACGCCCTTGTCGGCGACGGCGGCCGTGCCGAGGCGGACGTTGCGGCTCACGACCGCGATCCGGGCGTGCCCGTCCCGGCCCTCCATCGCGTCGCGGGCGTTCACGATCAGGTTCAGCACCGCCGCCTCGAACTGCACCGGATCGATGCGGATCGGGTCGAGCGCCGGGTCGAGATCGAAGATGAGCTCGACGGCCCCTGTTGCCGCCCGCTCGGCCAGCGGTCTGAAGTCCAGGAGCAGGCGGTTCGGGTTCAGGGTCTGCGGCCGCAGCATCTGCCGGCGCGAGAACGCCAGGAGTTGCTGGGTGAGCTGCTCGCCGCGCCGCGCCGCGCCCATCGCCGCCTCGGCCAATCGCTTGACCCGGTCGACCTGCTCGGGCCGGCGCAGCATCATGTCGAGGCCACCGACGATGACGGTGAGGAGATTGTTGAAGTCATGGGCGACGCCCCCGGTCAGCTGCCCGATGGCCTCCATCTTCTGGGCCTGCCGCAGCGCGTCCTCAGTCATGCGCTGATCGGTCCGGTCCACCAGGATCCCGGCGATGCGGGACGGCGCACCGGTCGCGTCGTGTCTCACCTGCCCTTTCGCCGCGACCCAGCGCACGGCGCCGTCTCGCCGCGTGATCCGGCATTCCAGGCCGATGCCACCGGTCTCCGGGACCGCCGAGAACGCCGCCTCGACCGCCGACCGGTCCTCCTCGACGACGTGCGCGAGAAGGGTCTCGCGGGTCCACGATGGGACCGGCTCGGCGTAGCCGAAGATGGCATCGAAGCGAGGGGAGTGGCGGGAGGTTCCGTTCGCGAGATCGAGGTCCCACGAGCCCATGCCGGCCGCGTCAAGGGCGAAGGCCAAGGTCTCGCGAGCGGCCTCGACCTCTTGGGTCCGCTCCGTGACCCGCCGTTCGAGGCCCTCGTTGAGCAGGCGCAGGCGCTCCTGCGTGCGTTCGCGCTCGGCCAGGAGGGTGCGTGCCTGGTACTGGCGCCGGCGCGCCCGCAGCGCCGACGCGGCGGCGCTGGCCAATGTCTCGGCGTTGATCGGGCGCTCCAGCAGGATGACGTTGCCGAGTCGCGCGAGCATGCCGGCGGCTCGCTCCGGCCGGCGGCCGACCTGCCGGGTCGCCAGGACGATGAACGGGAAGTCGGACCAGGCGGGCTGCTCGTCGAGCCAAGCGAACAGCGACCGCGTGTCCGCGTCGGCGAGCGCCTCCTCGGTTACCAGCGCGGCACCGGCTCCCGCCTGCAGGCACGTCACCCAATCGAAAAGGTCTGCGCACACCGTGGTCGGGGTGCCGGCGCGGTTGAGCACCTGCTCGATCACCTCGGCGTCGCGCCCTCGCGGCGCCAGGATCAGAACGCGCCTTTCGTGATCCGACGGGCAATCCATCAGACCGCACCCGCCGGCCGGGTGCTGCCAGGCAGCATCGCGACCTCGCCCCGGTAGGACGGCAGGCCCGTGAGCACAGCCTCGAAGTCGCTCAGGGCCGCGCCGACCCGAAGCCCCTCGGCCGTGAGCTTCAACTCGCGGATCGTGCGCTCATGCGCGTTGACCCGGCTCTTCACCATGGACACGGCCGTGCGGACCTCGCCCTTGGCCTCGAAGTAGCGGAACAGCAGGATGCCGTCGCTGAGATAGCTGAGGTCGATGTCGGTCTGCACGTTCCCGATGACCCCGTGCTGGCCCAGGACCAGCAGCGTCGTGACACCTTGCTGGTTCAGGTAGTTCAGGAGTTCGTGCATCTGCAGGATCAGGAACTGCTCGCCCGGCATCGCGTGCAGGTAGGCGTTCAGGCTGTCGATGGCGACGAAGGTTGAGCGGCGTTCCTCCACCGCGTGCCGGACGAGGGTGGAGAACTCGCCCGGAGCGAGTTCCGCCGGATCGATCTGGGTGATGGTCAGCCGGCCCGCCTCGATGTGGGGAGCCAAGTCCATGCCGAGCATCGCGGAACGGGCGAGCACGGTCGTCAGCCCCTCATCGAACAGGAAGTAGGTCGCCGCCTCTCCTCGCTCCAAGGCGGCGAGCATGCATCGGACGGCCGTCGTGGTCTTTCCGACCCCCGAGGGACCGAGCAGCAGGGTGTTGGTGCCGGGCACCAGACCGCCGCCGAGCAGCAGGTCGAGCTCGGCGGAGCCGGTCGAGGTGGCGGCCGGATCGAACCTCGCGTGGTGCTCCGCCGCGATCAGGCGGGGGAAGACCCGCAGACCACCCGTGTCGAGCACGAAATCGTGGTAGCCGCCGCGGAACTTGATGCCACGCATCTTGATGATCCGCAGCCGGCGTCGTTCGGAGCCGAACTCGCGCGGCGACTGCTCCAAAGAGATCACCCCGTGGGCGATGCTGTGGAGCTGTACGTCGCCGGCCTCCGAGGTCCGGTCGTCCAGCATCAGCACGGTGCAGGCCCGTTTGGCAAAGAACTGCTTGAGGGCCAGGATCTGCCGTCGGTAGCGCAGCGGGTTCTGGGCCAGCAGGCGCAACTCGGACAGGCTGTCGAACACCACCCGGATCGGCTTCAAGTCGTCGACGCGAGCGATGACGTCCTTGACGGTCTCGCCGAGCTCGATCTCGGACGGGTGCAGGATCGACTGCTCGCTGTCGGGATCCAGGCCGAGTTCGTTGACGAGTTCGTAGATCTCGATGCCGTCGAGCGCCCAGCCGTGCGAGACAGCCGCGCTCCGCAACTCGTCCTCCGTTTCGGAGAGGGTGACATAGAGGCCGCGTTCGCCGCGCGCGGCGCCGTCGAGCAGGAACTGGAGCGAGAGCGTGGTCTTGCCAGTGCCGGGCGTACCCTCCAGCAGGTAGAGCCTGTCCGGGGTGAGGCCGCCGCACAGGACCTCGTCGAGGCCGGGTACGCCGGTCGAGATGCGCCCAGGGACGCGGGTCGGGGTGTCGGGGCCGTGTTCTGCCATCGTGTTGGTACGCCAAGCCTTTCCGAAGCATCACTTCAACGCTCGGGCACGGGGAATGCTCCTGCTTGCTCGGCGGCCCATGCGCGGCCTCCGCGCCTCCCGGGCCGCTCGACCGGATCAGGTCATCGCTTCGCTTCCGAAATTTCGTCCTCCTCGAGCCGGACGTGGGGCGCCGGGTCCGACGATTCTGGCCGGCCGCAGGCGACGTAGGTGAACCGGCGGTGTTCGGACCCGTGGCGGGGCAGGCGCTCCAAGCTGTCGCGGGCATCCCGCTCGCCCGCCGCCCAGCGGTCACGGACGGGGAAGGCGAGAAGTCGAAGCACTTCGTGTGAACCGGATCGCGCCCATCGATCCACCTTCACCAAGCTCGTCCCGCAGCACGGCCATCGCCAGGCAGCCACAGATCCTGCGAGCTGCGACCAAGCGTGCATCATCCGGAACAC
>NZ_NPKS01000074.1:0-6052 GCF_008329595.1 Methylobacterium sp. P1-11
GGCCACGGCCGCCTGACAGCACGCAGAGGAGACTTTTCCAGGTTGCGAGGACGATGAGAGTTGATGGCGAACCGGTCAGACCGGGAGCCGGGACACCCCGCTGTCTGTCCAGGGCGTCATAGCCCGCGAAGCAGAGTGGGACCCAGCTCGCGGATACCATCAGGGCCAGCGGTCAACATGAACGACTGCATCGACAGGCCGGACACAAGACTGCACCCGACCAACGCGTCAGAAGCTCAATTCGCCACTTGCAATGCGGGAGCCATCCACACAGGACCGACCGCTCCCCACACAACCCAGACGCTCGGCGCCTGACCTGGCGGAGCGGAACTGGCCGAAAGCAGCACGTCGGCTTCGGAGCATACGTGTTGACAAAGCGGACGGGGCTTGTCGCGTTTTCTCGCCGCGGGCGGTATGCAAATGCGAACGTTCTGCACCGCTGTAGAACGAGCTTTCAGAGCGACCGTTTTGTGTCGCGTTGCCAGCCGGGAAACAACTTCGAACTGGCCGCAACGTCCTGCTCTGCGGACGAATCTGCCGCCTTGAGCCAGGATGCCCGTTCGCTCCAACCTCAACTCGCGCTCGGCGATGAGTCAGAACTCCAGTTCGTACCCGTCAGACCGGTGGTTGCGGTCTCACGGAGGTTTGTTCGCCAATGTGAGTAGTGGACAGATTCACACTTAGGCTGTCGAGGAGGCGGGGCTCGCGGTGCCCCGCCTCGATCAGCGCGGTGGATGGCTCAGCGGCCAGAAGCCGGGAAGCGTGCACCCCAGACGTTGATCGTGGGCTCGGGCATCGAGGTGACCGGTGCTGCCACGAACTCATGCCTGGCGATCGGGAGGACGCGGGACGAAGTGGCCGGAGCCGCCGACAAGACCGTATAGCTCGACGGAGCGGACGGCGCGGGGATCGAAGCGGCGAAGCCGGGCGCCTCGAATTCGTGCCCCCAGGCGGTGAAATTGCGGCCCTCGCCGGCAAAGGCGGAGGTGGCGAAGGCGCCGAGGCTGAGTGCGGCGACCAGGGTAGCGGTACGAGCGATCATATCAAAGCTCCACGGGTTTCGTAGGGATTTCATCGAATATGCGGCGAATTTCTCTGTCATATTGCGGTTAACTTGAGCACAATAGACTTAGAACGGCACCTCAATGCGGAGATATATCTCGAGATTTACTATCTGGCTGATCTCGATGTGCCTCTCTGCATCTGTAATGACTGTACACACTGCGGCGGCCGAAATCCTGAGAGCCGGCCGAATGGTTCTGAGATGCGCCTGAAAGATTCCGACGCGCGTGACCTGCGGGATCGGTGAGGGGCCTGAATTGCGCGGCCCGACATTCGAAGAGCCTCCCGCGGTCCGCCGCCGCCAGCATCAGGTCGATGCCGGCGGGCAGGACGCTCTGCGGAAGGCTCCTGTGAGTGGCAGAGAGGGAGCGCTCTGACAGCGCCGGCTTGGCGCTTATGCTTGAAGGGGGCTGCCGAGCTCCAGGACGCGCTCGCGAAGCGCGCGGCGCAAGACTTTGCCGACTGGCGTCTTTGGGAGCGTGTCGAGAAAGATCACGCGGTGCGGCACCTTGTATGCTGTCAACGAGGTCCGGGCGTGCGCGATCACAGCGGCTTCCGTGAGTTTGGGATCGCCCCGCACCACGCAGGCGACGATCGCCTCGCCCGAGCGAGCGTCCGGCACTGCGACCGCTGCCGCTTCCCGGATGCCCGGGTGGCGCATTAGGACATCGTCGACTTCGCGCGGATAGACATTGAACCCGCTGACGATCGCCATGTCTTTCTTCCGGTCCACGAGCGTGAGATACCCATCTGCGCTCATCGCCGCGATATCGCCCGTCGCCAGGAAGCCGCGGCTGTCGAGAACGCGGGCGGTCTCCTCCGGTTGATTGTAGTAGCCGCGCATGACCTGAGGGCCGCGGATGTGGATCTCACCGGGCTCCTCCGGCATTGCAAGCGATCCATCGTCGCGGCGAATCTCGATCTCAGTCGAGCAGACCGGAAAGCCGATTCCGCCGCGTGACACGTGTTGTCCGAACGGGTTCATAGCAGCAACACCAGCCACTTCGGTCAGCCCGTAGCCATCAATGATCGAGAGCCCGGTCGTCGCCCGCCAGGCTTCGGCAATGGCAGGCGGCAGGGGCGCCCCGCCGGAACAGCAGACAGCCGTCGCGCTGAAATCGACCTTCCGGATGCCAGGGTGCTGCGACAATGCCTGATACAGGCTCGGCACGCCCGCGATGCTCCGCAAACGGTGCCGTTGCATCTCCGCAACGAGACCATCCAGATCACGCGGGTTTGCGATCAGCACGCCGCAGCCGCCCAGGATGAACCGGTGGATGACTTGGCAGATGAGTGCCAGGGCATGGTAGAGCGGCAGGGCAACGAGATACGTCTCTCCGCGCTCGGTCCCGATGGCTGCGAACCACGTTCCCAGGATCAGGGCATTCGCCAGCACGTTTCCGTGGGTCAGGATCGCGCCCTTGGCGAGCCCTGTTGTGCCGCCCGTGTATTGAAGCAGTGCAGCATCGTCGCGTCCGACCTCGACCTGAGGCACCCTGACGGCGGCCCGCGCCGAGACAATGCGGCGCCATTGCTGCGCGCCATCGATATGCCAGGCCGGGATGAGGTTCTGGACGCGTCGCACGACGAAGTTCGTCAGCATCCCCTTGGCGCGCCCGAGCCCATCGCCGAGGCGTGTGACGATTACGTTCGGTATTTCGACGTGACGCAGAGCCTTCTGAAGCGTTGCACAGAACTGTTCGAGCACGATGATCGTCTTCGCACCGCTGTCGCGTAGCTGATGCACTAGCTCGGGCGCGGTGTAGAGCGGGTTTACGTTGACGACGACGAGACCGGCCCTGACCACGCCGAAGAAGGCGATCGGGTATTGCAGCAAATTCGGCAGCATGATCGCAACGCGATCGCCCGTCCGCAACATGAGGACCTCGCGGAGGTAATGAGCGAGCCGCGCTGAGGCTTTGTCGAGACCGCCGTAGGTGAGTTCGCGACCCATGCTGCTGAAGGCGCGGCGATTTCGGAAGCGAGCGACCGTGGCCTCGAACATCTGGTCGAGCGAGGTGAACTGCGCGACGTCCGCCTGTTCGGGAACACCGGGATCGTAATGCGCGAGCCAAGCCTTGCTCATGTTAGCCTCCTCGAGGACACGATGGCGCGTCAGCTCCGCTGACTAGCGGCGGCGTCGGCCGCACGTCCTGAAAGGATCCCGATGCCTTTCCGATCTTCCCTGAAGAACTGAACTCCTCGGACGGTCAGCCGAGCGGGATGTACCGGGGTGGACTAGGCGATCCGATCTGGCAGGTCCGGCGCGCTGTCCGGAGCCAGCTCATGGTGCCGGCTCGCCATCGTGCCGTGGGCCGGGACCATCGGCATAAAAGCAGAGAAGCCGACGGGCTTGCCGATGTCGACGTAGACAGCCTCCATGCCCCCTCGCATGTGATAGGTCTCGTGCCAGAAGCCGGTCCCGCGCGAGTCCCTCAGGAAGTCGCGCCACCAGATCCGGTGTGGATCCGACTTCGACCAAGCCTCCAGGCTCTGCATGTCACGCCAGTACCAGCGCATGCCGATATGGGTCGGCCTCAGGCTGAAGATGATCCGGTTCTCATAATGCAGCAGTCCTGCCGGCCGGCCGACGCCGGCCGCGTCGATGGGCTTGCCGAGGCCGAGAAGCGTCTTCAAACCGTAGCCGGTGCGCACCTGCATCCCAAGCATGATGACGACGAGGTCGGGATAGGCGCTGAAATCGGGGACCTCTCGGCGTACCGCTGTCGTCTGCATCGGCCCCTCCACACAAGTGCTCTCCGGACCCTCGATCGTTCAGAGCCGGTCCGATCTCCAGCTAACCGGCCGACGCTTCGGGCGGCGTCCCGACCGGTCGTGTCGAGGCGCGATCCCAAAGCCGGCGCGGGCGTCAGCCGGGTAGCCCGGCCACGCGCAGGTGGTGGCTGAACCGCTCCGCCATGCCTTGGTCATGCCGGTAAGCGTTCGCCACCCTCGGAAGCGCGAGGCTGAACTTTGCGCTCCGCTGCAAGAGATCCGAGATCCACGTTGAGGCTTCATCCTTACGTCCCAGAGCGACACACGAGGCGGCCGCCATGACGTAAGCCATCAGGTAGCTCGGGCTCCTGAAGCTGGCCTCGGTCGCGTTCCGGACCGCCTCATCGAAGCGGTCCAGGGCATAGAGGGGGCTTGCTGCCACGCCCTGGAAGAAGCCGGGAGCCAAAGGGCTTAGACCGATCGCGCGATCGATGCTGGCGAGAGCGGCGGCGTAGCGGCCCATTGCGGTTTGGGCCAGGCTGAGGAAGGCCAGAGCCAGGGCATCGCCAGGACTGAGAGCAACGCCGCGCTCGGCAGCAATCAAGGCCTCATCAGACCGGCCGGTTATCAGGAGAGCATAGCTCAGGGCGCGGTGGCCGATCGGTAGGGACGAGTCGAGTTCCAGCCCGTGGCGGATGGCCTGCACGGCGTCTGCGAGCCGCTCCGGGCCAGCTTCGCCGGAGATCGCCATGCCGGCATCCGTCGCGATGCAGAAGCCACGCGCGATGTGCCCCGGCGCATAGGTGGGATCCAGGGCAACAGCCCGCTCGACCTCCGCCAGCGCCGCCCTGACGCCAGCGTGGCTGAACTGCAGCATGTGCGCGAGTGCCTGGAGCGTAAGCTCGTAGACGTCGAGGCTTGCCGGTGGGCGACGCAGGCTCGCAGCCTGCTCGTGGCTCTGAAGGCCTGAGAACAAGGTACCGGCAATCCGCGCCACCAGCTCGTCCTGCACCTCGTAGACCTCGCCCGCCGCAAAGGCGTAACGGTCTGCCCAGACGTGGCTATTCGAGGAGCCCTCCACGAGCTGCGCGTTGACGATCATGCGCTCGCCGGCGCGCCGGATGCTGCCCTCAAGCACGTAGCGCACGTCGAGGAGTCGCGCGACATCCGCCGCCGTTCCGCCGCTCGCCCTGGCTGCGAAGGAGCTCTGGCGAGCGATGACGGTGATGTTCCGGTTGCGGGCAAGCTCCGTGATGATGTCTTCGGCAAAGCCCGCCCCCAAAGCCCCGTAGGTGCCCGGGCCGTCCGTAAATTCGTCGAAGGGCAGGACGGCGATGCTCGGCCAGAAGCTCGTCGAAGGCCTGACGTCAGCGCGCACGGTGTCTGCGGGCTTGGGCTCGTCGGGCAGGACCAGCATGTAGCCGCGCCGTGGGATGGTTCGGATGAGGTCCCGCGCATCCGAGCCCACAACCTTGCGGATCTCTGAAATGCACTGGGTGAGGGAGTCTTCCGTGACGATGACGCCGGGCCAGCAATCCGTGAGGAGCGCATCCTTGCTGACGAGATCGCCCGCGCTGGCAGCAAGGCGCCGCAACACGTCGAAGGAGCGGGGACGCAACTCCCGCCGCTGCCCGTCCTGCCCGATGACTTGCTCGCGCCGGAGATCGATTGCGACATCGGAGAGCGTGATGCTGTCGATCATCGAAGACCGATCCCGTGTCCACCGTTTACTGCTGATAGCAATCACCATACGTCGGCAAACTCAAGGCGCGCAGCCGAATTCCGAGTGTGGGGAAGCCGACGCACGCGCGCCTTGCGCCGCCAATGATCCTGCCGCTCGACAACAGCCCTACGCAATTCATTTAAGGCGCGGCTCTGAGCAGTGAGGATCCGTTGGCTCTTCCTAGCAGCACCAGCAGTGTTCAGCTTTGCGGCTAAGCTGACGCCTTCCTCAGGACTGATCGAGAGACTAACGGCCATGCCTCGCAGTTCATGCAGTCGGCACCAGGGCACCAGAGGCAGCAGATTCGAATAAGTGTGCAGCCAAAGTTCCGGAATCTTGACACACATTCAGAAATATTCGGAAATTTTCAGCGCGATTCAGCGATCTTGCCAGGATGTTCAGCGTCATCCATGGCGATCTGCACCTCGAAGGTACGTTGAATGTACTTTCATGGTAATTACCCAGGGGGTATCCGGCGACTGCGGCTCGCATCGTGCGGGCGTTCCCCTCTTGCAGAGTTTGGATTTCGCTGATTCCTTCGTGGGATGGGGC
>NZ_NPKS01000075.1:0-5734 GCF_008329595.1 Methylobacterium sp. P1-11
TGTGCTGCACGCCCTCATTCTCCGTGACATGCGCACACGCTTTGGCGCCTCACTCTGGGGCTACGGTGTCGTCGTGCTTTGGCCCTGCGTGCATGTCTTCGCGCTGATCACAATCTACACCTTCCAGAAGATCGCCGCGCCGCTTGGCGGCGACAGGGCTCTGTTCTTCGCATCGGGCGCAGTTCCAGTTCTGGTCTTTCAATACGTATCCCGTGAGGTCATGAAGTCGGTCATCATGAATCGGCCGCTGACGTATTATCCGCAGGTCAAACTGTTCGATCTGATATTCTCTCGTGTACTGGTCGAGATCGTGACCGGCTTTCTGGCATTGATCGTGGTCATAGCCGTCTTGACCATCATCGGCGTCGACCCGGTTCCTGCAGACCCTTTCACTGCAGTCTGCGGTTATGTTGCCGCCATCATGCTCGGCATCGGCGTCGGCACGATCAATGTCGCCATCATCGGGTTCTTCCCTGGCTGGTTGATCGGCTATGCCCTGTTCAGCATCCTTCTCTACGTTTCCAGCGGCGTCATATTCCTGCCAAGCTTCCTGCCTGAACAAATCTATTACTGGCTGAAGTACAACCCCGCTTTGCAGGTGTCCGAGTGGGTGCGGTCAGCTTACTACCCGGATGCTGGCTTGCAGGTCGATTGTCTCTATGTCGTTGTGTTTGGCCTGACATGCGTGAGTGTCGGCCTGTTGTTGGTCAAGCACGTCGTGTCGAAACTGCAAGGCTGAGCGCCAAAATGCACACGTTCGTGGTTCCTAGATCGCGTGGACACGTTCGAATTCACTGCTACACCGGCTTCGGTTAGGGCTCACAGAGCACGTGCGCTTTCGCGTTCAAGCGCACGTTCGGTTGAGCCCGCACGCCGGGAGCGGACGCCGGTGTGGGTAACTCGCGCGTGGCACTTCGCCGGGTGGCTTCAGAACAGGGCGGCCGTCGTCATCAGCCCGGACGACAGAGCCGTCGATCTGGGTGTGATCGCGGACAACGCCAGCTTCGATCGGCAGATGTGCGAGCCGCGCTGGCCGGTGTTCCGCGAGAAGACTTGGGGCTGCTCGTGCCACCAGATCCCGTGGCGGGCGGAGGGTCACGAGGGCCTGAAGCTCGGCTACCTGCTGGCCGATTGCGGGTTCTTCCACCGCGGCCACCTGGCGATCGACGATTGCCACGCCCTGCTGGCACTGCTCGCTCGGCCGCTGCAGGTCTCCGGCGAGCTGGCGCTGGCCGCGTTGCTGGAGACTGCGCGCAAGCCTACAGTGCGGCTGTGGGCACAGGGGTCTCCGATCGAGACCAAGGAGCTGAAGGCGCGGCGCTACCGCTGGAGCGGGCGCCGGCGCTGCTGATACATCGACCTGGACGAGGATCAGATCGAGATCGAGCAGACGTTCCTGATCGAGGCGATCTACCGCCGGCCGATCAGCGAACGTCCAGCTGACCGGTTCACGGTGCGGGACCACTACTCCGCTCGGACCAATCCCGAGCAGGGCGCCAGAACGGCAAAGGTCGTGCTCGGCCGATCCCCTTCGTATGAGGCCAACCTACGGAGCGATGTGGCGTCCCGCGGACTCCTGAACCCCAGATCGTCACCAGAGGCGAGCAGTCTTGGCGAAGGCTTTGCCCGCCACGGTGATCCCGTCGATCACCGCTGTTCCATCTGACGCCACACGCACGTCGACAAGAATGTCCTTGCGTGCCGTCCGATCGAGCTTCCCTGGAACTCCTTGCGCCCCGTACCACCGCTCGATGCCGTAGCTCACGATGCCCGTCAGACAGACCGGATGCTGGCATGTGGCGGGTTCCGGCAGCTGACCGCCCGTCCTGGCCCGGATGCTGAGAGGAGCTCCCCGGCGTACGAGCGTAGCGGATCCCAGGCTGCCCTTGATGAACAGCGCGTTTCCTGTGGGTGCCTCAAAGAACGCCTCGTCCGCCCTGTGCACGCCATCGGCATCGGGCGAGAGCCGAACGTAGACGTCGCGTCTAACCTCAAGCCTGCAGTGATCGCGAGCATCGAGATCACAGCCCGTCAGCGTCGTACCCGCGCCGATCCCCTGAAGGCGCCCAATGTCATAGGTGAGCACGCTGTACTCACCGCGTAGCAAATCTCGAGGGTCTCGGGTTTCCACCGCCAAGCGGACCAGACGCCCGTCATTCAACCGTTGCATCTGCCGCCAAGCCAGGATCGCGGCAGGGGACACCTGAACCGCCAGTAAGCCAGCGAAGGCGAGACCGACAAGCAAGCCTTTCATGCGATTCTTCCGGTGATGCGACGAGCAGCCCAGCGGCAGGCCACCAACGCGAGGCTCAGGAGAACGGCGCAGAGCAGCAAGTTCCCCGAGAATGCGATCAGATTGTGGGACGCAGCGAGCATGCCGATCGTGAAGCCGGCGGTCAGTGCCATGCCCCAGCCGTACAGCTCACGCCTGTCCTCGATATCGCCTGCCACGACGAGCATGAGTGCCGGGACGATGCCGCCCCACACGGTCCAGAAAGTCGATGGTTCCCGGCCTATGCCGGCGATGAGCCAGACCAGAAGCGCCAATGCGGCCGCAGCAAGAATGAGAAGGTCACTTCTGGGAAGGGTCGCCCCTGCGGGCGAACGGAAACGTGCCACGACGAATGCGCTGGTCGCGATCGTAGCAAGGGCGAGCGCTGCCGCGAAGGTCGGCCGCGCACCGCCGAAGCCGAGCGTGCGCACGGATACCATGACGATGCCGAGCAGGCTGAGGCCGACGGCCGCGCGTGTGAGGGCAAGTGCACCCTCGCGAATCCGCGAGGCCCATTCTTCCCGAGGCGCGAGGCGAGACAGTACATGGCCAACGGCGAGGGCAGCTGCGGCGACGGTCAGTATGCGATCGGGCGGCAGAAGGAACGTCAGACCCGCAGGTGCACCACCGAGATGGTTGGTGAACACGATCAGGAGAAGGAGGAGCGTGGACTCCCGCGCTGGCAGCCAGCCTAACAGGCTCGCGAGGAACAGGACCGGACCCACTGTCCAGAACCAGATCCCCGCACCAGCGGCCGTGTCCCCTCGCAGCGTTGCGAACTCGAGCCCTCCGAACCCGACGTCGGCTGCGATGAGGGCGACGCAGGCGATGGCGGCCGCACCGCCGGAACGCGCGACTAGTGCTGTCGCTAAGCCGAGAGCCGCAATGGTTCCGGCAAAGCCTTGTGGATCCGCGGCCACGTGGAAGGTCTGTCCGACCAGAGCCAGTGTTGCGGCGGCGATAGCCAGGGACAGCGTCGCCAGTCCATCTACGAGCCTGCTCGCCGAACCTGCCTGGTCTCGGGTCCGCCGGCGCGCGGCGAGATAAGTGCCAAGCACGGCCACGGCGTTGGTGACGAATAGGACAATCAGTCGGGACGCAGGCGCCATAACGGACCAATTCGCCGCCACGAAGGCGATGATCGATGGCGCCACGAGCAAGATGATGCACAGGACGAGGGCGGCCTGCAGGTGTTTGGAACCGCGTGGTGCGAAGGCGTGCGCGGCGATGCGTTCCGCCTGCTCGGGCAGGATAAGGCCGCGTTCCTGCCAATCACGGAGGTCACGCCGCAGGCGTGCGGAATAGGACAGCGGCATGGGCAGCCTTCATGCAATGCTGTAGATCGTAGCGGCTAAAGCGTTAAAGCTCGCCTGCCGAGATCGGATGCGCTTTTTCGCACATCGGATAATGCTTATCATCGACTGAATAGATTGCATTGCGTCGGTGGATTAAATCTCACACACCAGAGGGCGCCTATCATTCCTCGCTTCATACGGCACCCGGGGATCACATATCGGCACCGGTTCGGCTCCGGAGCAGAGAACAGACGGATGGCCGCTTTGGGGGGAACGCCGACGGCGGTCCGAGCGACTGACATGGGTCGGCAGGAGCTTGTCCGCTTTTCTGGCAGGCCTGCTCCGAAGCAGACTTGCCGCTTCCGGCCAGCATCAGCCGCGGCAGATCGTCTGCGCGAGCGTCTCAGATGGGTGGATTTCGGTCCGTCCGCTTCCGGGGACTAGGGTCACAATACCAGACGGCGGCAGCGGCGTCGGTCACTGCGCCTCATGCAGTGCCATCGCAGCACATGCGGAGTATCAAATCCCTATAAATGGCCTGCGCCTCCTCGATCCGGTCGACGAGGCAGTATTCGTCCGTCTTATGGCACTGCGCCGCCTCGCCGGGGCCGATGATCACCGTGGCAACGCCGTCGAAGGCCGGGACGAGCGCTGACGCATCGGTGAAGTAGGGGGCCCCGGCCGGCTTCGCAGGCGCCCCGGTCCGCTCTTGTAGCAGTGACAGGAGCGGGGCAGCGGAAGGGTTTTCCAGCTCGGTGGCGAACCCCGGGAAGCTCGTGACGACCCGGATATCAGCCTCCGGTCCGAACAGGCGGCTGAGTTCAGCAATCAAGTCATCGTGCTTCTGTTCCGGCAGGGTCCGAAGGTCTGCGGTGAACTCGGCGAAGTCAGGGACGGAATTAATGTTTTCCCCGCCGCGGATGGTGGTGACACAGGCCGTAGCACTGTCGAGCAGTGGGTGCCGGGCGCCGAAGTCGTAGCCCTCAATCCTCCGGATCCACTCTGCCACCTTGCTGATGGCGTTTTCCCCCTCTTGCGGCATTGAGGAATGCGCCGTCCTCCCGCGCGCAGTTACGACGACGCGGAGAGAGCCCTTATGGGCGAATATGGGGGCATTCGATGTTGGCTCAGCCACGATCAGGAGTTCGGCCGGCCCGAGAACCCGCTCACGACCGACATGGAATGCGCCTTCACATCCCGTCTCCTCGCCGGCGGTGATCACGAACGTGACGCCGCGGTGGAAGCTGTGGCCGGCCTCGATCAGGTTGCACGCAGCAACGATGAACGCGGCAACGCCGGCCTTCATGTCGCTGATACCGCGGCCATATAGCCGGCCATCCTGCACGACCCCTTCGAAGGGTGGGAATTGCCACTCGTTCGACCCGAGTGGCACGACGTCGATGTGCCCGGTGAAGCAGAGCGGCTTGCCACCGGCCGTTCCGGGGATGCGTGCGACCAGCGTTGGTCGATCCTTGGCGAACTCGTAGCTGGCGACGTCAAACCCGTGCTCGGTCAGCAGGCGCGCAATGAACTCGGAACATTCTTTCTCCTCGCCCGGAGGATTGATCGATCGGAACCTGATGAGTTGCTTCGAGAGGTCGAGAGCGTTGAGGGGCATGGCTGCGTCCACGTGAAGTCTCGCGCCGTTGCCGACGTCGGGCTCCAGAGCCCCATGTTAGACGATGGAGAGCCTGCGTCTTCATCAAAGATGGTTGCTATCGCGAAGGGCCCACAGCTGTTCGGACGGCCCGGTTGGGTCGCTAGGAGGATGTCCCCTTTTCCGGCTAACCACCTCCGAAGCGGACCATCGCCTTTCGGCCAAATCCTGTCTTTGGCGCGGGACTGCGCAAACCTCTTAAATAGGCGGCAGCGGCCTCAAGGTGCTGTCGATCAGCGTCTGCCGCAACGTGGCCCAACGCGCCCATATGACGCAAGAAGGCTTGCTTCGGATCGGTATTTGACGTTGATGCGCCGGTCGAGCCGCTTCCTGCGTCAGCGCGTCAGCACGATGTGGGTTGCCAGCTCCGTTGGGACTGTCTCCGTCACCCGATAGCCGAGGCCTGGCAGGTCGATGTCTGCGAACAGGTGCTCGCCCCGGCCAAGAACGACCGGCGACACCGCCAAGTGCAATTCATCGATTGCGCCCGCGAGTAAATACTGGCGGACC
>NZ_NPKS01000076.1:0-4020 GCF_008329595.1 Methylobacterium sp. P1-11
CGGCGAGCAGGCCGCGGATCATGTTCACCAACTGGGTGCGTTGCTTGACCAGCAGGTCGCGCGTCCGGTGCAGCGCCAGCGCCGCCTGCTGCTCGGTCGCCTTCACCGGCACGAAGCGCATGCTCGGGCGCGTCACCGCCTCGCAGATGGCGGCGGCATCGTTCGCATCGATTTTACCGCCCTTGACGTACGGCTTCACGTAAGCCGGCGGCATCAGCCGGACGTCATGGCCGAGCCTCGTGAGTTCCCGGGCCCAGTGGTGCGCCGTGCCGCATGCCTCCATGCCGACTAGGCATCGCGGCAGCTTGGCGAAGAATGGCACCACCTGCGCCCGCCGTAGCGCCTTGCGAACGACGACGTGCCCAGCTGCATCGACGGCGTGAACCTGAAAAAATGCTCTTGGCCAGATCGATGCCGACGGTGGTGATCTCCATGGGGATGGCTCCTGCATCTGCGTGGCTGCTGCTTTGACAGCAACCACATCTTGGCACCGAGATGCCGTCAGTCGGAGCGGGAGCCATCCACCCCATCTGCTTTAGGCTGCGGTCGACGAGAGGCGGACGTTCGAAGACCTGTATTTCAGCGAATGGGGGCTGTGTTCCTCCGCCCGCCGTAGCCTGCCGATATCGGCCGAGTGTGGTAGAAAAGCCGCCTTCTTTACAACTTGCGCATTTGCGTCTCTGTTACGCCTCGTACTCGCCGGACGACGGTCAATAACGAGCGGGGATGCCAACCCCGGACCATGGGGATGAGACAATGCTGGATCAGGGATCACCCCACCGAGAGTGGGCCGGTCTGATCACGGAGGGGATCGCTGAGGCGGCGTATGTCCGCGAGGACTATGGACGACGGAGATCCGTCGACGAGGCACGGCAGCGAACCCTTGCGCTCGGCCACATCGTTCAGACGGACATCATCCCTCGGCTGATATTGGTTGATCGCGGCGACAAGCAGGTCCGATCAGACGTTCTGCCGAAACTGGATACAGAGACGGTCGCGGGGTTCACGGATCTGATCCTCAGGCACGACGTCGCGGCCGTCATGGACGCTTTCACCGCTCTGACGTCCAAGGGCTATTGCGTCGACGACCTTTTCCTCGACCTGCTGGCACCTACGGCGGCCCTGCTGGGACGCATGTGGGACGACGATCTGTGCGACTTCATCGAGGTAACGGTCGGCCTCGCCCAACTTCAGTTCTTGTTGGCCACGTTCGGCTCAGACGGAGGCATCGCGCCCTACGATAGCGAGCGCCGTATCCTCCTGATGGGAGCACCAGGCGAACTACACACCTTCGGCTTGGCGATTGTCGAGCAGTTCATGCGAAAGGCCGGCTGGCATGTGGCGAGTGGCCTTGCCTCCAGTCCTGAACAAATCTCCAATCTCGTAGGTTCGGAGTTGTTCGGCGTGGTGGGTCTGACGCTGAGCCGGGAGAGCCACCTCGATCAACTTGCTTCCTCGATCCAGGCGGTACGACAGGCGTCCCTCAACCCTTCGATAGGCGTCATGGTTGGGGGACCCGTCTTCCTTGAGCATCCCGAATATGTCGAACGGGTCGGCGCTGATGCCTCGGCGGTGGATGCCCCCACCGCGGTGCTCCTCGCGCAGAGACTGCTCCCAACTGCGAGGTCAGAACGCTCGATAAGGCCATGAGGAAATTCTGCAACCGCCGAAGCCAGTTATCATCCTCCAGGCTTGCGAGCGAACGAATGTAGGTTCTTCCACGATCCGACCGCCTGATAGGATCCAGCAGCAATGTCTGTCGTTCAGCTCATCTATGCCTCACGCCCCTTCGGATTTGATCAAGCGATGCTCAATGGCATCCTGTCGCAATCGCGGCGATGCAACTCGCGCGATGGGATTACCGGCGCCCTCATTTGTCGGGCAGATGTTTATCTGCAGTTGTTAGAGGGTTCGGCTGCAGCGCTGGATGCCACCTATGCCCGGATCTTAAGGGACGACCGGCATCTGGAGATCAGACGCCTATCTTATCACACTGTGACGGACCGTTTATTCCCTGGCTGGGCTATGCGCGATGATCCAGCCCGATCTTGGATGTGGTCACAAACTGAAGTTGCGAACGGAGCGATAGATCAAGCCACTTACCTGCAAGCTCTCGAAATATTCGAGCGGCTTGCAGCTGAACCTGAACGGGAAGACGCATAGCGCGCCTTATGAACGGCTAGAAAATCTGCAATCGATGAAAAGCTACTAGTCGGATCGGACCGATGTCGTTCGGTGAATGCGGGCATTGGCCCGGTTCAATCCGCCCGTAGATCTGCCTAGAATAAGTGAAGCGAGCTTACTCATGTTCGACGAATACGGCATCCCGCGCGGCGCCGATTTAGACGAAGCTACGGTGGTCCCACTCTGCCATTTTGTTTATTGTAGTCGTGCCGCAGAAAGCGTTGACGACGCCGAAGTTTCCCGCATCGTCGAGGTGGCCCAGCGCAACAATCTCGCACACGGCATCACCGGGGTTCTGGTTTTCGGCAGCGGCGTCTTCTTCCAGTGGATCGAGGGGCCGGGTGCCGAGATACAGAAACTGATCGCGACCCTATATCGTGACAAGCGCCATCATGACATCGTTTCGCTGAGCCAGAGCGAGGAAGAGCGAGAGCGCCTCTATCCGAACTGGGACATGGAGAAGGTCGAAGCCGAGGATATCCGTCTGGTGCTACAGGATGCGCTCGAAAGCGCAGAAGACAAGAACAATCGGGTGACGCTGATGCGCATTCTCGAACAACTCGATTTGAGGCCGCTCGGTCGAATTTGATCGGGGTCAAGGTCAGCATTTCAGCAGATCTTGAGGAAATTTGTACGATTATGTCGGCTCGTGAGCGGAACGTCCGGTTCTTGCCGAAAGTCCAAGGGCCGCTCACCACCCCAAGCCGAAGTTACCGAGTGGCCGACGAATGGCCGCTTTTGGGAAACGCCAACGGCCGTCAGTAGAGCCGACTTGGGTCGCATGCGGAACGTCCGCATATGCCCTCCATCTCCAGAGCCTCGGTTCAGTGTCCCCTCGCCTTGTCGGCATGAGCCGGGGAGGAGATAGACAATGGGACACTCTGCACACGATCCGGCCACGAAAGGACGGCCGGCCTGGAACGCTGGCCGCAAGCTCGGCGCCACGCGAGCCCTCAAACCTCAGCAGGTCTGCCATCCGGTTCTGGCTCGACCGCGAACGGCGCATACGCGACCGGGCAATGTTCGACCTCGCCATCGACAGCAAGCTGCGCGGCTGCGACATCGTCAAGCTCAAGATTGGCGACCTTGTCAGCGGTGGTCGCATCCGTAGCCGAGCCATCGTCATTCAGCGCAAGACCGGCCGACCGGTGCAGTTCGACTTGCTCGAACCCGCGCGTACCAGCATCCTGGCCTGGCTGGAGGCCAGGGGTGGAACGCTCGACGACTATGCCTTCCCGAGCCGGCTCGCAGGCGTCACGCACATCAGCACCCGGCAGTATGCGCGCCTCGTCGATGAGTGGGTTACGGGCATCGGGCTGCGCAGCGAGGACTACGGAACCCATTCCCTGCGTCGTACGAAGGCGTCTTTGATCTACAAGCGGACCGGCAACCTGCGCGTCGTCCAGATTCTGCTCGGCCATACCAAGATTGAGAGTACGGTCAGGTACCTCGGTGTCGACATTGAGGATGCTCTGACCCTGGCCGAAGGGACTGAGATTGAGTGTTTGGCCTCTCGGCTTCTGTGTCGAGGGGCTTCGAAACCAGCCCGGCAGCAAAGCGCCCATACCTGCCGCGGGAGAGAGCTGTCTGTTTCCCGGTAAGCAGGCATGACGTCCCCCATCGCTTTGGTCCGGCGTGAGTGCGAGTTTTCCGGTTTTGTGGAGTTGACCCCGTTTGTGGTCCACGGCCTATGCAAGTTCTCGGGCTGTGACAGCTTGCTTGGCGAAGGCTCGGGGTGTCAAGCCGCCCAGAGCCGTGTGAGGTCGATCTTCGTTGTAGTGGCACCTCCAGTCCTCGATGCGCTCACGGGCATCAGCCAGCGACAAGAACCACGAA
>NZ_NPKS01000077.1:0-3935 GCF_008329595.1 Methylobacterium sp. P1-11
AGCAAGGGTCCAACGCCACAGGAGAGTTGCGAGCGGGCGCAACGGTGGCGTCCGTTTTCCGCAAACCACGCTTAAAAGCGGACCAGCGGCAATCCACCCGCAGCAGCCATTCCGATCCCGACCCATCTCGGCCGCGCGGACAGCCGTCTCCGCTTTCCAAAAGCAGCCATTCGTCGGTCGTCTGGCAGTTTCGGCTTGGGGCGATTATTAGACATATCAGGCTGGTAAAACCAACGTCGCTTTAACGGAGAAACGTTGCACATGCAGAACCGGATCAGCCCGACAAGAGCAGGAGCAACTTTTTTACTATTCGGCTCGTGCCTGGCCGTGCCGACATTTGTTGCGTGGGACATTTGGCATATAATCATAACCGGTATTATTAAAGACAACCCTCACCGTTCTTCCGGCAATGAGCGCGATTGCTGGAACAATTACAGTCATAATTCATTTCTCAGGGACAATTTTGCTGGCAGGCTGTGTTGGCGCTATACCGGCCGCGATTTTTGGCCGCGTCCCACTAAGGGGCGCTGGACTTGATTGTCGCTTTGTGTGTTCCGGTGGTCTTCGCGCAAGATGCCGCGCTTCCTGATTTCAAATGGTTTAGCGACCCACCCGAGGATCCTCCTTCTTTAACTTCACCATTTTACCGGCAGCTGAATTTCAACTTATTTCTGCTTCCAGATTTGATCGGTAATGGGCTTAAGTTGCGGATGAAGTCTTCTGCTTAGGCTCGCGAGCGGGCGCGACGGTTGCGGCCGCTTCTTCCACTTCTCACTCAGAAGCGAATTATCGCAAAACCACGCAATCCGGTCCTCCCGCATCCGACCCAACCCGGTCGTTCGGAGCGCCGTTGGCGCTTCTCCAAAGCAGCCGTTCGTCAGCCCTCCAGCAACTTCGGCTCGGGGTCGAAAGCAGATGCCCCAGATGATGGCCGAGACCGCGGCGCTGGAACCGGGCGTCGTGGTCGCGTTGGGGCACCTCCTGGCAGATGACGGCCTGGCGACACCTGTAGCGCTGAACTGATGCTAGCAGCTGCAGCACGACGACCAGTGGTAGGCCGGACCACCTTGCAGGCGGTCCCGGCCGAGAACCCGCAGATCATGTTGTGCGGGTGCGCCCACGGATGTTAGCGCGCCGGCGCAGTAGTGCTCCCACCAGCACCCACGCCAGGGCGCGCGGTGCCGGCGCCCGGTACCGCGGCGGCGCCAGCTGCCGGTGAGCGGGTGCTTGTGCCAGTTGTCTCTTCGGTCGCCTTCTGGCCTTCACTCTTCACGCTGCCCGGGTTGTTCATGTTCTCGGTCGCGCTGCCGCCGCCGGCCGGTTGCTGAGCGTAGGCCGTGCCGGTCAGAGCAACAGCGAGAGTGGTCGCGAGACCGAAAATCTTCATGCGCATAGGCGTTTCCTCAGTTAATCCCTGATTGGGCTCGTAAAATAACTTCGGCATTCACATATTCGTTCATTGGAGATTTCTTGATGGCGACTGCAAACATTGAAACTGCACCGTGGATTATCACAGCCGTAATCCGGCCGCCGGATCCGAATGCGCCTGCGATGAAGCGGCCACCTTCATCCCGCACGATCGCCAGATTGCACGAGAAAACAGAGGCCGAGGCGCGCAACGCTGCCGCTGCCTCGGCGTTGGCCCGGCAGCTACAGCCCGGGTTGCGAGCGCCGGCGGACCGTCTGTTTGCCGTGGATGCGGGTGCGCTGCTGTTGCGCGGGCCCATGGGCGGCATCGGCAGCACGGAGCGGATGGTGCGCACGTTGGAGCCGTTGGCTGCCGGTGGCAGGCACCTGCCGGCGGTGCTGGTGGGTGCGGGTGGCTGGCACGATGAAGAAGCTTTGCGCGAGGCCCTGGCCGGTCTGGGGCCAAAGCTGGCCGTGCTGGGGCTGCGGATCTGCCGCCGCAAGGCCGGCCTGCGGATGGCGAAGAGCAAGCTCGGCAGGGCGGCTTCATGAGCCGCCCCTCGATCAGAGCTGTCAGGCAGCCTTTTGGTTGATCTTGCTCTCGGCCATGGCGGTGAGCTTCTGGTCCGTGGCCCTCTCCTCGTCCAACGTCTGCTGCAACACGCTGGCGCAATCGTCCCGGCCGAGCCGCTTCGCCCAGGCGATCAGGGTGCCATAACGGGTGATCTCGTAGTGCTCGACCGCCTGTGCGGAAGCCAGCAGTGCGGCGTCCAGCACCTCCTTGTCGCCAATCTCGCCGGCGGTCTCGTTCGCCTCCTTAATGATGCCGTCGATGGCCGGACAATCGACCGCCTTCGGTTTGTGGCCGTGCATCTCGAACACCCGCTCCAGGCGTTTGATCTGCTCTTCGGTCTCATGCAGATGCGTCTCAAAGCCCTGCTTGAGCTGAGAGTCAGTAGCCTTGCTGATCATCTTCGGCAGGGCCTTCGTGATCTGCTGCTCGGCGTAGTAAATGTCTTGCAGCTGGTGCACGAATAAGTCGTCAAGAGTTTTGATATCTGAAGTAAATAATCCCATGGCTTCCTCCTAAAAATTGGTCGGTTTGTATTTTGCGGCGACAGTCGACAATCCTGCTCGCTCACGTTGGAAACGAATTGGGGACAAGCGATGTTCCTGTCCGGCTAAACCGCTGCATGGCACAGGCGGCCAGATTGCCCATCGGAAAGAAAGCGGCGGCGATGGCGGGATTGGGCCTACCCGTTAAGGCAAGCCCGCTGCTCAACTGAATGAACCAACCGCTGGCAGATCACGGTCTGCTGTCGGGCGGCGCTTGGTAATCTGCACACGCGGCAGCCGCGCCATCGCCCCGGCATAACCGGGTGCAGCAGCTGCAGGCACGAGTGCAACGCGCGCGGCAGCGCGGTCTTTGATGGTGGACATGGGGTACTCCGTACAGCACAGGCCAAAGCCATTGTGCGCTGCGACGCATATAGGGTGCGCCGCAATAAGCCGCTGCTGCACGCGACGATGTGCCGACACTGTTACTGCCAGCTACGAGGCAGCTGAACCTTCGGCACGGCGAGCTGTTCCCCCTTCGAGCCCACGGGCTCCGTTCTCCAGAACGTTTTCCGGGAGCCGGTCAATGTACCGGGTGGTTCATCCACCTGCCGCATTGGCCGGCTTTCTCGCGCTGGGAGAGCTGCGGGCATGAGAAAGCCCGCCTCAGCAGGGCTGGGCGGGCTTTCCAAGTCAGAGGCAGCAATAACAAAGATCAGCAGTCGTCGCCGCTCTTGCCCGTCGTCTGTGAAGCCGACGCGGCGTTGTTCATCGCTCCGACCGTTCCAGGCGAGGCTGGCTGCTGGCCGCCAGCGAGGTTCTTGGCCGCCGGATCCGTATCGTTCGACTTGGCGGGCGTGTTCGATGCCTGCTGGCCCGTGCTCTGGTTTGCGCCCACGTTGTTCATAGCGCCAACGGTGCCGGGCGAAGCAGGCTGCTGCCCACCGGCCAAGTTTTGGCTCGACTTATCGACATCGGAGCTCTTCGGATTCGATGCCTGCTGGTCCGGCGACTTGGCCTTCGTTGCGCCGGTGTTGCACGGAGCTGCAACAGCCGAGCCTGCAGTGAAAGCAAAAAGCGCAAATGCGCCGGCTAAGCGTGAAACCTTCATCAGACGTTCCTCCAGGGTTTTTGCTGTATGTTAATTGCAGATCCACCTTAGGGTTCCAGCGCGGAGCCCTCAGATCTCGGATGTGCTGCTAGCGATTTTGCCAGCCGTGAATCTAACCGTCCGCTCTCGCGGCTAGGGCAACCCACTGCCCCCCCGACAGCCTTCTCCGATTCCGCTGGCCGCAAGCTACCGTTTTCGGCCAGGAGCTGCCAAAGTCAGCCCACCGGACTGCCTGGAAGCGGACCTTTCGGCCTTCTGCAATGGGTCCAGGCCGTGTCAAAACGCCGAGAATCGGCTTTGTGCTGGGGTGCCGCCCCAATTTTGCGAGAATAGGCGCTCCACCGTTTGGATCGACCCTTTG